>NZ_CASQFS010000006.1:0-160158 GCF_949428155.1 Alistipes sp. UBA6068 | reverse complement strand
GTGAAAGGTGAAAGGTGAAAGGTGAAAGGTGAAAGGTGAAAGGTGAAAGGTGAAAAGGAGAGACCCGGCCTGTGAAAGCCGGGTCTCTCCTTTTCGTCGAAAGCGTGTCTACCAGATAATCACCCGCTTCTCCTCGGGCAGGAACATCGCGCCGTCCGTAATGCCGAACGCATCGTAGAACGACTGCAAGTTGCGCAAGGTGGCATTCACGCGCCATTTGCCGAGCGAATGCACGTCGATTTTGGTCAGACGGGCGATCTCCTCGTCGCGGATATTCTGAGCCCACAGCGTCGCATAGCCCAAATAAAAGCGCTGAGCGTCCGTAAATCCGTCGATCGGGGCCGGGGCATCCTTACCCTCCAGCGAGTTGTTATAAGCCGTCCAGGCCACGCGCAAACCGCCCTGGTCGGCAATGTTCTCGCCGAGCGAGAGCGAACCGTTGGCGTAGAGGGCCGGCTGACCGTCCTTGGCGGGCAGTACCTCGATGGCGTCGAACTGCTTGACCAGCACGTCGGTCTTGGTCTTGAACGCTGCGGCGTCGGCGTCGGTCCACCAGTTGTTCATGTTGCCGTCCTTGTCGAAATGGCGGCCCTGGTCGTCGAATCCGTGGGTCATTTCATGACCGATGACCACACCGATGGCTCCGTAGTTGACCGCATCGTCGGCCGCAGGGTTGAAGAACGGCGGCTGGAGAATGGCGGCCGGGAAACAGATTTCGTTGGTCGTGGGGTTGTAGTAGGCATTGACCATCTGCGGCGGCATGTGCCACTTGGCCTTGTCCACGGGCTTGCCCAGCTCGGCGAAGTTGTCGGCCGTATACCACGCGTTGGCCCGCTTGAGATTCTCCCAATAGCTCTTCGTCGGGTCGATTTCGAGCGTCGAATAGTCTTTCCACTTGTCGGGATAACCGATTTTCACCGTGAACGAAGCCAGCTTCTCCTGCGCGCGGGCCTTGGTCTCGGCCGACATCCAGTCCAGCGCGTCGATATGCTGCGAAAGCGCCGTCTGAAGATTCTTCACCAGCTCCAGCATCCGGGCCTTGTCCTCCTCGGGGAAGTACTTGGCCACATACATTTCGCCCACGGCTTCGCTCAGCAGCGAGTTGGGCACCGACATGGCGCGCTTCCAGCGGGGACGCTGTTCCTGGCGGCCCGACATCTGACGGCCGAAGAAGTCGAAATAAGCCGCGTAGGTGTCGTCGTCCACGTAGGGCGCCGCGCTGGTGATGGTCTGGGCCGCGAGATAGTTTTTCACCGTTGCAATCGGCTCGGTCTTCAGCAGGCGGTTCACAGCGGCCAGCACCTCGGGCTGACCCACGATGATACGGTCGAATTCACCGCAGCCCACGCCTGCCAAGTAGGCGTCCCAGTCGATGGCGTCGTAACGCTTCATGAACTCCTTCTTCGACATGGGGTTGTACATCGCAGCCACGTCGCGCAGCTGCACATTCGAGCGGAACGCCTCGGCCATCTTGGTCTCGAAATCGAGCACCGACGCGGCGCGCTCGTCGGCCTTGTCGAACCCGGCCAGCGAGAACAACTGCGTCAGACAGGCGACATACCCCTCGCGCAGGGCGGCATTTTCCGCATCCAGGTAATAGTCGCGGTCGCCCATGCCCAGTCCCGACTGCGAAACATAGAGCGCATTCATGTTGCTGTTCATCAGATCGCTCTCGACGCCCATCGCAAAGAGCGGATTGCCTGTCGTCCGGTGCAGGTCGGCCACCACGGGAGCCGCGTCCTTGACGGTGCGGATGCCGCTAATGCGGTCCAGGTCGTCCTTGACCGGGGTGAGCGCCTGCGCGTTGAGCCGCGCCGAATCGAGCCCCATTTTGTAGAGGTCCGAAATCTTCTGCTCCACGGAACCGGGCGCAGCTTTCTGGGCTGTCATCCCGGCAAACAGGTCGTTGATACGCTTCTCGTTGTTGTCGCGCAGCATGTCGAACGACCCGTAACGCGAATACTCGGGTTTGAGCGGATTGTTCTTCTGCCAGCCGCCCGTGGCATACTGGTAGAAATCGGCGTTGGGCGCCGTGGCGGTGTCGAAGTTCGCCGCGTCGATGGCCGGCGTCTTCGGACCGTTGTGGCAGCCTGCCATACAAGCCATTGCAGCCATCATAAGGATTTTTTTCATTCGGTTGTCGTATTTTTGTGTATTCCGGTTTCTTCTTTCCGACGAAAAAAGCCGCCTTTCGGGCGGCCTTTTTCTGATTTAGTCGCGGATGGCCGCTACACCCGGCAGGTCGCCGAACTCGATGTATTCGAGCAGCGCGCCGCCGCCCGTCGAGATGTAGGAGACCTGGTCGGCCAGGCCGAACTTGTTGACGCAGGCCACCGAATCGCCGCCGCCGATAAGCGAATAGGCGCCGTTCTTGGTAGCCTCGGCGATGGCGAGCGCCACCTCCTTGGAGCCCGTAGCGAACTTGTCGATCTCGAACACGCCCACGGGACCGTTCCACAGGATGGTCTTGCAGCCGAGGATATGTTCGCGGAAAGCCTTCTTGCCCTCGTCGGCGATGTCGACACCCTCCCAGCCGTCGGGAATGTCGTTGGCCGGAGCGGTCTTGGTGTTGGCGTTCTGCGAGAAGTCGTCGGCAATCAGTGCGTCGGGCGACATGACGAGCTTCACCCCTTTCTGCTTGGCCAGCTCCAGAATTTCGAGCGCCACGGGGAACATGTCGGGCTCGCAAATCGACTTGCCGACCTTACCGCCCTGCGCCGCCGCAAAGGTGTAGGTCATACCGCCGCCGATGACGATCGAATCGCACTTCTCGATGAGGGCCTTGATGACCCCGATTTTCGACGACACCTTCGAGCCGCCGATAATGGCGCAGAACGGGCGGGCGGGGTTCTCCATGACGGCGGCGATGGCCTTGACCTCGCGCTCCATCAGGTAGCCGAACATCTTGTCGTTGGGGAAATACTTGGCAATCAGATAGGTCGAAGCGTGCTTGCGGTGCGCCGTGCCGAACGCGTCGTTCACATAGCAGTCGCCCAGCGAAGCCAGCTTCTTGACGAACTCTTTCTGCGGACCCTCTTTCAGCGCTTTCTTGGCCGCGTCCTTCTCCTCCTTGGTGGCGTCCTCGGCCAGAC
The DNA here is from genome assembly GCF_949428155.1 of Alistipes sp. UBA6068. Lineage (NCBI taxonomy): Bacteria > Pseudomonadati > Bacteroidota > Bacteroidia > Bacteroidales > Rikenellaceae > Alistipes > Alistipes sp. UBA6068. The sequence continues at coordinate 157,066 of NZ_CASQFS010000006.1, read as the reverse complement.
CGCGGGGCTTGCCCTCTTCCTCGGCGTAGAAACGCAGGTTTTCGAGCAGCAGCACCTCGCCGGGCTTCAGATTCTTGGCCATCTCGGCGGCCTTTTCGCCCATGCAGTCGCCTGCGAAAAGCACCTTGGTCCCGAGGTTTTTCTCGATGGCCGGAACGATCTGCTCCAGCGAATACTTCGGGTCGGGGTTCTTCTTGGGACGCCCCATGTGCGACATCAGAATGACCGAACCGCCCTCCGACAGCACTTTCCTGATGGTCGGAATGGCCGCGCGGATGCGGGTGTCGTCCGTCACCTCGCCCTTGTCGTTGAGGGGCACATTGAAGTCCACGCGAATCAGCGCGCGCTTGCCCTTGAAATCGTAATTGTCGATCGAAATCATAGCCGTTTGATTTTTAGTTATATCGTTATGCTTTCTCTGTCTCCGTGGAAGATGCCGCAAATTTATGAAAAATTTTTCGCAAATCTGTTATTTCTCTAACACAATCATATTCCATGCCCGCAACGGGGTTTCCATGCGGTCATAATCCGCACGGGGTTCGGCGGCTCCTCAGAATGACAAAGGGCAGCAGTATGTCATGTTGAGCGATAGCGAAACATCTGCGGTCATTAGATTCTTCGCTGTGCTCAGAATGGCACTTGTTTCAGATTCTTAACCACGCTGCGCTTGTTTCCCTCCTCCTTGCTCGGCATAGCCCCAACCGCAAAGTTCACCTTTAATAACCCCTGCGGGGTTTTGACTTTGCTCACGTTTCACCTTTAATTTTTCACCTTATCTGTACCTCACCCACCGGACCAGCTCCTTGAGGGTCGGCTTCTTGCCGTACATGAAAATTCCCACGCGGTAGATTTTAGCGGCGAGCCACACCATCCCCACAAACGAAACGTAGAGCAGAGCCAGCGACAGACCGACTTCCCACAACGGGATGTCGTAGGGGATGCGGGCCATCATCACCACGGGCGAGGTCAGCGGAATCATCGAAAACCAGAACGCCAACTGCGAATTGGGATCCTTGATAACGGCCAGCATCGCCAGCAGGGCCAGGATGATGGGCAGCGTGATGGGCATCTGCAGCTGCGACGCATCCTGCACGTTGTCCACCGCCGAGCCGACCGCCGCAAACATCGCCGAATAGAGCAGATAGCCCCCGAATACGAAGAGCAGCAGGCAGACGAATATCTTCACCACATAGCCCATGTCGGTCATCGCCGCCACGGCCGACAGCATGTTCGGGTCCACACCGCTCGCAGCGGCCGCCTCGGGCATCCCCGCCTGCATGGCCTGCGCTCCGGCCATCACGTCGGACGGCATCAGCGAGGGAATCAGCACGCTGCCGGCCCCGCATATCAGCACGCCCCACACCACGATCTGCACCACAGCGACCATCGCCACGCCCAGAATCTTGCCCAGCATCAGGTCGAACGGCCGCACCGACGAGACCATGACTTCCAGCACGCGGCTGTTCTTCTCCTCGATGACCGACTGCATGACCATCGAACCGTAAATCAGCAGGAACATGTAGAGCATGAAACCCAGCACGTAGCCCAGCGCCGTAGCCACCACCGACGACTGCGCCTGCGAATCCTCCTCCTGCGACTTGTCGTTGCGGTAGGTCTGCATCACGACCGTCGTCTTCACTTCGTCGAGTATCTGCGAGAGGTTCTCGATGTTGTAGCCCTTGAGTTTTTCGGCTTCCAGGATCTGTTCGATTTGGCCCGTGATGTTGCTTTCGACCGTCAGCGACGACGACGAATTGGCGTACAGACGCACGCTGTTGGGGTTGGTCAGAATGTCGCGGCCGATGCAGAGTACCCCGAAACGGTCGGTCAGCTCGCGCCGCGCTTCGTCGGGGGCAAGGTCCGTCGGCTCGAACACCAGTTCGTCGCCGTTTTGCAGCCGGGACGCCACCAGACCGCTCTCGTCGACCACGGCAATCCGCTTTTGGTCGCCGCGCGAAAACTGCATGATGAGCGCCGGGGCTGCCATCAGACCGAGCATCAGCACAGGCATCAGCAGGGTAGTGACAATGAAGGATTTCTTGCGGACGCGCTCGTTGAATTCGCGCCCTATGATAAGCAATACGTTCGACATGGATTTATGCGTTTATATTGTTTTTCAGGCAGTTTTTCATCGAGAAACAGCGACATTCCGAGCATTCTTCCGTTCTCCCGTCCTTTCTGTCATTCCGAGGAGCATTGCGACGAAGAATATTACGGGGCTGTCTCTCACCTTACAAAGTGCCGTTCACGGCCCGGATGAAGATGTCGTTCATCGAGGGGATGATTTCGCGGAACGAACGCAGCTCGACAGCCTCGTTCACCGCCGCGATGACCCCGCGGACCTCGTCATCGTGCTCCACATGCAGTTTCAGCGTCCGGTAAAGCGATTCTTCGGCCGCGCCCTCCAATATCTCGCAGCGGTCCGCGAGCGCCTGCCGCAGGGCGCTTTCCTCGCCCCGGTAGGCCACCTCGAAGATATTCGCCCCGTGACGGCGGCGAATGTCGTCGACCCGGCCCGAAAGAATGTTGCGCGACTTGTTGATCAGCGTGATATGGTCGCAGATTTCCTCCACCGACGACATGTTGTGCGTCGAGAAGATGACCGTAGCCCCCTTGTCGCGCAACGCGAGTATCTCCTCCTTGAGCAGGTTGGCATTGATGGGGTCGAAGCCCGAGAACGGCTCGTCGAAAATCAGCAGCTCGGGCTCGTGCAGCACCGTGACGATGAACTGCACCTTTTGGGCCATACCCTTGGAGAGCTCCTCCACCTTCTTGTCCCACCAGTTTTCGATGCCGAACTTCACGAACCACTGCTTCAGCCGCGCCGTCGCATCGCGCCGCGACAGCCCTTTCAGCCGGGCGAAGAAAAGCGCCTGTTCGCCCACCTTCATCTTCTTGTAGAGACCGCGCTCCTCCGGCAGATAGCCGATGCGGGCCACGTCGTCCGGGCGGATTTCGCGGCCGCCGAAAAACACCCGGCCGCTGTCGGGGGCCGTGATGCGGTTGATGATTCGGATCAGGGTCGTCTTGCCCGCTCCGTTCGGACCCAGCAGGCCGTAGACCGACCCGCGGGGTATGGCCAGCGATACGTCGTCCAGCGCCGTGTGGCGGGCGTAGCGTTTCGTGACATGTTCTGCCGTCAGCAAATCCATCGTTTCGAGTTTTATTCGGATTGGTTTGTTTCGTTTGCACAAGTGCCTATGGAATCGGGGCCGTCATTCCCGGGCGTTCGTTGGTCGTTTCAAACGTTTCCTCTGATTCTGAGGAGCTCTCTCTATCATTCTGAGCGTCAGCAAAGCACCTTTCCTGTGGTACAGGTGTTAACTTCGCAACGCTTTGCGTTGCCATCTGCGGCGGCCCGTATCGAAGATGCGTCCGGCCCCAGCCGCCGCAGATGAATAGGGCCAATTGTCCGGTTCTTACTTTGTGCGGGTGAGCTTCTCCCGGTGGCCGCAACCCTGCCGTTTTCACGAATGCGGAACCTCGTAGAAACCACTGCGGACTTAATTGGGACAGTCCGCCATAGTTCCGAACCGGGCGCCGCACAAAGTCCTTATCCCGTCATTCTGAACGGCGTTCAAAGTCTGCAACGATTCGGCCGGACCCCGCCTTTCTGCGACAAATGTAAAAACAAATTTTTGAATATCAAAAAATTTTTATCGTAATTCGATAAAAACAACCGCTGCCTGCCGACGCCGCAGCCAACAAAAACCCTCCGGACACGCGCATTCGCATCCGGAGGGTTTCCTTTCGGGCAAGTTTTCTCTCCTCGGCAAAGCCCGAGCAACCTTGGCTCTGTACCCGGCCTATCGAAAACGTTCGTATCTATAAGACCTGCATTCCGCCAGTTGCCCCGAACGACCTTGGCCCGGTCGGCTTCAGTCCGAGCAGCCCGGCAATGCCTACTCCTCGATGAAATCAATGTTTACCTGCCGCTGGAACGATTCGTCCAACGAAATGGTGGTCTCGGTAGCCGCGACGCCCTGGATGCGCAGAATCCCCTCGAAAATCGTCTGCATGAGGTGTTCGTTGTCCACGCAGTAGAGCTTCACGAGAATATTGCCGCCGCCCGTCACGAAATGGCACTCCACGATTTCCGAAATCTCCTTGAGCCGCTCGACCGTCGGCTTGATCATCTGCGGGTCCTTGAGCGTGATGTTGATATAGGCGCAGACGTCGAATCCCATCACCTTGGGGTCCACGATAAGGCGGCTGCCCAGAATCACGCCCGAATCGGTCAGCTTGCGGATTCGCTGATGAATCGCGGCGCCCGATATGCCGCATTCGCGGGCGATTTCCAGAAACGGCATCCGCGCGTTGGCAATCAGATACTTGAGTATCCGGCGGTCTATGGCGTCCAGATTGGCTTTCGACATGGCTTTCTGTTTATTCGATGACTTTGAGTTCCTTGCCCACTTTGACGAAAGCGGCGATGCAGCGGTCCAGCTGGTCGAACGTGTGCCCGGCGGATACCTGCACCCGGATGCGGGCCTGCCCCTTGGGCACGACAGGGTAGTAGAATCCCGTCACGAAGACCCCTTCGTCCTGCAATTTCGCCGCAAAATCCTGCGACAGCTTGGCGTCGTAGAGCATGACCGCACAAATCGCCGACTGCGTCGGCTTGATGTCGAACCCGGCCGCCATCATCTTCGTGCGGAAGTGTTCCACATTGGCCACGAGCCGGTCGTGCAGTTCGTCGCTCTCTTTCAGCATCCGGAACATCTCGATTCCGGCGCCCACCACGGCAGGGGGCAGCGAATTCGAAAACAGATAGGGGCGCGAACGCTGGCGCAGCATGTCGATAATCTCCTGGCGGCCCGTCGTGAAGCCGCCCACCGCGCCGCCGAACGCCTTGCCCAGCGTACCCGTCAGAATATCCACCTTGCCGCGCAGGTTGTACAGCTCCGTGATTCCGCGGCCCGTTTTGCCCAGCACGCCTGCCGAATGGCATTCGTCGACCATCACCAGCGCGTCGTATTTCTCGGCCAGTTCGCAGATTTTGTCGAGCGGCGCGGCATTGCCGTCCATCGAGAACACGCCGTCGGTGCAGATGATGCGGAACCGCTGGGCCTGCGCTTTCTTGAGACACTCCTCCAACTCGGCCATGTCGGCATTGGCGTAGCGATAACGCACCGCCTTGCACAGACGCACGCCGTCGATAATCGACGCGTGGTTCAGCGCATCCGATATGATGGCGTCCTCCTCGGTCAGCAGCGGCTCGAAAACGCCCCCGTTCGCATCGAAGCAAGCCGCATAGAGAATCGTATCCTCGGTCCCGAAGTAATCCGAAACCGCCTTTTCGAGCTCCTTGTGGATGTCCTGGCAGCCGCAGATAAAGCGCACCGACGACATGCCGAAACCCCGGGCGTCCATCGCTTTCTTGGCCGCCTCGATCAGCCGGGGATTGTCCGACAGGCCCAGGTAGTTGTTCGCACAGAAGTTCAGCACCTTGCGGCCCGCAACCTCGATTTCGGCACGCTGGGGCGACTCGATGACCCGTTCCGTCTTGTAGAGCCCGGCAGCCTTGATTTCGGCCAGCTCGTGCTGCAAGTGTTCCTTGATTTTTCCGTACATGGCAATTTATGTTTTTTGTTCTTCGTCTTCCCGACAGCCCGGCTTCGCGGCCCGAAAGGGTAGGGCCGGACAACAAACAAAGGTACGATTATTTTTTTATTATCCGTTCTCCGGGGGCTATTTTCATACGGGTTTTCTCGCCGTGGCGCAGTCCGGCCTGCCGAAAAAGCCCGGTTCCCTGCCCGCAGCTACCCGCAAAAAAGGAGAAAAAGCAGTCGGCAGATGCTGGACGCAGCGCACGGAGAGGGTCGATGCCCGGCGGCCATGGTTGAGCGGGTTCACGTTGTCCGCGTTCAGGTTCAGATAGCCCGAGCCGAGCTGGCCTGCGGCATAGGACGACGAGGACCAGCAGAGGCCCCACTCGCCGACGTGTGTCAGGGCACCCGTCGTCTCGAAGCGGTAGCCCGCAGCAGGCGCTGAAGCAATCGCTCGGATGAATGACAGAAAAAATACTCAATGAATAATTGATAATGAACAGTGAATAATTTTATTCTTTGTCATTCCGAATACCTCCTTTTGTCATTTGAGGAAGGCATTGGCCCGACGAAGAATCTGTTTTTCAGCAAAACAGATGTTTAACTTCGCTGCGCTCGTTTTCCTTCTCCTTGCATGGCATAGCCTGCAAGCAGTCTCTGCCCATACTTCGTTCGTCGGTTCACTGCGTTCTACATGACAATTATTCCCTGCTAACTATTCATTATTCACTAAAGTCTGTTTTCCACCAGACTGGATTGAATAACTGACGGCACAAATGAACTATCCTGTCAGGCCGAGAAAAAGCTGAAACGTTCTTCATGCCAGCCGACTAATCCGCCCGAAAAACGGTTCAACCGGCCTACTAAATCGTTTTAGCACCTCGACGGTATGCCGCCAGCGGACTGCTGAATCTGCCTGGCCACGCTAGCAGCACCCTTTCGACGAACCTCTGGCAAACCGAAGCCGTTCGGACCTGCCGGGGCAGGAAAAGGGGCGTGAATGAACCGTAGCCCATGCCATTCCGGACCAGAAAACTGCTTTTTATCCGAAGAACAAAGATAATCACAGCGAAGCAACCCGAACGGCTTGCGACCAAAAAACGACATTTCAGCGCAGTTTTTTTACGGTCCGCCAAACGATTTCGGTCTCCAGCCTACCAAACAACACCCAATATTTCCGGTAAGCCCGAAGCAGAGCCGAGCAAGAAAAAAGCATTGACACCACCAGGGGGGGGGCCACGGTTCTGCCCTCAAAAAATCCGCCTGCCGCCCGCCGATAGCGAATAAATCATTACCTTTGCCGCGGCCCGATTCTTGGCTTGCAACGCAGCAGGGGAGGGCGACACCCGTTAACACCCGATTTGCCATGCTCGAATACGACATCATAGTGATAGGCGGCGGACACGCCGGATGCGAAGCGGCTGCGGCCGCGGCACGCCTGGGCTCGCGCACGCTGCTGCTGACCATGGACATGACCAAGATGGCCGCCATGTCGTGCAATCCGGCCATCGGCGGAGTAGCCAAAGGTCAGATTGTCAGAGAAATAGACGCGCTCGGCGGACAGACGGGCCGCATCACCGACCTCACGGCCGTGCAATTCCGGATGCTCAACCGCTCCAAGGGCGCCGCCATGTGGAGCCCGCGGGCGCAATGCGACAAAACGCGTTTCTCGGAGGAGTGGCGCCGCACGCTGGAGAACACCTGGAACCTCTATATCTGGCAGGATGCGGCTACGGAACTGCTTTTCGACACCGCAGCCGACCGACCCCGCGTTCGGGGCGTCCGCACCCGCTTAGGGGTGGAATTCGCCTGCCGGGCCGTCGTGCTGACCGCCGGAACGTTCCTCGACGGGATGATGCACTGCGGCGATTCGCATGCCGAAGGGGGCAGGGCAGGGGACGCCGCATCGCACGGTATCACGCAGAGCCTCAAGGCCTTGGGGTTCGAGACCGGACGCATGAAAACGGGCACGCCGGCCCGGCTGGACGCCCGGACCATCGACTTCGAGGCCCTCGAACTGCAAGAAGGCGACGAACACCCGGCCAAGTTTTCGTTCTCGGCCGACACGCACCCGGTCGAGAATCAACTGCCGTGTTTCCTGGTCTACACCTCGCCCGAGGTACACGAAACTCTGCGCCGGGGCTTCGACCGCTCGCCCCTTTTCAACGGCACGATTCAAGGCATCGGCCCCCGCTACTGCCCCAGCATCGAGGACAAACTGCGCACCTTCGCCGACAAGGACCAGCACCAGCTATTCCTTGAACCTGAGGGACGTACGACCAACGAATACTACCTCAACGGCTTCTCGTCGTCGCTCCCGTGGGAGATTCAGCTGGAAGCGCTGCACAAAATCCGGGGGCTGGAAGACGTCCATATTTTCCGCCCGGGATACGCCATCGAATACGACTATTTCCCGCCGACCCAGTTGCACCATTCGCTCGAAACCAAGCTGGTCGACGGGCTCTATTTCGCAGGGCAGGTCAACGGCACGACCGGCTACGAAGAAGCGGCCGCCCAGGGACTGATGGCAGGCATCAACGCCCACCGGGCGCTGAAAGGGGAGGAGCCCATCGTCCTGCAACGCGACCAGGCCTACATCGGAGTGCTCATCGACGACCTGGTGACCAAAGGCGTCGACGAACCCTACCGCATGTTCACCTCGCGGGCCGAATACCGGATTCTGCTCCGGCAGGACAATGCCGACCTGCGGCTGACCCCGCTCGGTTACGAAATCGGCCTTGTCAGCCGCAAAAACCACGACAATTTCCTCGAAAAAAAATCGTTCGTAGAATCGCTTATTTCGTTCGTCCGTGACCGGAGCATCAAAACAAGCGAAATAAACGACTATCTGAAAACGGTCGGTTCGGACCCGCTGACCCAGGGCCGGAAGCTCAGCGACATTCTGATGCGCAATAATGTGACGTTCGATTCGCTCCGAAAAGTGCTGCCGGCACTCGAAAAGTTCATTGCCGAAAACCGGATTCCGGCCGAAGCTGTCGAAGAAGCGGAGATACAAATCAAGTATAGGGGATACATCGAACGCGAAAAATTTCTCGCCGACAAACTGCATCGGCTCGAAAGCATCGCCATTCCGGACAACTTCGACTATTCGCAGATGAATGCGCTGACCATCGAAGCGCGTCAGAAACTTACCCGCATCCGTCCGGCGACCATCGGGCAGGCGTCGAGAATTCCGGGAGTATCGCCCGCCGACGTCAACGTGTTATTAGTGAAGTTCGGCAGATAGGGTAGGGTTCCACGTGGAACGAACGCCACCACCAAGACCCAGACCGCCGTCCACAAACCAAGACACCCCATACACGTTCCACGTGGAACAAAATGCGGCCCGTCCGATTTTCGGACGGGCCGCATTACTTTACAGCAAAAGAACTACAAGACTATCGTACACCAACCGTGCTTATCCTCGACACGGCCGTACTGAATATCCTGCAAAAGATTATACAGCTTCATCGAAACCGGGCCAACCTCCTCACCATATTGATAAACCTTATTGGTCTGCATGTCGAAAATCTTCGACACGGGCGATATAACAGCTGCCGTACCGCAGGCTCCGACCTCCTCGAAAGTCGACAGTTCTTCCAGCGGAACATCACGCTCCTCGACCGTCATCCCCATGTCGGCAGCAAGCTGACGCAGCGACATGTTGGTAATCGACGGCAAAACCGACGGCGATTTGGGGGTAACATACTTATTATCCTTGATGCCGAAGAAGTTGGCAGCACCGAATTCCTCGATCTTCGTATGCGTTTTCGCATCCAAATAAAGCACGTTCGAGTAGCCCAAATCGTGGGCGTTCTTGCTCGAATAGATGCTCGCCGCATAGTTGCCGCCGACCTTTACGTCGCCTGTTCCACGTGGAGCAGCGCGGTCCTGTTCGCGGTCGAGAGCCACCTTGATGGGCTTGATTCCCTCCTTGAAGTAGGCGCCGACGGGCGACGCATAGATGATAAGCAAGGCATCATTGGCAGGCTTGACACCCAATCCGGCCGTAGTGCCGAACATGACCGGACGCAAATAGAGCGAAGCACCCGTCCCATAGGGCGGGATGAATTTCTCGTTGCGGCGCACCACCTCCATGCACCCGTCGACAATCATCTCCATCGTCGGAAGCGGCAGGCACAGCCGCTCGGCCGAAGAACGCAGGCGGCGGGCATTGTCGGCGACCCGGAAAAGCCGCACCTTGCCGTCCTTGCCGCGGAAAGCCTTGAGCCCCTCGAAAAGTTCGATGCCGTAATGCAGGCACGAGGCGGACATGTGCATGCGGATGTACTCGTCGGAAGTGACCTCCATCGCACTCCACTTGCCGCCGGAAAATGTATAGCGAACGTTGCAGTCCGTTCGGGTGTAGTCGAAGCCCAATGCGCTCCAATCCATATCAGCCATAATGCTAAGTTTTAAGAATTCGATTTTTTTCAGCCGACAATCGCTCCGGCCGCCGTCTTCTCGCCGGGCCCGAGCAACTGCAGCCTGCCGTCGGCATCTTCGGCCATGAGAATCATGCCGCGCGAAAGAATGCCCTTCAACTCGCGGGGTTCGAGGTTGACGAGGACCAGCACCTGCCGGCCGACCAACTCCTCGGGCGAGAAATATTCGGCGATGCCTGAAACGATTTCGCGGCGGTCGATACCTGTGTCGACGGTGAGTTTGAGCAGTTTCTTGGTCTTTGCGACCTTTTCGGCCGCAAGAACGGTCGAAACCCGGATGTCCATCTTCTGAAAATCGTCAAAAGAAACGGCGTCTTTCTGCGGCTCGGCCTGCTGCGCCGATTCAGCCGCCCGGTTGGCCGCCTTGGTCGCTTCGAGCTTGTCGAGCTGACGCTGAATCACCTCGTCCTCGATTTTCTCGAAGAGCAGCGCCGGCTCACCGATACGATGGCCCGCAGGAATCAAATCGGTCGCACCGAGACGCTCCCAGTCGAATTTGTCGACCGCGAGCATCGCAAGTATCTTCCGGGCCGAGAAAGGCATGAACGGCTCGATGGCGACGGCGGTGTTGGCCGTAATCTGCAACGCGACGTAAAGGATGGTCTTCACCCGCTCGGGGTCGCTCTTGACGACTTTCCAAGGCTCCGTATCGGCGAGATACTTGTTGCCGATGCGGGCGATGTTCATCGCATCCTTGAGCGCCTCGCGGAAATGGTAATTCTCGATATTCTTTTCGAGCGAACCTTTCACGGCCGCCACCTCGGCAATCGTCTCGCGGTCGTAGTCGTTCAACCCGCCGCAAGCCGGAACGGTGCCGCCGAAATATTTCTGGGTCAACACCAGTGCCCGATTGACGAAGTTGCCGAGCACGGCGACGAGTTCGTTGTTGTTGCGGGCCTGGAAATCCTTCCAGGTGAAGTCGTTGTCCTTGGTCTCGGGAGCGTTGGCGCAGAGCACGTAACGCAGCACATCCTCCTTGCCGGGAAACTCGTCGAGATACTCGTGCAGCCAGACGGCCCAGTTGCGCGAAGTGGAAATCTTGTCGCCCTCGAGGTTGAGAAACTCGTTGGACGGCACGTTTTCGGGCAGAATATAATCGCCGTGCGCCTTGAGCATCGACGGGAAGACGATGCAATGGAAGACGATGTTGTCCTTGCCGATGAAATGGACCATCTTGGTGTCTTCGGACTTCCAATACTTCTCCCAATCGGGCGTAAAGTCCTTAGTAGCAGATATATAACCTATCGGAGCGTCGAACCACACGTAGAGCACCTTGCCCTCGGCCCCCTCGACAGGCACGGGAATGCCCCAATCGAGGTCGCGGCTGACGGCGCGCGGCTGAAGCCCGCCGTCGAGCCAGCTTTTGCACTGCCCGTAGACGTTGGTCTTCCACTCCTTATGGCTGTCGAGAATCCACTTGCGGAGGAATGTTTCGTACTGATCCAAAGGCAGATACCAATGTTTGGTCTCGCGCAGGACGGGCACCGAACCCGACACGGCGCTGTGGGGATCGACCAACTCCTCGGGCGAGAGGGTGGAACCGCACTTCTCGCACTGGTCGCCATAGGCGCGGTCGTTGCCGCACTTGGGACACGTACCGACGATATAACGGTCGGCGAGGAACGTTCCGGCCTCCTCATCATAATACTGCATGGAGGATTTCTCGATGAACTTGCCCTCGTCGTAGAGCTTGCGGAAGAAATCGGACGCCGTGACGGCATGCGTAGGCGACGAAGTGCGCGAATAGATGTCGAACGACATGCCCAGGCGCTCGAACGAATCCTTGATGATCCGGTGGTAACGGTCGACAATCTCCTGCGGCGTGACCCCTTCCTTGCGGGCCTTGATGGTGATGGGCACACCGTGCTCGTCCGATCCGCAGACCGACACGACGTCGCGGCCCCGCAGACGCAGGTAACGCGTGTAGATGTCGGAGGGGATATAGACGCCCGCCAGATGGCCGATGTGCACGGGACCGTTGGCGTAGGGGAGAGCCGAAGTAACCAGGTAACGCTTGAACTCTTTAGACATGACTTACAAAATATTGCTTTCCAAGGTCAAAAGTAGTGAATTTAATTCACAAAAAAGCAACCCGGACGACAATTTGCAAAAAAGCAGTCGGCAGATGCTGGACGCAGCGCACGGGGATACCGTAGGCGCGGTAGTGTCCGCTCAGAGAACCCACGAAATCCGACCGGACGAACAGACCGCCGCCGAACGCATGCCCCACGAAAGACGACGACGATGACCAACAGTCGGCGTGCTCACCGACGACAACCAACGCACCCGTCTCACAGCTGCGGACGCCCGCAGCAGGCGCTCAGGCAATCGCTCGGATGAATGACAGAAAAAATGAATAATGAATAGTTAAAAAGGAATAATAGACCAAAACATAAAAAAGCAATTATTCACTATTCATTGTTAATTATTCATTAACCCAAGTTTTCTGCCAGACTGGAATGAATGACTGACGGCACAAATGAACTATCCTGTCAGGCCGAGAAAAAGCTGAAACGTTCTTCATGCCAGCCGACTAATCCGCCCGAAAAACGGTTCAACCGGCCTACTAAATCGTTTTAGCACCTCGGCGGTATGCCGCCAGCGGATTGCTGAATCTGCCGGACCACGCTGGCAGCACCCTTTCGACGAACCGCTGGCAGACCGAAACCGTTCGGACCTACCGCCGGGACGGGAAAAGGGGCTTGAATGAGCCGTAGCCCATGCCACTCCGGGCCGAAACTGCTTTTATCGGGAGCCGCTTCTGAGGTCAGGCAGAAAACCTGCGACGACCCCCAAAAGCGGCAGGAAAGAACTGATACGGAAAATGAACCCGACACCGGTACGGTCGGCCAACCACCCGAAGAACGCCGAACCGATGCCGCCCAAACCGAACGAAAGCCCGAAGCCAACTGCGCGACCTGCGAAGCCTCGGGGTGGAAAATCGACGACCCGAACCCGATGATGCTGACGGCGGCGACCAGCACCCGGAAATCGGGCGCAACGGCGAGCGCACACAAACCGACCAGCGTGAAACACATGCCGACGAACAGGGAATAAGGCCGGGGATGACGGTCGGCATATCGCCCGACGAAAGGCTGGAGAATGGAAGAAGTCAGCTGAAACACCAAGGTAATGATACCTATCTGCGCGAACGACAGGCCGAATTTCTCCTTGATAAGCGGGTAGACGGCGGGCACGACGGACTGAATCATGTCGTTGAGCAGATGGGCGAACCCGATGACGAACAACACGACGAAAGCCGTACCCTGGACACGGGCGGCAGACGAAACGGAAGAAGCGCTACGCATAGCAACCAACCAAAAAAAGCCGGGGCAGGGCCCCGGCCTGAAGAAAACGAACGGACTATCTGAACTGCATTTCGTCGAGCAGCCACCCGGCGCCCGCGAACTTGTCGATGACGAACAACACGTAGCGCACGTCGACGGCGATAGTCCGCTGCAACTCGGGCTCGAACGCCACGTCGCCGGACATGGCTTCCCAATTACCGTCGAAAGCGAGACCTATCAAATCGCCGCGCGAATCAAGGACGGGCGAACCGGAATTGCCGCCCGTAATATCGCAGTCGGCGAGGAAAGCGACGGGCAGCTCGCCCTGCTTATTGGCGTAAGGCCCGAAATCCTTGGAATAGTACAGCTCCTTGAGCTTTGCAGGCACGGTGAACTCGGCGGGGTTCTTGGGGTCCTCCTTCTCGATAACGCCCTTGAGGGTCGTATAGTGGTTGTAACGGATTCCGTCGGCAGGGTCGTAAGGCAGCACGCGGCCATAGGTGAGACGGAGGGTGAAATTGGCATCGGGCGCCCAGGCCTTGTCGGGATACTGACGCATCAACCCGGCGACATACTTGCGATGACCCTCGCGGTAAAGCTGCGAGAAAGGACGGGATGCCTTGCTCAGCTCCACGTATTTCTTCCACACCGATTCGGCGAAAGGCACGAAAGGATCGGCGGCCCACTTTTCGGCGGAAAAATCGTCGACCAACGCCGCGGTCTTCTCCTCGGAGACGAAAACGGAATTGTCATAAAGATAATCGACGTAAGCATCGGTATCGCCGCCGAAATCCCTGTCGACGATTTCGGTGTAGAACGACGGCAGGTCGGTCATATTCTCGCGGGCGATTTTCAGCATCCGCTTGGCCACCTTGCGGTCGGTGGGAGCATTATAATCCTTGTACCAATCGGCTAACCGCTGCTTGCTCTTCTCAGGGTCGGCGATTTTCTCCTTGCCCATGAAAGAACGGCAGGGAGTAAGCGCCTCGACGGACATAAGGAACGCTTCCGCGAGGTACTGACGATTGTGGTCGATTTCTCCGCGGCCGTCGACATACTCCTTGATTTTGGGCAGTGCCGTAATGAAACCCTCCTCAGGCACGGTGTTCTGCTGTGCCCAGGCCTGGAACTCGGCCTCCTGCGCCTGCTTGCGGGCCTTGACGTTCAGCTTCTCGATGCCGCGCGACATGCCGATGGAATTCTTCCAATAATTGGAGGAACGGGCATACTTGGACGCATACTGGATGCGCACCTTGTCGCTGGCCAACATATCCTCCCAAAGGATAGCCTGCCGCTCCCCGCGGATGAAGATACGGTTGGGATTGGAAACACCGAGCATGTCGTCGATTTCATAGGAAGTCATGTAACGCTCGGTCGAACCGGGAAAGCCCATAATCATGGCGAAGTCGTTTTCGTCGACCCCGTCGAGCGAAATCCGCAGGAACCTGTCGGCCTTGTAAGGCTTGTTTTCAGGCGAATAATCAGCAGGCTTGTTATCGGGTCCGGCATAGACGCGGAACACGGAGAAATCGCCCGTATGACGCGGCCACATCCAATTGTCGGTATCGCCGCCGAACTTACCTATGGACTGCGGAGGAGCACCGACCAGCCGCACGTCGGTAAACTTCTCGATGATGAAAGCGAAGAACTGGTTGCCGCCGAAAAAAGCATCCACCTCGACACTCATGCCGGGATACTCGGCAAGGAGCTTTTCGGTCAGCGCCTTGCGATTGGCGGCCGTAATCTGCTCGAACTCCTCCTGCCCGGCAATGGAAGGCACGTTGCCGATGATTTCGGACGTGACGTCCATGATTTTGCGGATGAACCGCACGGAAAGACCGGGAGCAGGCAGCTCCTCCTCGGGCGACATGGCCCAAAAACCGTTCTTGAGATAATCGTGCTCGACGGACGAAAGCTCCTGGATGGACGAAAAACCGCAATGATGGTTGGTGAAAAGCAACCCGTTGGGAGAGACGATCTCCCCGGTGCACCCGTTACCGAAGATGACGATGGCATCCTTAAGCGACGACTTATCAACGCTGTAAATATCTTCGGCGGAAAGTTTGCACCCGCGCGCCTTCATCGTGCGGATATTCATCTTCTGGAGATAAGGCAAGAGCCACATCCCCTCGTCGGCGAAGGCCGAAACCGAAACGACCGAAGCGACGAACAACAACAAAAGTTTCTTCATATCAACTAACTATTTAATCTGTATCATATTCAAAATAGAGCGTTCGGCCTTGAGCCGCGTCTGCTCGTCGAGGATGATTTCGGGTGCCTCGTTTTCGAGACACGCCACGATATTTTCGAGCGTCACCATCTTCATGAAACGGCAGTTGTTGCAACCGCATGTCTCGTCGTCGGGCGGCGCAGGAATAAACGTCTTGTCCGGAAAACGCCGCTGCATCTCGGCAAGAATACCCGCTTCGGTAACAACGATAAATTCGGTCGAATCAGTATCTCCGCAATAATCAAGAATAGCTGCGGTAGAACCGACGAAATCGGCAATGTCGAGGATGTAGGCCCGGCACTCGGGATGGGCAACGACCTTGGCCTTAGGATGTTTCTGCTTGAGCTCCAACAGCTTTTCGAGCGAAAATTCCTCGTGAACATGACAGGCACCGTCCCACAGAACCATGTTTTTCCGCCCGGTCAGTTTCTGAATATAAGAGCCCAAATTGCGGTCGGGTCCGAAAATCAACGGCTGGTCGGCCGGAATGGACTGCACGACCTTAAGCGCATTGGAAGATGTACAGCAAATATCCGTCAAGGCTTTGACACCCACCGTCGTATTGACATAGGAAACCACCTTGTGATCGGGATAGCGGGCCTTGAAAGCAGCAAAAGCCGCAGCATCGCACGATTCGGCCAACGAACAGCCCGCTTCAGGGCAAGGTATCAGCACCTTTTTCGAGGGGCAGAGCACCTTTGCCGTCTCCGCCATGAAGTGAACTCCCGCAAAAAGGATGATTTCGGCGTCTATCGTTTGTGCGCGAACCGCAAGCGCAAGGCTGTCGCCCAAAAAATCCGCTGCCGATTGCACTTCCGGGCGTGTATAGTAGTGGGCCAATATGACGGCTTTCTTTTGACGCTTCAATTCGGCAATGCGGGCGAGCAAGCGTGTAGTGGATTGGGTATCCGAAGTTTTTGCGAGGTTCATTTGCGGGTTCGAGTTTTCGGGTTTAGACAGGTTTTATATTTTTCTTTTTTAGTTAATTTAAATAATTATTAAAAAGAATAAATATAATGGCTGTTAGGCGTGTTAATGATATTTCAGAAAAGAATCTTATCAACAGAAGTATATATAGTATTTTTGTGAAAATCATTTATAATCAGATATATAAAACATATTTGAACAACTATTGATAATCACTATAAACAAATTGACAGCGGTTTTTTATAAACAATTTCTCAGTTTCGGTTTTGACAGAAGTACTAATAAATCATCAAAACTTTTTTTGTTCTTTCCGGGAATTCATATACAACGGCCACTTCTGATATTCGCAATTTTTGGGAGAGTAAAGTTATCTCGAATTATTGACGAATTTTCGGTGTATTATACACAGTTTATCGACTGCTTTTTACGGTTTTTTCAACGATTTGCTCTGCTATGTTGCGATACCATTGTTCTACGCGTGCGTCAATACCGACAGCCGGGCGACCCTCTTCGGAACCGTCCATAATGGATTGAACAATAGGAATTTCACCTAAAAAATTGATGTCGTTTTCTTTGGCGAAACGCTGGGCCCCTCCTTTGCCGAAAAGGTAATAACGGTTATCGGGCAATTCTTCGGGAGTGAACCAGGCCATGTTTTCGATTATGCCGGCGATAGGAATACCGACATTCGAGTTGCGGAACATTTCAACTCCGCGGACAACATCGGCGACAGCGATCTGCTGCGGGGTAGAGACAATGACTGCAGAATCTATCTTCAGTTCGCCGATAATTGAGAGGTGGATATCTCCGGTACCCGGGGGAAGATCGCACAGCAGAAAATCGAGCGTTCCCCACTGGGTCTGATGAATCATCTGTTTCAGTGCATTGACTGCCATGGCGCCGCGCCACAACAAGGCGTCGGTGGGCTTGATAAAGAAACCGATGGACATGAGTTTGATGTCCATGGATTCGGCGGGAACGATTCGGTCCATGCCGTCTTCCTGTACAGCGTCGGGCAGATAACCTTCGACACCGAACATTTTAGGCTGTGACGGACCGTAAATATCGGCGTCAAGAATACCGACCCGGAATCCCATGTTGCGCAAGGCAACGGCGAGGTTGGCCGTGACGGTCGATTTTCCGACCCCGCCTTTACCGGATGCGACGGCAATAATATGAGCAATGCCGCCTGTGGTAGTCGAGGTTTTCGGTTCGGGGCGTGGAGGCTGTCCACCCTCTTTGATGACAACCAGAATTTCGGATTGGGGAAAATGCTCTTGCAGAATGGTTTCAACTTGTTTCCGGATTTTTCCGGCGAACGGATCGCGGGTCTTAGCGAAGCGTAATACGATAGTAATTTTGTTCGCTGTGGAAGCGATATGTTCGATAAAACCGTCGGAAACGATGTCTTTTCCGGTTTCGGGATGAACAACAGCCGCAAGCAGCCTTTTGATTTCGTTTTCCATTATTGACAAAAACTTCTATGGACAAAGATAGCGCAAGTCGAGAGCAATGCCAAATTTATTTGGCCATTGCCGAGACGCAGCCTATCTTCTGTAAAGATACGAATAAGCTGAGTGTAATGCCAAATTTATTTGGTGCTGCATGCAGTTCATATTATTTTTGTATAAAACAAAGAATCCTGCAAGATGAAAAATTGGGTTTTTGGATTGTTGGTACTGGCCGGATGCCGGACCGAAAGCGAGGATTTGAAACTTCGCTACGACCGTCCGGCGGAAGTGTGGGAAGAAGCCCTTCCGCTGGGCAACGGCCGGATCGGGGCCATGGTCTTCGGCGGTCCCGAACACGAGTGTTTCCAGTTGAACGAAGAAACGGTGTGGGGCGGCTCGCCTTACAACAATACCAATCCGGCCGCCAAGGATGCCTTGCCCGAAATCCGGCAGCTGATTTTCGAGAGACGAAACCGCGAAGCGCAGGAACTTTGCGGTCCGGCCATCTGTTCGCCGCAGGGTGCCAACGGCATGCCTTATCAGACGGTAGGTTCGCTGTGCCTGGATTTCGAGACCGGAGCGGAGTTTTCCGATTACGAACGGGAGCTGGACCTCGGGCGGGCAGTGGCGGTCACCCGTTTCACGTCGGGCGGTGTGACTTATCGCCGGGAAGCCTTTACTTCGTTTGCGGACCAGTTGCTGATTGTCCGGCTGACGGCTTCCAAAAAGAACAGCATTTCGTTTACGGCCCGGTATGCGACGCCTTACAAGACGAATGTCGTGCGGCATGCCGTTGGAAACGAACTTTGGCTGGAGGGCAGGGCCGATGACCACGAGGGCATCGAGGGCAAGGTGCGGTTTGCCGCCGTGACGCGTATCGAGCCCGTGGGCGGTGAGTTGAAAATATTGTCCGACAGCACTTTGCAGATATGCCATGCCGACGAAGCAATCGTCTATGTTTCGATAGGGACCAATTTCAGAAATTATAAAGACGTGTCGGGCGATGCCCCGGAGCAGGCCCGGAGCCATTTGGCCAATGCAGGGCGCTGTTACCGGAAGGCGCTTCGGGACCACGAAACAATTTACAAGCGTTATTTTCGGCGCGTTTCGCTCGACTTGGGGCGTACGGCGCAGGCCGACAAGCCGACCGACGTGCGGGTCCGCGAATTCGCTTCGGTAGGCGATCCCCAGTTGGCTGCGCTTTATTTCCAGTTCGGACGCTATTTGTTGATAAGTTGTTCGCAGCCGGGCGGGCAGGCGGCCAATCTGCAAGGTATCTGGAACCATCGGCGCCATGCGCCTTGGGACGGGAAATATACCACCGACATCAATGTGGAGATGAATTATTGGCCCGCCGAGGTCACCAACCTGGCCGAGATGCACGAACCCTTCCTCGGTTTGGTCCGTCGGACGGCCGAGCAGGGCCGGGCGGCCGCAGCCATGTACGGCTGCCGGGGTTGGACCTTGCACCACAATACCGATATCTGGTGCTCGACGGGGGCGGTGGACGGCCCCAAATACGGTATCTGGCCCACTTGCAATGCGTGGTTCTGCCAGCACCTGTGGGATCGTTACCTCTTTTCGGGCGACAGGGATTATTTGGCCGAAGTCTATCCCCTAATGCGCGATGCGTGCCTGTTCTATCTTGATTTTCTGGTGACCGAGCCACGGCGCGGTTATTCGGTCGTGGCGCCTTCGTATTCGCCGGAGAACGCGCCGAAAGTGGACGGAAAGCGCGATTTCGTTGTTGTGGCCGGTGCAACGATGGACAATCAGATGGTCTACGACCTTTTTTCCAATACGCTCGACGCGGCCGCAGTCGTGGGCGAGAACCCCGCGTTGACGGATAGTCTGCGGGCGGTGCTGGGTCGTTTGGCTCCCATGCAGGTGGGGCGTTGGGGGCAGTTGCAGGAGTGGCTCGAAGACTGGGACAATCCGCAGGACCGCCATCGCCATGCGTCGCACTTGTGGGGGCTTTATCCGGGGCGTCAGATTACCGGCGCGCATCCAGCGCTGATGCAGGCGGCCCGTACAACGCTGCATGGCCGCGGCGACCATTCGACGGGTTGGTCGATGGGGTGGAAAGTATGTTTCTGGGCGCGGTTGCTCGACGGCAACCATGCTTATAGGTTGATTGCCGAGCAGCTGCATCCGACTTCCGACACCCGGGGGCAGAACGGCGGGACCTATCCCAATCTGTTCGACGCCCACCCTCCTTTCCAGATCGACGGCAATTTCGGCTGTACGGCCGGAATCGCCGAAATGTTGGTGCAGAGCCATGCCGGAGCGGTGCATCTTTTGCCTGCGCTGCCCGACGTATGGGCCCGCGGGTCGGTGAAAGGGCTGCGCTGCCGGGGCGGATTCGTGCTGGACGAAATGACATGGGACGGCGGCCGTCTTCGGAGAGCCGTGTTGACATCGACGGTGGGCGGGGTGCTCCGCATCCGGTCGGCCGTGCCTTTGAAGCTGAACGGCAAGGCGTTGCGGACTGCCGGCACTGCCCCATGTCCGAATCCGTTGTTGCGGGCGCAGACCGTTCTTGCGCCGCTCGTTTCGCCGGAAGCACCCCGGCAGCCGGATGCCGAACACATGGATTTGCTCTACGATGTGGAAACGAAGCCCGGAAAAAGCTATTGTTTTACCGGAGTAGAGGAATGAATGTTACGCCTTATCGAAAAACGATAAATTTTATTTGTTTCTCGAAAAATATGGTTATCTTTGCATACGACAGAGCCGCACAGCAAACTTAAATATATATAGGTATGAATTTCTTCAAAACATTTTTGGCCGGGGTGCTTGCCTTTTTGGTGGGTTCGTTCCTCTCGCTGTTTTTCTGGATTTTTCTGTTCGGAATGATTGCCGGCATGGCTGCGTCGCTGAACGGAGGTCCCGTAACGGTTCGTCCGGGGTCGATTCTCAAAATCGACCTGGCCGAAGAGATCGTCGATTCGCCGTCGACCGATCCCTTTGCCGCCATCGACTGGATGACGATGACTTCGACCAAGCAACTTTCGCTTATCAAGGCGTTGCGGGCCATCGAAACCGCCAAGGACGACGACCGCATCGAGGGTATCTACTTGCGGCTCAACGGCGGAGGCGGAATTTCGGGCTCGGCCATCTTGGAGGAACTGCGCGCCGCGGTGGTCGACTTCAAGGAGAGCGGCAAGTTCGTGGTCTCGTACAACGAAGTCTATTCGCAGGGCCAATACTACTTGGCTTCGGCCGCCGACAGCATCTATCTCCAGCCGCAGGGCGGTATGGACTGGACGGGGCTTTCGTCGACGCTGATGTTCTATAAGGGGTTGTTCGACAAGCTGGACCTCAAGGCCGAAATCTTCCGCCCGACGGTCTGCAAGTACAAGAGTGCCGTGGAGCCCTATATTCTGACCAAGATGTCGGACGCCAACCGCGAGCAGATGCAGCAGCTGGTCAATTCGCTGTGGAAAACCATTGCGGAGGGGGTTGCCGAATCGCGCCGTATCGACCTTGCGGAACTGAACCGCATTGCCGACGGCCTGGAGGTTTCGCTGCCGGAAGAAGCGCTCGAGAAGAAGTTCGTCAACGGACTGCTTTTCGAGGACCAGATGGAAGATGTCTTCGCAGCGCTGGGCGTGGAGACGGACAAGCAGGGCGACTATCGGTTCGTATCGCTGGGCGAATACGCGTCGCAGCTTCCGGCCGATACGAATTTTGCCGCTCCGCAGGTGGCGATTGTCTATGCCGAGGGCGAAATCGTGGACGGTGAAGCGTCGGGCGGTACTATCGGCGGCAACACGATGGCCCGGACACTGGCCGAAGTACGTGAGGACGACGACGTGAAAGCGGTGGTCCTGCGCGTGAATTCGCCGGGCGGCAGCGCGCTGGCTTCGGACCTGATTTGGCGCGAAATGGAACTGCTCCGGGCCGAGAAGCCCGTGGTGGTGTCTATGGGTTCCTATGCGGCGAGCGGCGGTTACTATATTTCGGCTCCGGCCGATGTCATCGTAGCCGACAAGATGACGCTGACGGGTTCCATCGGAGTATTCGGAATGTATATCGACAAAATCGACGCGCTGAAGAACAAGTTGGGCATCACGCTGGACGGCGTGAAAAGCAATGCTTCGGCCGGAGCCGGAACGGTGGCGCCGCTGACGCCGCTGGAACGGGCCGCCGTTATGCGCGGTGTGGACAAGGTCTACGAAACCTTTACGGGCTATGTGGCCGAGGGACGCAACCTGCCCATCGAAAAGGTGCTGGACATCGCCGGGGGCCGCGTATGGTCGGGCGAAGATGCGCTGGGAATCGGTTTGATCGACACCTACGGCGGTCTGAAGACGGCCATTGCGCTGGCAGCCGACAAGGCGGAAATCGGCGGCGACTACCGCGTGGTCGAAAAAGTGGACCAGCCGACGGGCCTTGCGGCGATTCTCGCTTCGCTGGAGGTTCGGGTACGGACGTTGGTATCCGGTTCGCAGCTTGGTGTTCCGGAAGCCGAACTGCGGCAGATGCGCGAAGCGCTGAACCGCCAGGGGGTCATGATGTATTCGCCCTACAAGGTGGAATTGCGATAAGTCGCACGCAGTCGAAATACCGGGCCGCTCCTTTGTCTGAAAGCGGCCCGTATTTTTTGTGGTTGAGGGCGGAATAGGGTATCGGGGGTTTCTCGGCTTGCGCACTTTGTCTGCGCGTCGAAGATATTTTGTTTTTATGCCGACTTGAAAAATACCTTTCGCTTTTCACCTTTCACCTTATTCGATAGGCTGCGTCTCGGCAATGTCCAAATAAATTTGGCATTGCTCTCGACTTGCGCTATCTTTGCATTTATGGCAACGATAAGACTGACAAAAGAATTTTCGTTCGAGGCGGCCCATGCGCTGGAAGGCTACGACGGTCCGTGCCGCGAAATACACGGCCATTCGTACCGTTTGTTTGTGACGGTGAAAGGCGAACCCTCGACTGCCGAGGGCGACCCCAAGTGCGGGATGGTCATGGACTTCGGGGTGCTCAAACGCATCGTGACCGAAGAAATCGTCGGTCGGCTGGACCACACGCTGATTCTGAGGGCGACAGCGGCCAACGAGGAACTGCGTGCGACGCTCGCCCGGCAATTCGGCAATATCGCGGAGGTGGATTACCAGCCCACCTGCGAGAACATGCTGGCCGATTTTGCGCAGCGGATTGCGGCCCGGCTGCCGCAGGGCGTGCAGCTCTGGTCGCTGCGCCTGCACGAAACCGCGACCTCCTTTGCGGAGTGGTTCGCCGAAGACAACCGTCCCGGAGCCTGAGGCCGGGACGCAACCGAAGGGATATGAAAAAACTGTTTCTGGTCGACGCATACGCGTTGATGTTCAAGTATTACTACGCATTTCTGGGACGCCCGATGCGTAACCGCACGGGGATGAATACCTCGGTGGTGTTCGGGTTCGTCAAATTTCTGCGCGACATTCTCAAGCGCGAGCGCCCGGATTTGCTGGGCGTGGCGTTCGACCCCAAGGGGGGCAGCTTCCGCCGCGAAATCTTCACGGACTACAAGGCCAACCGCAGCGAAACGCCCGAGGACATCATCCTTTCGGTGCCCTATGTCAAGCGGGTGCTGGAGGCGATGTGCATCCCGATTCTGGAGGTGGCGGGCTACGAGGCCGACGACGTGATAGGGACCCTTTCGCAGAAGGGTGCCGACGCGGGCTACGACGTTTATATGGTGACGCCCGACAAGGACTACGGTCAGTTGGTGCGCGACAACTGCAAGATTTACAAGCAGAAAGGCACGGACGGAATCGAAATCGTAGACCCTGCGGCCATCCGCGAGAAGTACGGTATCGACGACCCGGTGCTCGTGCGCGACATCCTGGCCCTGTGGGGCGATGCGTCGGACAATATCCCCGGCGTGCCGGGTATCGGCGAGAAAATCGCGTGCAAGCTGGTGCAGGAATGGGGTCCGGTGGAGAACATCCTGGCCAACGTGGCCAGCATTCCGGGCAAGCAGGGCGAGAAAATCGCGGCGTGGGCCGACAATCTGATGTTGGCCAAGAAGCTGACGACTATCTGCTTGGACGTGCCCATCGAGTTCCGCGAGGAAGAATTGACGATGTGCGACCCGCATATCGACGACCTGCGGGCCCTGTTCGCCGAATTGGATTTCAAGTCGTTTCTTGGCGACCTGACCAACGTGGCGCCTGCCGAACCGCTATCGGACGTTCCCCGGCAGGAGGCGCAGCGCCAATTGGCCGAAATGGCCCGGGCGAAGTCGGCGGCGGCCAAAAAGGCGGCGCTGGCGGGGCAGGGCGACCTCTTTGCGGGTCCGGCGGTGCCTGCGGCCGACGCGGTCGTGGAAGAATCGCTGCTTGTGGAAACCGTTCCCGAGCCGGAGCCGCTGCGGACGGCGCTCGACACGTCGCA
Organism: Alistipes sp. UBA6068; assembly: GCF_949428155.1. Lineage (NCBI taxonomy): Bacteria > Pseudomonadati > Bacteroidota > Bacteroidia > Bacteroidales > Rikenellaceae > Alistipes > Alistipes sp. UBA6068. Next base: position 132,799 of record NZ_CASQFS010000006.1, on the reverse strand, counting down.
CCTGTATATATTGGCCGACACGCCGGAAGCGGTGCGGCAGGCGGTGGCCGAAATCGAAAAGTATCCCGAATTCTGCTTCGACACCGAGACCACGGGGCTGGATATTTTCACCGACCGGATCGTGGGGCTGTCGCTGGCCGTAAGGGCCCACGAGGCGTGGTATATCCCTTTCAAGGAGGAAAATACGGCGGAGCTGGCGGCTTTGGTGAAGCCGCTTTTCGAGAACGAAAAAATCGATAAGATCGGGCAGAACGTCAAGTTCGACCTGATGGTCCTGCGTCGGCTCGGAATCGCCGTGCGGGGCCGGAAGTTCGACACGATGATTCTGCATTATCTGCTCGACCCGGAATCGCGCCACAACATGAACGCCTTGTCGGAGCGCTATCTGAACTATCGGCCCATCGAAATCGAGACCTTGATAGGCAAGGGCTCCAAGCAGCTGACGATGGACCTGGTGAATGTGGAGCGGGTCAAGGAATATGCGGCGGAGGATGCCGACGTGACCTACCAGCTCAAGCAGAAACTCTATCCGATGGTCGAGGAGCTGGGGTTGCACGACCTCTATTTCCGCATCGAGGAGCCGATGATCGAGGTGCTGGCCGACATCGAAATGGCGGGCGTGCGCATCGACGTCGACGCGCTGGCTGAGTACAGCGTGGAGCTGAGCCGGAAAATCGCGGAGCTGGAAGCCGAAATCCGCCGCGAGGCGGGCGAACCGTCGCTCAACATCAATTCGTCGCGCCAGCTGGGCGAAGTGCTCTTCGGCAGGATGCGCATCGCCGAGAAGCCCAAGATGACCAAAACCAAGCAGTTCTGCACCGATGAGGAGTATCTGCAATCGTTTGCCCACAAGCACCGCATCGTGGCCTTGATACTCGAATACCGCGGGGTCAAGAAACTGCTGTCGACCTATGTGGAGGCGCTGCCCCAGCTGGTGAACCGGGCGACTGGGCGAATCCATACGTCGTTCAATCAGGCCGTTACGGCGACGGGCCGTCTGTCTTCGGCCAACCCCAATCTTCAGAACATTCCGGTCCGCGAGGAGATGGGCCGCCGCATTCGCAAGGCGTTCATCCCTACGGACGAAGAACATGTGTTGCTGTCGGCGGATTACAGCCAGGTGGAGTTGCGGCTGATGGCCCACCTCTCGGGCGACGAATCGCTGATAGCGGCGTTCGAGCACGGCGAGGACATCCACGCGGCGACAGCGGCGCGTCTGTTCGGCAAACGCATCGACGAAGTGACGACAGAAGAGCGCCGCCGGGCCAAGACGGCCAATTTCGGAATCATCTACGGGATTTCAGCGTTCGGCTTGAGCCAGCGGCTCGAAATCCCCCGCAAGGAGGCCCGCGAGCTGATAGAGGGTTATTTCGCGTCGTATCCGAAAGTGAAGGAATACATGGAGCACGTGGTCGAAAAGGCCAAGGAGGAAGGTTTCGTCGCGACGATTTTCGGCCGTCGGCGTTACTTGAACGACATCGCTTCGCACAATGCCGTGGCGCGCGGTCTGGCCGAGCGCAACGCCGTGAACGCTCCGATACAGGGTTCGGCGGCCGACATCATGAAGATAGCGATGATCGAGGCGCACCGCCGTTTTGCGGCCGAGGGAATCCGTTCGCGGGTCATCCTGCAGGTGCACGACGAATTGGTGGTCGACACGCTGATAGCTGAACAAGAGCAGGTTGCACGTATCATCACGGAGAGCATGGAGCAGGCCGCGGCGCTCAAAGTCCGGCTGCTGGCCGAGTGCGGAGCGGGCCGGAACTGGCTGGAAGCACATTGAGTATAAAGTGAAAAGTTAAAGGTGAAACGTGAAAACGAAAATATTCAAGAGCCGTTCATAAGGCGGATTCGGAGCGCACGTTTTTGCCGGATGCAGTCCGCAGGTGCCTCGGTTTCCGTTCAATTGCATTTTTGACCTTTAACTTTTAACCTATAACCTTTAATAGAATGTCCCGTCAAATCACCCTTGTCCTCTCCCCGCGCGAAGCGGCCGACGCCCGATTTTATACGTCGCTGGCGGCCCGTCGGATGGGTGTGGCCGAACGCGACGTGGCATTGGTGCGGGTGGTCAAGCGGTCGATAGACGCGCGGCAGCGCCAGCCGAAAGTCAACCTCACGCTGGAAATTTTCGTCGACGGCGAGCCGACGCCGGGGCCCGTGCATTTCGATTATCCGTCGGTGGCGGGGCGCACGGAGGTGGTTATTGTGGGGGCCGGTCCCGCGGGGTTGTTCGCGGCGCTGCGGCTTATCGAGCTGGGTCTGCGGCCCGTTCTGTTGGAGCGGGGGCGCGACGTCTCGGCCCGCAAGGTCGACATCGCCCGAATCAACCGCAACGGCCGGGTCGACCCCGATTCCAACTACGCGTTCGGCGAGGGTGGTGCGGGGACCTTTTCGGACGGCAAGCTCTTCACCCGCAGCAAGAAACGCGGCGATTACAACAAGGCGCTCCGGACGCTGGTTTTCCACGGCGCGACGCCCGAAATCCTCTACGAAGCCCATCCGCACATCGGCACCGACCGGCTGCCGGGCATCATCCGCAACATCCGCAAGACCATCGTCGATGCGGGCGGCGAGGTGCTTTTCGAGCGGCGGGTGACCGGCCTGATAATCAAGGGCGGGCGGATTTGCGGCGTGGAGTGCGGCGACGAACGGATCGAGGGGGCCGCGGTGGTGCTGGCGACGGGCCACTCGGCGCACGATATTTACGAACTGCTTCACAGGCAGGGGGTCCGGCTCGAAGCCAAGCCCTTTGCGATGGGGGTCCGCATCGAGCATCCGCAGGCGCTCATCGATTCGATTCAGTACCACTGCGCCGAGCGCGGCGAATACCTTCCGGCGGCGGCCTATTCGCTTGTCAGCCAGGAGGGAGGCCGCGGGGTCTACTCGTTCTGCATGTGCCCCGGCGGCTTCATCGTCCCGGCCATGACCGATGCCGCGCAGTCGGTGGTCAACGGCATGTCGCCCAGCGGCCGCACGTCGCCTTATGCCAATTCGGGAATCGTGACGGAGGTAAGGTTCGGCGACTTCGGGCATCTGCGCGCCGAATGGGGCGAGCTGGCGGGACTGAAGTTCCAGCAGCAGTTCGAGGAGCTCGCGCGGCAATACGGCGGCGAGCACCAGATAGCTCCGGCCCAGCGCGTGGCCGATTTCGTGGCCGGGCGTGCGAGCGGTACGCTGCCGTCGACCTCCTATATTCCGGGCATCGTGCCGTCGCGGCTGGACCGTTGGATGCCGCGCTTCATTGCGGAGGGGCTGCGGGCCGGAATCGCGACCTTCGGCCGCCGGATGCGGGGCTTCGTCACCTCCGACGCGGTGGTCGTGGGGGTCGAATCGCGCACCTCGTCGCCCGTCCGCATTCCGCGCGACCCGGCGACGCTGATGCACCCCGACGTCGGCGGTCTGTTCCCGTCGGGCGAGGGTGCAGGCTATGCGGGCGGCATCATTTCGGCGGCGCTCGACGGCGAGCGGATTGCCGACCGGGTGAAAGCATACATTCAATAAGACCGATGATAAGTGAAGAGACTTCGGAACCGGTTGTTTCGATAATCGTTCCGGTTTACAATCTGGAAGCCTACGTCGACCGTTGTCTGGAATCGGTCGCGGGGCAGACGTTCGGCCGTTTCGAGGCCATCGTGGTCGACGACGGTTCGTGCGACGGCTCCTGGGCTGCGATTCAGCGCCACGCCGCTGCCGACGCACGCATCGTGGCGGTTCATAAGGAAAACCAGGGTGTCGCCCGCGCCCGCGAAACGGCGCTTGCCCATGTCCGCGGACGGTATGTCTGTTTCCTGGACGGCGACGACTGGTGGGAGCCCGACATGCTGGAGCGGATGGTGGCGGCCATCGAGGAGGAGGGAGACTGCGATATGGTATGCTGCGGATATACGCGTGTTTCGCGGACCTACCGGACGGCGGTGCCCGAACGAAACTTAGGTGTAATGGACGGTGATGTTTTTTTGCAAAGCGTTGTCGGACATGAAATTATGCCTGCCATGTGGTCCAAGATTTATCGGCGGGAGCTGTTCGGCGAATCGCTTTGCCATTATCCCATGCCGATGGGGCAGGACCTGCTCCTCAATTTGCAGATCGGCTGCCGGGTCGCCCGGGTCCGCACAATCGACTATGTCGGTTACAATTATCTGCAGCGGGCCGGGTCGTCGATTCACCGCAACAAACTGACGTTCGATTACTGTAAGAAGTTTGCGGAGTGCGTGGACGATATTTTCGCGCGGAATGCCGGAGCTGTTGCTCCGGAGCGTGCCGAATTCCTGTCGTTGGTCAGCGGGCTGTGGTGGTACGTAGGCTATATTTCCAAAAGCAGTAACAGCTGGAGAGGCTCGGACGAATTAGCCAGGAAACTGCACGAGATGGCACCGCGTTATCGGAAAGCCTTGCGGACGATTTTTTCGGGTAAGCAGTTGCTGCTTTTCCGGCTCGACCGATGGCGGGCCTTACGCCCGGCGGTCATCGCCCTTTCAACGGTGTTCCGTTGGGGCGAGAGTATCAAACGGCGTTTGTCGCGCTGATAAAAGGGCAGCATGAAGACAGAGAAGCCGATTTTTCAGATTTTTGCTTCCGCGACATGGGGCGGCGGCGAGCAGTTCGTAGCCGATCTTTCCCGGCGGCTGACGGTTGCCAAAGCCGCGCTGGTCCGGCTGCTGGACGACAGGGCCCTGCGCGATGCGATGGGTGCGGCCGGGCGTCGCCATTTTGAAGAAAATCTTGCCTACGAACATTTTTACCGCAAATATCTTGCTCTCTATGCCGGACAAACCGCTTAAGATAGCCTACGAGGCCAAACGCATCACCCACAACGCTACGGGTTTGGGCAACTACGGCCGCACCATCGTGGAGATGCTGGCCCGGTCGGCTCCGCAGAACCGCTATTTGCTCTATACGCCCGACCTCGGGCGGGAAGCCCTGCGCAAACGATTGCCGGAGTGCGAACAGATTGAATTCCGCCTGCCCCGGACCCCGAAACACGGGTTGGCGAAAGCGTGGTGGCGCAGCGCGGGGGTCTGCCGCGAACTTCCGGCCGACGTATCGCTGTTCCATGGGTTGGGGGCGGAGCTGCCGTGGGGGCTGCGCAAGCGGGGCATCCCGTCGGTGGTGACGATTCACGACCTGATATTCCTGCGTTTTCCGGCCTATTACAAGTGGTTCGACCGCCAGATTTATACGTGGAAATACCGTGCGGCTTGTCGGCAGGCCGACCGCATCATTGCCATCAGCGAAGCGACCAAACGCGACATCGTCGATTTTTTCGGCATTGCGCCCGAGAAAATCGACGTGGTTTACCAAGGCTGCGACGAGAGTTTCAAGCGCGAGGTGACGGACGAAACCAAACGGGCGGTGCGTGCGCAATACGGGCTGCCCGAGCGGTATGTGCTGAGTGTGGGGAGTATCGAAGAACGTAAGAACCTGCTGTTGCTTGTGCAGGCGGCGGCCCGGATGACGGAGCCGATTCATATCGTGGCGGTCGGGAAACGGACCCCCTACACGGCTGAAGTAGAGAAATTTGCGGCTGAAAACGGTCTTGCGGAGCGGCTCCACATCTATCACGACGTCAAATTCGCCGACCTCCCGGCGTTCTACCGGATGGCCGAAGTGTTCGTCTATCCTTCGCGTTTCGAGGGGTTCGGCATTCCGATGATCGAAGCGGCGTGCTGCGGCGTGCCGACCGTCGGGGCGACGGGTTCGTGTCTGGAAGAAGCGGGCGGGCCCGATGCGGCCTATGTCGACCCGGACGACCCGCAGGAGCTGGCCGACAAGCTGACGGAGATTCTTGCGGACGAAGAACTGCGCCGCCGGATGACGGAGCGGGGCCGCGCCTACGTAGCCCGGTTCGAGCCCGAAAAGCTGGTCGCCGACCTGCTGGCGGTCTATCGTAAGGTGACGGGTTAGGAATCACTCTTTTATACCGAGCAAGTCGAGGTAGCAGCCGATATATTCGTCGGCGCATTTTTCCCAGTCGAAGCGGTCCGCCCAGTTGCGGATTTGTGCGGCCTTATGTTCGGGGTCGCAGGCGAAGTCGCGCAGCCCTTGCCGGGTGGCTTGAGCCATCGCTTCGGGGGTCAGCTCGGGATAATAGCAGGCATGTTCGCCGCCGACTTCGGGCAGGGAAGTGAGCGTTGAGAGGAAAACCGGCTTGCCGCATTTCATGGCCTCTATGGGCGGCAGTCCGAACCCCTCGCACAATGACGGGAAGCAGAATCCGCAACAACGGGCGTATAAGGCTGCTTTCTGAGCGTCGCTGACATGTTCGAGCGGATATATGTTGTTCAGCTCCAGTTCCTTGATGCGTCCGAGAAGTTTCTGTCCGTAACGGGATTTCCAGTTTCCGACGACGACCAGATTTTCTTCGGGCATGAACGCCATCATTTCAATAAGCAGGTGTGCATTTTTCTTGGGCTGCAAGCTGGAAAGATGCAGCAGAAAACGGTCGGGAAGTTCCGGCGGCAGTTCGGTGCCCGGGTCGGGAGCGCTGAAAGCGACCCCGTTGTAGATTGTGCGGCAGGGTTGTTCGGGTGCGAAGTGCGCTTCGACGTCCTTGCGTGTGAACTGCGAAATGTAGACCAGTTGATCCGCATGGGCCAGTCTTGAACGGAAGCCATGCGCGTAACGCAGCTGTTTGGCTCCCTTTTTTTCGTAGATGAAATTGATGTCGTGGACCGTGAGCAGGTTCCGACGCGCAAAAAGCATGTAGCGGATGTGCGAGGACTGGTGCGTAATGTGGCAAAGGTCCATGCGCATGGGCCAGAAGCGGATAATCCGGCGGATGGAACGGGGCACTTCGATATAGGCGACGTCCGGGCCGAAGCAGCCTTTGAATCCTCGCGGAACGATGAAACAGAACCGGATGCCGTATCGGTCGTGCAGTTCGGCCGCCTGAGTGGCGATATGCGATGCCAGCCGATAGGCGAATTCGCCCAGGCCGACATGGCGGTTTCTTATTTCGAGCAGTTCGACGGCTATTTTTCGTTGGGGTTTCATAGTCGGGCCGGATTGAAAGAGCGTATAAAGGTAGGTATAATACGCCTATGAACAAAATGGTGGGGTGATGCGGACGCGACGGTTTGACGGCCGTATGTGTCAATCGGGTGTTCGGGCGACTGGTTCGGGGAAAATTGCCGGGGAATACAGCATGCGATATGGGATGTGTAATATATTGTTTTATAATTTGTTGTGTTGTTTATTCGGAGTTGGTAAGAGTGTTTTTATTAAATTTTCTGAAAAAAATCGCAAAAAAATTTAATAAAAACTTGCGCGGTTCGATTTTTCGCCTTATCTTTGCAGTGAAGTTTTAAGGTTCATTTAGGTTAGTAGTTTTAGGTTGGTTGAGGAAATCGGCAGGTTGCAGTAGGGAGACTGCTGCTAAGACTTCGAGGGCGGTGCTCGTCCGAGGGGTCGAATACCTCCGATTCACCCTCGTTTTTCGGTGGGGTGGTTCCCGCTGAAAAAAGGTCCGGATCGCAAGATCCCGGACCTTTTTTGTTTGTGCGGCCTTCCGGCCTGCGGAAGCGAGTATCAGAGCGCCTCCAGCTCCTCGTGCGTAACTTCGACGTCGATTTCGCCGTTGGCGTAGCAGGCGATTTCGTAGGGGTTGTAGTGGAAGATCATCCCCTCGGGCGTGATGCGGAAATTGTCGGTCACCGATATGTAGTCGGGGAAGAAGCCTGCGGCGGAGAGTTCTTCGTCGTTGGCGGCGTTGTAGGTCTGGCAGAGCTTCGTGCGGATCAGTGCCTGCAAGGGCTCCATCTTCTCCTCGCCGAGGAGGTCGGCGGCCGACAGCTCGTAGCCGTCGGCGAGCGAATAGGTGTGGTATTCAGTGGAATACATGCCGTGGGCACCGCCGAGGTAGCTGGACCTGTAAATCATGTAGCAGAGCAGCGTGTCGACGACCGAACCTTCGCTTTCGACCGAAATTTCGTATTCGGCTTTCCGTTCGGGACGGAGCGATTCGGGCAGCGTCAGCTGTTGGTCGGTCTGCCGGAGCGATTCGGCGATGGCCGCGGCGGCCGGACCCTCGAAGTCTTCCAGCTCGAAGAAATAATTGATGTTGCTCTGCTCGATAGCTTGCAGGGCTTCGGACTTGCGGGCGTTGGCGATGGTCGCGAAACGGTAATCCACCTGACAGTCGTAGGTGGGCCGGACAAGAAGCGTATCGAGTACCGAGGCGGTGAAACGGGGTTTCACGGGACGGTCGGAGCAGGCGGTCGAAGCGGCGACAAGAAGCGCGGCAGCGAGAATGCGGGATGTTTTCATGGGCGCACGATTTTGCGGAACGGTCGTTGCGGGGTTGTTCGGGCTGTGCCGGAGTTCGGTACAGCCGCCCGAACGGGACCGTTCCGAATGTAAATATAGACAAAAAGCAGGGAAAAAGAAACCCGCCGCGAAAAATTTTGTACAATGGAGTGCAAAAATTTTGCAGTTTGCCGAATTCGCGCTATCTTTGCCCCAGCAAAATCATCCGGTGGATTCATCTAAGGGTTAGGATACATGCCTCTCACGCATGACATAGGGGTTCGAATCCCCTATCCACTACCAATCGGGTTCCGGTCTTACGCAAGTTAGGACCGGAATTTTTGTTTTGGGGAGCCCGGGTGCTGAAAGGGCGGCAGGCAAATAAAAAACGAGGAGAACGATTTCTCCTCGTTTTTCGTTGTTTTGGGAAACAGGTTTATTTCCCGAAGCCCTTGCCGATGGCCAGGAAGTCATCGGCCTTGAGGGCAGCACCGCCGATCAGACCGCCGTCCACATCTTCCTTGGCGAAGATTTCGGCCGCGTTGGAGGGCTTGCACGAGCCGCCGTAGAGGATGGCGCACTCGGCAGCGGCAGCGCCGAACTTGTCGGCCAGCACCTTGCGGATGTAGGCATGGATTTCTTGTGCCTGCTCGGCCGTGGCGGTCTTGCCCGTACCGATGGCCCAGACGGGTTCATAGGCGATGACCAGATTCTTGAACTGCTCGGCCGTGAGGTTGTAGACCACTTCCTCGATTTGCTTCTTCACGACGTCGAAGTGCTTGCCGGCCTCGCGTTCGTCGAGGTTCTCGCCCACGCAATAGATGGGGGTCAGCCCGTTGGCGTAGACCTGCGTCATCTTCTTGTTGAGGGTTTCGGAAGTCTCGCCGTAGTATTGGCGACGCTCCGAGTGGCCCAGGATGACATACTTGCAGCCCAGCGCTGCAATCATCGAGGCTGCCACTTCGCCCGTGTAGGCGCCTTTTTCCTCGGCGGCGCAGTTCTGCGCGCCCAGCGCGATGTCCGAGCCCTTGAGCGCTTCGGCTACCGTCGACAGGTGGGTGAACGGCGGGCAGACGATGAAGTCCACGCACTTGCACACTTCGCCGCGGCCTGCGGCAACCCCTTTGGCCAGTTCCACGCCCTCGGCCGGAAGCGTGTTCATCTTCCAGTTGCCGGCTACGATTTTCTTTCTCATGTTCGGTTTGTTTTTATAGATTATGTTGTATACGATTGCAGTCAATAGCACCCATGCGAGCAGGAGGAGCAGTTTCAGCATGAACCGTTTGCCGGGATGCCCCGCATCGTCCGTGAGCGGAAAGATCAGCCCCGCGAGAAGGGGTACGGCATAGGTCCATAACAGCATCCGGTTCCGGCGCTTCGGTGTCATTCGGGGCAGCACCCGCCGCAACGACAGCCACCAGACGAAAATCAGGAGAGCCGCAGCGAGCGCCATCCACACCGTGCCAAGCGTCGCACCGTTGATCGTGGACATAGGCTATTCCTCGCACCACTTTTTGACCTCCTCCATCGAGGGGGCTTTCAGACCGAGCTTGTTCTTCTTGTTGAACCCGCAGAGGTCGTTGAAGAACTTGCCTGCCGAGAGCTTGCGGAGCGAATCGACCGTCAGATAACCCATCTTCTGGATGACGGGCACCCATTCCTCGGGCACGCCGATTTCGATGTACTTCTCGGCCGGGTCGCTGACGGCTTTCTTTTCGGGGCGCATCTGCGGGAAGAACAGCACGTCCTGGATGGAGGTCTGCCCCGTCATGAACATCGTCAGGCGGTCGATGCCGATACCCATGCCCGAGCACGAGGGCATGCCGTATTCGAGCGCACGGACGAAATCCATGTCGATGAACATCGCTTCGTCGTCGCCCTTTTCCGAGAGGCGCAGCTGTTCCTGGAAGCGTTCGAGCTGGTCGATGGGGTCGTTCAGCTCGGAGTAGGCGTTGCAGAGTTCCTTGCCGTTGACGAACAGCTCGAAGCGTTCGGTCAGGTCGGGATTTTCGCGGTGGCGCTTGCTCAGGGGCGACATCTCGATGGGGTAGTCGCAAAGGAAAGTCGGCTGGATCAGCTCTGCTTCGCAGTATTGCCCGAAAATGGCGTCGATGAGCTTGCCTTTGCCCATCGTGTCGTCGATTTCGACGTTGAGCCGCTTGCAGGCTTCGCGCAGCTGTTCTTCGCTTTGGCCCGTGATGTCGTAGCCCGTCTTTTCGCGGATGAGGTCGGTCATCGTCACACGGCGGAACGGCGCCTTGAACGACACGGCCTTGCCGTCGATGGTCAGTTCCGTGGTCCCGTTGGTGGCCATAGCCACCCGTTCGAGCATCTGTTCGGTGAATTCCATCATCCACAGATAGTCCTTGTAGGCCACATAAATCTCCATGCACGTGAATTCGGGGTTGTGCGTGCGGTCCATGCCTTCGTTGCGGAAGTTCTTGCCGAATTCGTAGACGCCGTCGAAGCCCCCGACAATCAGTTTCTTAAGGTAGAGTTCGGTGGCGATGCGCAGGTAGAGGTCGATGTCCAGCGAGTTGTGGTGCGTGATGAACGGCCGGGCCGAAGCGCCGCCCGGAATGGGCTGGAGAATGGGGGTCTCGACTTCGATGTAGCCGCGTTCGTTGAAGAAGTCGCGCATCGTGGCCATGATTTTGGCCCGCTTGACGAACGTCTCCTTGACCTGCGGATTGACAATCAGGTCGAGGTAGCGCTGGCGGTAGCGGATTTCGGGGTCGGTGAAGGCGTCGAACGTCTTGCCGTCCTTTTCCTTGACCACCGGAAGCGGCCGCACCGACTTCGACAGCACGGTGAACTTGCGGCAGTGGACCGACAGCTCGCCCGTGTTGGTGTGGAACGCGAAGCCCTCTACGCCGATGAAGTCGCCGATGTCGAGCAGTTTCTTGAAGACCGTGTTGTAGAGCGTCGGGTCGCCCTCGGGGCAGATGTCGTCGCGGCGGATGTAGACCTGGATGCGGCCCGTGTGGTCCTGGAGCTCGAAGAACGACGCGCTGCCCATGATGCGGCGCGACATGATGCGTCCGGCGATGCGGACCTCCTGGAAATTGCCCTTGGCAGGGTCGAAGCCCCCGGCGATTTCACGGGCCGTAGCCGTCACCTCGTAACGGGCGGCGGGGTAGGGTTCGATGCCCAACTCGCGCAGCGCGGCGAGCGACTGCCGCCGGAGCTGTTCCTGTTCACTGAGTTCGATGGTCATGTGTATGTCGTTTTTATGTTGTCGGTTTATCCGTGCAAAAGTAATGAAAAAAGGCGAATATTAAGTTGTGAATCCGTATATTTGCAACAATCGGCCTCGGGCCGGAACCGAATGAGCGATGAAACGATTGATTGAAGATGCCGGGAAACGACGGAGTTCCCTCCTCCTATGCCGGAGGGGTTTGATAATGGGGCTGATGGCCTTGTGTGCGCTTTCGTGCGGCGATGACGCCGAGGACGGGGAAGAGCCGTTCGCGCAAATCGTGACTGCGTCGTTCGTCTTCGACGAGACGGACCCTGCGGCCAATACGGTGCAGGTGGTGTCGAATACGGCGTGGCAGGTGACCTATACGCCCAGCGACGTCTTTGTCAAGGCGGAGCCTTTTGCGGGCTCGGGCGTCGGGTCGTTCCGAATCGTCCGGATGCCGCAGGGCATCTCTATCCAAGTGAACGTGCGGCCGGTGGCGGGCGGTACGACGGGCGGGCCCATCACGGTGACACGGGCTGCGGGGGAGAATCCCGACCCTGACCCCGACCCGACGCCTGTGCCGGCTTACCGTTTCCCGGAGCTTCCCTCCAACTGGGTGGCGCCGACGGGCAGCACGGCAGCCCTCAAGGACGACCGGGCGTTCTTCACCCATTGGTCCAAGAGCGTGAAATCGAAGAAGACCGTGCGCAACTACTCCTATTGCTACGATACGCGGCGCCACAATCCCGTGTGGGTGGCCTATCCGCTGCATCCGGTCTACCGCGAGGGCGGCACGGGGCGCACCGACCCCGACCCGTGGGCTCCCGATCCGGCGCTCGACGAGAGGTACCAGTCGAAGATATACAAGCACGACGGCGAGGGCGACGGCATCTACGACGGTTACCAGTTCTGGGGCAACACGCTGCTGAAGTCGCTGGGCAAAGGCGGTTATTGGTCGAAAGGCCACCTTTGCATGTCGAGCGAGCGCGGCGGCAAAGATGCGGAACTCAACATACAGACCTTCCACCCGACCAACATAGCGCCGCAGTCGAGTGCCGCGGCTTCCGACTTCGCGACGGTGTGGAGCTACGTGGAGACCCTGTTTTCGGGGACGAACGACTACAAGAACACCGACTTCACGGCCGACGACGGGTCGCAGAACATCAACATCGTATCCGACACGCTGTATCTTGTTGCGGGATGCTATTACGCGCACGACAACTGGGCCGACTACGACGCGTCGAACTACAACGAGACGCCGCCTACGAGCGGCTTGTCGAAAAAGTGCATCATGCCTACCCACCAGTTCAAGATGGCGCTGCGCACCAAGAAAGGCAACACGGGCAAGCGCATCGCCGACTGCACGGCCGACGAGTTGCAGGCCATCGGGTTCTGGATCGAGGCGTTCCCCACGGTTTCGGGCACGAGCGCCACGGCCGAATTGAACCGGAGGGTCGTTCCGGTGTCGTTCATCGAGGAGAAGATGGGCATCGAATTCTTCCCGGACGTGCCGGCTTCGGTCAAGGCAAGCTACAATCCGGCCGACTGGGGATTCTGACGGCCGGCGCTGTATGAATAAGCCGCTCCGTGATGTCGGGGCGGCTTTTTTGTGTCGGGCCTGCGGTTTACGGGGCGGGTTCAGCGGCAGTTTCTGCGGTGGGTTCAATGGCGTGTTCAGTAGCAATTTTTGCGGTCGGCGAAGTATTGCGCGAAGCGTCGGAAAATCCGCCAGGCGCCCCACCCGAGGAGCCCGCCGACGAGCGCCCCCCACACCAAGTCCATGGGGAAGTGCTTGGCCAGATAGATGCGCGAGTAGCAGATAAGGAGCGTGCAGGCGGTCATGAGCCATGCGAACCAGCGGCGGCGGATAACGCTGACCGAGAGTACGGCAAGGGCCACGATGGTGGCGGCGTGGGCCGATACGGTGCCGTAATGACCGCTCACGGCTCCGGCCGGAACGTGCACTGCCCAGTCGCCGGGCATGGCGGCGCGGCGGATAGCCACGAGCGAATCGGGTGCGACGGCCAGCCCTTCGAGTTCGGGGGTGAACATGGGCCGCCAGCGCGGCTGGAAATCGGGCAGCAGCCCGCCCAGCACTCCGTTGTGCTTGAAGATGCCCGAAACCATGTCGGAAAGGGCGATGGCCGCCGACATCAGCACGATGAATATCAGCAGGCTGCGCCACCCGTAGCGGCGCCATACGAGCCACATGATCAGGCCGTAGAGCGGCAGCCACAGCAGCGTGCCCGAAACGGCGAGCATGATGCAGTCCATGACCGGACCGCCGTCGAAGTTGAGCGCCAGGAAAAGGCCGTGGTCGAAGTCGTACACTTTAAGCGGGAATTAATGGTTAATAATGAATAGTGAATAATTTCGGCAGACACTATTCACTATTAAATATTCATTATTCATTGTTCAGAACTGGAAATAGATGAACGGCTGTATGTCGCTCGACTTGATTTGCATGACGCACCAGATCATCGCGGCGACGAGCAGCACCTGCATGGGCAGCGGCGACCGGGCGACGGTGTGCCGGGCGAGGGTGTCGGCCCTGCTCGGCAGGAAGTGCAGCGCGTATCCGGCGGCGATAAGGGCGAAGACCGCCGTGTAGCCGGCCACCACCTGCGGGATGACCGGGGCGTTGAAGTTGCGGACGATTTGGTGGAGCATCAGGGTGACGGTCTGCATGGATTCGGCGCGGAACAGCAGCCAGCTGAAGCATACTATGTTGAACGTCAGCAAGATGCCCAGACCGCGCCATACGGGGTGCATCTCGGCCCCGGTCGCCTTGGCTCCCGGAACGAGCGACATCCACAGCTTGTGGAGCGCCAGCGCCACGCCGTGCAACGCGCCCCAAAGTACGAACCGCAGGGCGGCCCCGTGCCATAGTCCGCCCAATATCATCGTTATCAGCAGATTGGCGTAGGTCCGCGCCCGACCCTTGCGGTTGCCGCCGAGCGAGATGTAGAGGTAGTCGCGCAGCCACGACGAGAGCGAGATGTGCCACCGCCGCCAGAACTCGGTGATGGTGGCCGACTTGTAGGGGGCGTCGAAGTTCTTGGGAAAGCGGAAGCCCAGGAGCAGCGCGATGCCGATGGCCATGTCCGAGTAGCCCGAGAAATCGCAGTAGATTTGCAGGGCGTAGCCGTAGATGCCCATGAGGCACTCGAATCCGGTGTAGAGCAGCGGTTCGTCGAAAACGCGGTCGACGAAGTTGAGCGAAATGAAGTCCGACACGACGGCTTTCTTGAACAGACCGCTCAGAATCAGAAAGATGCCCGTGCCGAACATTTCGCGCGTGACGATGACGGGGTTCTGCCGGATTTGGGGGATGAAGTCGCGGGCGCGGACGATGGGCCCGGCGACCAGCTGCGGGAAGAACGAGAGGTAGAACAGGTAGTCGAGCCAGTTGTTGAGCGGCCACAGCCGTCCGCGGTAGACGTCGATGGTGTAGCTCATCGACTGGAAGACGAAGAACGAAATGCCGACCGGCAGGAAGATGTTCTGAAACTGGAGGAACCCCTGCCCGAAGAGCTGGTTGGAGATTTCGATGAAGAAGTTGGTATACTTGAAGTAGGCCAGCATCCCGAGGTTGACGGCCACGCTCAGCGCCACGAGCCAGCGCTTCGTGCGCCGGTCGATGGTGTTGAAGATGGCGCGGGCTATCCAGTAGTCGCTCGCGGCGGCGAAAATCAGCAGCAGGAAGTAGATGCCGCTCGACTTGTAGTAGAAGTAGAGCGAGAAAAGGATGACATAGACGATGCGCGCGGTCGGCCTGCGGTGGAACGCGGCGTAGAGGAGCAGGAACCCGGTGAACAGGAACAGAAACAATCCGCTGCTGAAAATCAGCGGCGAAGAAGCGTCGTAGGTGAGCAGCGCCCCGAGGCGGGCGGCTATGTCGTCCGTCGCGGGCAGCATCATGGTGCGGAGGGGTCGATGGGCCGGGGGCGGTAGAGCAGCTGCCGCCGGATGCGTTCGTGCTGGAGCGAATCCATCACCGGAACCTCGGGCTGCCGTTGCCGGTGGCTTCGGCGGAGGGTGCAGGCGCGGTGGTTCAGCGCGTCGAAAAGCGCATGGGCTATGCGGGTGCCTCCGGCGTAGTTGATGTGGGTGTAGTCCTTGCCCGCCCAGCCGTTGCGGACGAAGCGTTCCATGCCGCCCAGCGCACGCATGGCGTCGCTCGTGGGCCAGAACGCGGCCTGCGAACGCCTTGCGGCAAGCCGTTGGTACGAAATCATGTGGGGCACGGCGTCCATCCGCTCGAAATCGGTGTCGCTGCGCACCGAGCGGTCGCTGACCCCCATGACCAGAACCGCGGCGCCGGGGAAGCATTCGCGCACGAAGCCCACCATCTTCTCGATTTTGGCGGCGTAGTTCGTGTAGTTGTAGACCCCCTGCTGCATGATGTTGAGCCCGTATTGCAGGATGACAAGGTCGTAGTCGAGCATGGCGTCGATCTGGGCGTCGACCGAGGGGTCGGTCCAGAACATGGCCTGCCCGTTGTTGCTGCGGATCGAGTAGTTGTCCACGCTCACCCCCTCGCCCTCCATGACGGCGCCGTAGCCCACGAACCGTTCGTGGCCCCGCACTACGCGGAAGCCCAGCGAGCCGATGCGGGGTGCCGTCACGGCGATTTGCCGGACGGAGGGGTCGCCCGCGATGGCGAATTCCTGCCGCAGCGTGTCGTTGACCGTCACTTCGACACGACTGCTGTCGGGCGAGAGGAAGAAGATGCGCCCGTAGGTGCAGTCGTCGAGTTTGCGGCGGTAGGCGGTGGGTTCCCAGCGCGTCGAGGCGCCGGGTCCGGCCTGGCACACCCAGCCCGAGACGTAGAATTTCTGGCGCAGGCTTTCGGGGGTCTTCTTGCGCTGCATGATGTTGTAGGCGGTCCAGCCCTTGGACACGGTCTTGACCGTGCGGCGGAAGTAGGTGAGCGGCGATGCCACGGGTGCGAAGCCCGGGCCGCCCCCGCCGAAGGTCTCCTGCATGCGTTCGCGCAGGTCGGCCGTCAGGATGTCGCCCTCGATGAACGAATCGCCCAGCACGGCGATGCGCACGGGGCGCCCGTCGGTGAGCAGTTTGTCGTAGAACGCCCGCATGCCGTCTGTGCGGACCGAATCGTATTCTTCGATGGGGACGATGTGCCGTTCGGGGCACACGGTGTCGGGCCTGAAGAGGGGCCGCAGGGTGGTGTCGCGGCCGATGGTCCACTCGAAAAGGGTCTGCACATGGGGCGTGGCCACTTCGGTTTCGATACGTTCGGCCACTTCGGCCATGTCGACATGGAATTCTTCTTCGTCGAAGACCGCCGACGAGGGGGTGTCGGCCGCGCTGTCGTCGAAAGCCACCAAGTCCGAGAGGATGTTGGCACGCCGGAACTTCACGCCGCCCACGCTCTGCGGGGGGATGAAACTCACGGCCACGAGCACTCCGAGGAGCGCCGCGGCCGCAATCCATCCGCTGCGGGTGTAGTTTTCGGGGGCCCGTTCCATCAGCGGCGGCGTCCGAGAATCAGAAAGACGTAGTAGAGTACCGAGGCGATGGCGCTCACGGCCGCAACTAAGTAGGTCCGCGCGGCCCACGAAAGGGCTTCCTTGGCTTGTGCAAGCTGGGCACCCTGCATGGTGCGGCTGCTTTCCAGCCATTCCAGGGCGCGGGCCGAAGCGTTGTATTCGACGGGCAGGGTGACTATCGAAAAGAGGGCCGACATGGCGATGAGTCCCACGCCGATCCAGCAGACAAGTTCGTTGTTGGTCGCCGCCATGATAAGCAGGCCGACGATGATGGTAATCATGGCCGCCTTGGAAGAGAACGTCACCACGGGAACCAGCTGCGAGCGTAGCCGCAGCGGGGCGTAGTCGCGGGCGTGCTGGATGGCATGGCCGCATTCGTGGGCCGCAACGGCGGCCGCCGCCACGCTGTCGGACGAGTAGACCGATTCGCTGAGGTTGACGGTCATGTTGCGCGGGTCGAAATGGTCGGTCAGGTGGCCCTTGACATGGGTCACGCGCACGTTGTGTATGTTGTTGTCGCGCAGCATCTTCTCGGCCACTTCGGCACCCGTGAGCCCGCCCGGGAAGCGGACCTCGGAGTATTTGGCGAAGACCGACTGGAGCCGCGCCTGCACGATGTATCCGGCGATACCGATGACGATGATGAGCACGAAGATGCCCATCGAGGCCGGGTCGTTGGCGTAACGGTTGACGTAGAGCGCTGCATGGAGCAGTGCGACAAGGGGTTGCATGATCATAAGCTGCGGTTTTTGGGGTGCGTGCCCCGCGACGGCCGTTGCGGCAGGCGGACCCGCGCTGCACAAAAATGCCGTCCGGTGGGGCAAAAATACGAATTTTTATGTTACTTTGCATGGATTTCCCATAAATCGTACCTCACTGTGAATCTCGCCTTTTTCATAGCGCGCCGCACGGCGCGGCCCGCACCCGGAGAGAAGTCCGGGGTCATGGAGCGCATCGCCGTGGTGTCGGTAGCGCTGAGCGTGGGGGTGATGGTTCTGACGCTGGCCGTGATGATGGGTTTCAAGCGCGAGGTCTCGCGCAAGATTACCGGGTTTGCGGCCCATGCGACGCTGACCGATGTCCGGAGCGTGCGGTCGCTGAGCCCGGCTCCCGTGCGGCGGAGCGGCGAGCTCGAAGCGTTGATTCGTTCGGCCGACGGGTTCGTTTCGCTGACCCCCTATGCCGTGCGCGGCGGCATCGTCCGCACCGACGACGCGGTCGAGGGGATTCTGCTCAAGGGGGTCGACGGCAGTTACGACTGGCGCACGTTCGGCGAATGGCTCGTCGAGGGCGAACTGCCGCGCGTGGGCGGTTCGGTGCGGACCAAGGATATTCTGCTCTCGCGCAATCTGGCCCGGCGGCTGATGCTGGGGGTGGGCGACCGGGTGGAGATGCTCTTCGTGGAGCACGGCGACATGCCCCGCCGCGACCGCTTCAAGGTGGCCGGAATCTATGCGTCGGGGATGGACGAGATGGACAACACGGTGGTCATGACCGATTTGCGCAACGTCCAGCGGCTCTCCGATTGGGGTCCCGACTTGGTTACGGGCTACGAAATATTTGCCGACGGCCTGGCCGCTTCCGACGATTTCGCGCGGCGGCTCGACCGGGCGCTGTTCTACGACGAGAGCGGTCTCGGCGACAACCTCACCGTGCGGAGCGTCGGGGAGCAGTACGCCAACATCTTCGACTGGCTCAAGGCTCACGACGTCAACGCGGCGGTCATCATCGGCATCATGCTGGCGGTGGCGTTTTTCAACATGACGACGGCGCTGCTTGTCATCGTCATGCAGCGCACGCGGATGATCGGGCTGCTCAAGTCGTTGGGAATGCGCAACGGCCCCTTGCGCCGGATATTTCTGTGCCGGGCCGCTTTCATCGCCCTGCGGGGCATGGCGTGGGGCAACGGCATCGGGCTGGCGCTGTGTCTGTTGCAGCAATGGACCGGGGTGGCGAAGCTCGACGCCGAGGGCTATCTGCTGTCCGAAGTTCCGGTTGCGCTGGGAGGAAGCTGGCTGCTGCTGCTCAACGTCGGTGTGTTGGCGGTCATCGTGGCCCTGCTGATAGTCCCGGCTTCGGCCGTCTCGAAGATAAAACCTGTTGAAGCACTCCGCTACGAATGACGGTAAAACCTTATAATACACGTGCTTCCAAGAAGGAAGAGGTGCGCGAAATGTTCGACAGCATCGCTCCGCGCTACGATTTGCTGAACCACACGCTGTCGCTCAACGTCGACCGCTGGTGGCGCCGCCGCGTGGTCGTGGAGGTGCGCCGGGGGGCTCCCGCGCAGATTCTCGACATGGCGACGGGTACGGGCGATCTGGCCATCGAGCTGGCGCGGCATATCCCCGGTGCGCATGTCACGGGCGTCGATTTGTCGGACAGAATGTTGGCCGAAGCCCGCCGCAAGGTGGCGGCGCAGGGACTTGCGGAGCGTATCGAACTGCACCAGGGCGACGCCGAACATCCCACGGCCGAAGCCTGCTACGACGCGGCGACGGTGGCGTTCGGCGTGCGCAACTTCGGCGACCTCCACGCGGGGCTGTGCGGGTTGGCCCGCGCAATAAAACCCGGGGGCAAAGTCGTTATATTGGAGTTCTCGCGGCCGCGCAGCCGGTTGTTCCGGGCGCTGTTCGGGTTCTATTTTTGCAGGATTCTGCCGTGGGTGGGCGGGATGGTCTCCCACGACCGCCGGGCCTACGACTATTTGCCTGCTTCGGTGGGGGAATTTCCCTCGCCCGAAGCGTTCTTGGCGATGATGGGCCGTGCCGGATTCGCCGACTGCCGGGCCCGGAGCCTGAGCGGCGGGATAGCGTATATATATATAGGTGTGCGGCGATGACCCTTTCGGATATGAGTGCTACGCGTAAAATATTTTTCTTGTTGTTGTGCCTTGCGGTGTGCGCGGGGATGACTTCGTGTCGCCGGAAGCTGGAAAAGGCGCGGGAAAACATCCGTGTCGAAGCGGTCGAACGGGTTGGGATGCGCGGTCTGACGGAGCTGGACGTTGTGCTGCGCCTGCGCAACGACACGGGCTATAAGTTGGTGCTGGACAAGGCTTCGCTCGACATTTTCATGGGTCCGTCGTTCGTCGTGGGGGCGGAGCTCTGCGACCCGGTCACGGCCGAACGCCATACCACGCAGAGCATTGCGACCCGCTGGCGCCTGCGGATTTCGGACCCCTTTACGCTTTACGCTTTTGCGCGGCGCATCCGGCAGCAGCAAATCGCTTCCGTTGCGGTCGACTGCGCGGCGGAGGGCCGATGCGGTCCGGTGCCCTTGAATATTTTCCGCGGGAAGGTCCCTTTGTACGAATTTTTGAATACCTTTGGCGTGGAGTTGGAAGAACTGCAAAACCATTTTGAACCGTGATAAATAAGTATCTGATTGGGCTGCTGGTATTTGCAGCGGCATTGTGCGGGCGTCCGGCGGCGGCTCAGTCGCTCGGCGCCTTCAAGGGACGGCTGGCCCGGCCTGCGGCGACGCCGTATGCGCAGACCCCGGCCACGGTGACGGTGACCGAATACGGCGACGCGGCGGAAGCGGTGGCCGAAGCGTCGCGGAGCGTCCGGACCCCGGCGCTCAAGGCCTACCGGGTGTGCATCTTTTCCGACAATGGCCACAACGCCAGGGCGGGTGCGGCGGCGGCCAAGGAGCTCTTCGAGGAGACGTTCCCCGGCACGCCGGTCTACATGTTCTACGAAAATCCCTATTTCCGGGTGACGGTGGGCAATTGCCTGACCCTTGAGGAAGCCATCATTCTCAAAGGCCGCGTGTCGGGCACTTTCCCCAAGGCTTTTCCCAAAAGCGAGCCGCTTTCGCTGCGCGATTTCCGGTATTGAGCGGCGGTGCGATTCGGAAAAATCTTGGAATTTCCTTGCATATTTCTTACGATTGTCTAACTTTGCGGCGATGTAAAACAACTAATTTCAAACGTTTGAAGCTATGAAAAAGATTTTTTCTTTCGTTGTGGTTCTCGCTGCTGTGGCTATGGTAGGCTGCTGCGGCAACGCCAACAAGAAGGCTGCCGAGGCTGCCGCTGCTGCTGAAGAGACTGCTGTTGTGGAAGCTGCTGCTGAAACCGCTTGCACCGGTGAGTGCGAGAAGTGCGATTCGACGGCTTGCGAGAAGTGCGAAGCTGCTGCCGAATAACCAATCCGGTACGGAAAAAAGAGGGCTCCTGGACGATTCCAGGAGCCCTCTTTTCATTAGAACGAAATACCTACCCGCAGGCCGAAGTTGCTGAGGTTGTCGACCTTGTAGGTGAGCAGGTTGGTGCTGTTGGTCGCGTAGCTGTAATAGAGTGCGAGGTGCAGTCCGAAACGGTAGTTCGGATTGGGGAAGATCGAGACGCCTACTTCGGGCGAGAGGTAGAATCCCCAGGTGTTTTCGTACTGCTTGATAACATAGTAGTACGACGAGAACTGCGAGTAGCAGGCGCCCAGCTTCATCCCGACGTAGGGTTGGAAGATGCTGTCGTTGAGCCAGCTGTAGCGGCCCGTCGCACCGAACGGCAGTTGGAATACGGCGTGTTTCTGGTTGGTCGTCAGCGCCGAGCCGTCGTTCAGGTAGAGCGTCCGGCGGTCGATGTTCTGGAGGTTGGTGTGGAACGAGATGAACGGACCCACGGCCACGGCCGGCGTGATGCGGTAGCCGCCCTCGAAGTTCATGCCCCAGCCCGAAGCCTTGTCGGCGAACGATTTGCCCAGCGGGACGTTGACTTGCCAGTCGATGTTGATGTAGGACTTGGGGAAGATTTGCGCCTGACCGGGCCGGGCAAGGGCCAGCAACAGGGTGCAGAGCGCTGCAATACGGAGGTATTTTGTCGTTTTCATGATTGCTGCGTAAAATGGTGATCGGTTATTCGTAGAGGTAGGGCGATTGCGCGAAAGCCTGTTCGACGGCTTGGAGCGTGCGTTCCTGGTTGAGGCTGGCATTCGAGGTCAGCAGACCGCTCATGAAGCTGTCCCAGACGACGGGCAGGCGTTTGCCTTCGACCCGGGTGGCTTTCAGGTCCATCATTTCGAGCAGCAGCGACCCGGCCGTGTAGCCGTAGTAGACACGGTAGGGGTAGAACCAGCCCATCCAGTCGCCCCAGTAGCCCGGGCTCCAGTAGTAGGGATAGTACCACCACCAGTAGGGGTTGTTCGAGCCGACGAAGTAGGTTTCGCGTTCCACATAGCTCAGTTGGACGCCTAAGTCGGCGTTTTGTTTTTCGGAAGTCCGCAGGAATCCGGCCGCTTCCAGCTCGAAGGCTACGGTGCCGACGATTTCAAGCGCGTCGGCGTCCTTCCAGTATTCGGTTTGTTTGTTGCTGCCGATAATCAGAATGCTGTCGGGCAGATAGAAGGTCTCGAAAGCCGCGAAGTCGGCGGCGCGGTCGCGGTCGGTGTAGACTAAGTACTCCCGGTGCAGGGCCGATGTCGACGGGTCCTTCTGGCACGAGCTGACCGCAGCCGCGAGCAGTGCGATCGCTAAGAAGTGAATGGTTTTGACGGTCATGGTTTTTCAGATTTATGGTTTGCTGTCGGGCGGAATGTTTCAAAATTCGTTCCGCAAGCGGTTGTGTGCTCCGGAAAAACCGGACGGGTCATAAAAAAAGACGCTCTCTGCGAAGAAAGCGTCCGAACGAAAACGGTTGCGCACCGTTAGCGGTATCGGTGGGAAATCAGCGTCATGAACTCTTCGCGCGTGCGGTGGTCCGAAAGGAAGATGCCCGTGAACGCCGAAGTCGTCGTCGCCGACTGTTGTTTCTCGATGCCGCGCATCTGCATGCACATGTGGCTCGCTTCGATGACCACCGCCACCCCCATCGGGTTGAGCGCTTCCTGGATGCAGTCGCGGATTTGGACGGTCAGCCGTTCCTGTACCTGCAGCCGCCGGGCGAAGCACTCCACTACGCGGGCTATCTTCGACAGGCCCGTAATGCGGCCGTCGGGGATGTAGGCCACGTGGGCTTTGCCGTAGAACGGCAGCATGTGGTGTTCGCAGAGCGAGTAGAGTTCGATGTCCTTGACCAGCACCATCTGTTTGTATTCTTCGCGGAACATCGCCGAGCGGAGGATTTCGAGCGGGTTTTCGTCGTAGCCTTTCGTCAGGAACGACATCGCCTTGGCCACCCGTTCGGGGGTCTTCAGCAGTCCTTCGCGGGCCGGGTTCTCGCCCAGGAGGCGCAGGATTTCGCTATAATGGCCGCGGAGCGCTTCGACGGTCGCGGCGTCGAAACGTTCTTCCTTTTCGTAGTTTTTTGTCTCCATAGGGCCGCGAAGTTAGGTTATTTCTCGATGGAATGCAAATAGGCGGCAAGTTTGCGCACGGCACGGCCACGGTGGGAGACGGCGTTTTTCTCGGCTGCGTCCATCTCGGCGAACGTCTTGTCGCCGCCCTCGGGTACGAACAGCGGGTCGTAGCCGAATCCTTCGGCGCCGCGTTCGGCGGGGATGATCTGTCCCTCGACAATGCCCTCGAACAGGTGTTCTTCCCCGTTGAGAATCAGCGCGATGACCGTGCGGAACCGGGCCCGGCGGTTCGTTTTTCCCTCTAAGTTTCGCAGCAGCAGCCGATTGTTGGCCGCGAAGTCGTGACCGTCGGTGGCGTAGCGGGCCGAGTGTACGCCCGGGGCTCCGCCGAGCGCTTCGACTTCGAGCCCCGTGTCGTCGGCAAAGCAGTTGCGGCCCGTGCGGGCGTGCAGGTAGCGGGCCTTTTGCAGCGCGTTGCCTTCGAGGGTGGGCTGCGTTTCGGGTATCTCTCCGGTCACTCCGCAGTCACGCGGGGTCACCAGGCGGTAGCCGTCGCCCAGCACGGCGCTTGCTTCGGCCAGCTTGTGGGCGTTGTTTGTGGCGAAAAGGATTTCCATTTCTTTCAGTACCAATAAGTTTTGCCGTGGGAGCCGTATAAGATCACTACTTGGTCATCGTCGACATATCGGGCGTCGACCTCCACTTCTTCGTGGTCGATTGTCGCGGTCAGCTTCAGTTTTCCGCGTTGGAACTGCAAGCGTTTTTCCGAATTGTATTTCAGCGGTTCGAGTGTTTCGTAGGCGACGGTTCCGAAATCGGGGGAGTAGACCCCTTCGGACAAATTGCCCGTGCCGTTGATTCTCAGTTCGCACCAGTAGCGGGTCGGGCCGTCGGGCTGCGGCTGGTTGCAGTAGAACGGCGTCACCGACCATTGTTGGTTGCCGTCGGGGAGCCGGAGGTCGTAGGTGTCCGGTCCGGTTTCGTGCTTGCGGCAGCTGATTGTCGGCATCTCGCTTTCCAGGCAGCTTTGCGAAGAATAGGCATATCGCCAAACGGCCCCTTCGGCCGAGAGCGGCTGCCCGCCGGTGTAGATAATCAGGTCGCTGGTGCCGTCGATAATGTGGCATGCGTCGTCGGAAATGACGATGCGCGAGGAGTAGAAATAACGATTGTGCACGACTTCCCGCTCCTCTTCGGAGGCGGAGTAGTAGAGGTCGAAAAGCAACACGCGCGTCGCATCGGCGGCCGTTTCCCCGAGGCAGCGGTTCGCTTCCCGGAATATGTAGAAGCCCTCTCGGGTCGGGTCGAAATCTTCGGCTTCATGGATTTTGCAGCCCGTCAGCGCGGCCGCGGCCGCCAGCCATATCAATGCCCGTTTCATTTTGCTCGCATGTTTTGAGGTTTGAACTTGTAGCCGACACCCATCATGAAGACGCCCTGCGCGCCCAGTCCCAGTTCGGCGAATCCGAACAGCGAGCGCCCGACCGAAATGCCTATCGGCGTGAGCTGAAAGGCGAGGAAGCCATTGCGGAAGCGGTCCGAATTGTGGTCGAAGCGTCCGCCGGAGAGCGTCGCTCCGAGCCCCAGCGTCGAGTACATGCGCACCCAGCTGGAGTTGACCCACGTGAAGCGCACGACGGGCATGACCGTGAAAGCATGGGCCCGGTTGCGGCCGACGGGCGAAAAGTCCCTGTTGCTGTACGAGCGGCTGTATTTGCCGTAGTAGCTGAGCGTCACCCCAAGGTCGAACCACTTCTTGAACCGATAGTCGTAGGTCAGCGACCAGGTTCCGCTCGTGTAGACCGGGCCGCGGTGGGTTCGGTCGTAAAAGATTCCGTCGGCGCAGCCCTCCCAGTCGAACATGGAGGGCAGAATCGGGTAGGCTCCGACGGTCAGGCGCAGTTCGTGTTGCGGAGTGAACGGCCTGCGCACTCGGATGGCGGCAGGTTCTTCCTGCGCGAGCAGTCCTGCGGGCATGGCCGCCAGCAAGAGCAGCAGCAGTAGTTTCTTCATAGGTTCGGGGTTTTGGCAGGTTTCGGTTACAAATATAGGATAATTCCCCCCCCCTGCAAGAAACCGGCGGTTTATTTGCCGTCGGGCTCCGGATTTTCGGCCCGCGCTTGCCGGGGGCCGGGTCAGAAGATGGTTTCGCGCTTCTGGAGTTTTTCGTCGAGGTCGAGCTTGTCGATAATCAGCTTCACGAGCGTGTCGATTTTGGAGCCCTCCGAATAGTCGGCCGGACAGACGTGGTTCACGCGGTTGTCCTGGATGAGCGACGCCATCTCCTTGTGGGCTCCTTTCTGTTCGGGGTTGTAGACGGCGATGGAGTGGCCGCCGTAGTTCTTGACCAGCCGCATGCAGGGGATGTCGGTGGTGCCGTCGCCGACGTAGATCATCCGGCTGAACGGCACAGGCCGTTCGTTCTCGGGGATGTAGCGGTTGACCAGCTTGGAGTCGGAGACCGATTCGACCCCCTTGTTGATTTTGAAGATGAACTGCGTCTTGTTGGTGTAGTTGACCGCCACGGCGGGCCAGTAGGCGATGCCGTCCACGTCGTAGAGGAACGAGCAGGCGTAAATCTTGCGGAATTCGCAGGCGATTTCGGTTCCTTCGATAATCTCTTTCAGCCCCGACGAGTTGATATAGTGGAGGATGCGGATGCCGCGCTCGGCGCCGTAGCGGTTGATGCGTGCGAACCACTCTTTCACCCCGCGGAACAGGGCGACCTTGCGTCCCGATTCCTGGAAAGCTTCGCGGCGGAGCGACAGCCCCTTGGACTTGGCGCCCTGAATCATGCGGGCCATGTAGGTGAGCACCATGTCGGCGTCCTGCTCTTCGGCCAGCGAGTTGGCTTCGGTCCAGAATTCCTTG
This sequence comes from Alistipes sp. UBA6068, assembly GCF_949428155.1. Taxonomy (NCBI): domain Bacteria; kingdom Pseudomonadati; phylum Bacteroidota; class Bacteroidia; order Bacteroidales; family Rikenellaceae; genus Alistipes; species Alistipes sp. UBA6068. The sequence goes on along the minus strand of NZ_CASQFS010000006.1, from coordinate 106,745 downwards.
TTGCTTTTGCCCACGGCGGGGATGAAGTCGTATTCCTGCATGTTGCCGGGGGCCAGCGTCCCGTCGAAGTCGTAGATCAGGGCGATGGTGAAACGGTAGGTGTCGTTCATGGTGAAAGGATATTTTGCCATTCAAATATACGCTTTTTTCATTATCTTTGCAAGAAGCGCTCGAAAACAACAGCTTATGGAGTTCAAGGAAATCATACGCATGCGCCGTTCGGTCCGCAAGTTCAAGGCGGAGCCCGTGCCCCGGGCAGTGGTGGAACGGTTGCTCGCCGCCGCTTTGTCGGCCCCCTCGTCGCGCAATACCCGTTCGACGCGGTTTTTGGTGGTCGACGACCCGGCCGCCGTGGCCCGGATGGCCGGGATGCGCGATTACGGCGCAGGGTTCATGAAAGGGGCACCGCTGGCTGTCGTGGTCCTGGGCGAGACGGCCAAGACCGACCTTTGGCGCGAAAACTGTGCCATCGCGGCGACGCTGTTGCAGCTGGCCTGCGTGGACGAGGGGCTAGCTTCGTGCTGGGTCCATGTCGACGGCCGCCCGCGGCTCAAGGATGCCCCCGACGGGGAAATGGCGGCCGATTATCTGCGGAGTTTCCTGCCCGTTCCCGACGGCTGCGAACCTCTGTGCGCCATCGCTTTGGGCTATTCCGATTTCGTTCCCGCGCCCCTGCCCCCGGCCGACGACGCGGCAAGGGTGACTTGGCTGAAGTGAAAAGTGAAAGGTGAAAAGTGAAAGGTGCAGGTAAGCGGAATTGAAACTTGCTGCGCGATTGAAAAAGAAAGGTGAAAGGAGCAAAAGCCCTTTCACCTTTTTCAGTCAGATGCGAAAAGCATTCGGATAGACTTTTCACCTTTGACCTTTCACTTTTAACCTTTCACTTTTCACCTTATTTCTCCACTGGCTTGATGTCCTTGATGCGCAGTTGCGTGGTGACGCAGCCGCGGTAGTGGTTCTCGACAATCTGGTAGCATACGTCGATGGGCTTGCCCGCGCGGACCCATTGGTAGTGGGTGGGTTGCTGGAACGCAATCGACTGGATTTTGGTGTTGGGCTTCTGCCGCTGCATCAGGTCCATGCGCAGGTGTTCGCACTCCATGCCGACCAGCTTGGCATCGCCGTGGTTGCTCACGCCGTAGGTCACGAAGACCGGGGCCGCGTTGCCGGGGCCGAAAGGCTGGAAGCGGTTGAGGTGGTCGCGGAACTTGGGCGTGATGTCGGAGAAGAGCAGTTCGCTGTCGATGTCGACCTGCGGAACCAGCATCTGCGGGTCGATGTGCTGTTCGACGAAATCGTTGAACCGCCGGGTGAATTCCTCGACGTTCTCGGGTTTCATCGTCAGCCCCGCGGCATACATGTGTCCGCCGAAGTTTTCCAGCAGGTCGGAGCACGATTCGACGGCCTGGTAGAGGTCGAAGCCCGGTACCGAGCGGGCCGAGCCCGTCACGAATCCGTTGCTCATGGTCAGCACGACCGTGGGCCGGTAGTAGGTCTCTATCAGCCGTGATGCGACGATTCCGACGATTCCTTTCATCCACTTCGGGTTGTAGATGACGGTGCTTTTGCGGCGTTTCAGTTCGGGGTTGCTCTCGATGTAGTTGTGGGCTTCCTGCGTCACGGAGCGGTCTATCGACTTGCGGTCCTGGTTGTAGGCGTCGATGACGTTGCCGAATTCCTCGGCGACGCTCTCGTTGCCCTCGATCAGCAGTTCCACAGCCGCATGTCCGCCCGACGGCGACGCGTTTTCGTCCGTCTCGTCCATCCGCATGCGGCCTGCGGCGTTGATGCGCGGGCCGATTTTGAACACGATGTCGTCGATGGTGATGTTGTGCTTGTCCAGTCCGCAGATTTTGATGATGGAAAGCAGTCCTTTCGACGGTTCGCGGTTCAGGTACTTCAGCCCGAAGTGGGCCAGGATGCGGTTTTCGTTGACCAGCGGCACGATGTCGGAGGCGATGCTGACGACCAGCAGGTCGAGCAGCCCGAGAATCCGCTCGAACGGGATGCCGTTTTTCTGGGCATAGGCCTGCACGAGCTTGAATCCCACGCCGCAGCCCGACAGTTCGTCGAACGGGTAGGAGCAGTCGACCCGCTTGGGGTCCAGCACAGCTACGGCACGGGGGATCTCCTCGGCCGGAAGATGGTGGTCGCAGATGATGAAATCCACGCCTTTCTCTTTGGCATAGACGACCTTTTCCGTGGCCTTGATACCGCAGTCGAGGGCGATGATGAGCCCCACGCCCTTGCGGGCTGCGAGGTCGATGCCCTTGACCGAAATACCGTAGCCTTCGGTGTAGCGGTCGGGGATGTAGAAAGTCAGGTTCTGGTGCCCGAGCTGGCGGAGGAACTTGTAGACCAGCGCCACGGCCGTGCAGCCGTCGACGTCATAGTCGCCGTAAACCATGATTTTCTCATTGTTCGCGACGGCCCGTTCGACCCGTTCGACCGCCTTGTCCATGTCCTTCATCAGGAACGGGTCGTGGAGGTCGGCGAGGGTGGGCTTAAAGAACTTTTCCGCCTTTTCTACGGTGTCTATGCCTCTCTGTACGAGTAGATTGGCCAGCACAGGCGAAAGTTTCAGCGCGGCCGCCAGCGCAGCCACCGCTTCGGCATCGCCCTGCGGCTTCACTACCCAACGTTTTTCTATGGGCATATGAACTATTATTTATATATTTTAACATTTACTTTCTTCTTTTTCCGGCGGACGGCCGTTTCGCCGACCGTTCGTTTTGTTTTGGCATGCAGGCCGCAGTTTCGTTCCGCGGGAGCCGCAAGGCTTCGGCCCGATAAGGGTCAGATTCGTATTTCAACGCCCAGCTGTTCTCCCAATTCTTCGAGAACCAGCCGTTTGACTTCTTCCATGGCGACTTCGCGCCTTGTTTCGCGGGCCATCGAGGTCACGCCGCGGTCGCTGAATCCGCACGGGTTGATCCGCGAAAACCACTCCAAATCGGTGTCGACGTTCAGCGCGAACCCGTGCATGGTTACATAACGCGATGAGCGGACGCCTATTGCGCAGATTTTGCGGGGCGCATCCCTTTTTATTCGGACCGTTTCTTCGGTACTTTTTCCGGCGCTCCGTTCCTCCTTGGCGCTTTTTTCGCTGGTCTGCTCCTCTGCGACGTTTTTCTCTGCGGCGTTTCTTCCGTCAGTCTCTGCGTCCTTGCTCTCTGCGGCGTTTCTTCCGTCGGTATCTTCCGCGTTTCTTTCCGTTTCGGCGCTTCGTTGTTCGGCCGCTCCTCCGAGCCATACGCCCGAAGCTCCGTCTATACGCCCCGCCGCAATGCCGTAGTGCGCCACCACGCGGATGACCGTTTCTTCGAGCCGGCCGATGTATTCCCGCAGGCCGATTCCGAGCCGTTCGAGGTCGAGAATCGGGTAGCAGACCAACTGTCCCGGTCCGTGGAACGTGATGTCGCCGCCGCGGTCTATGTGAAAGAACTGTGCTCCCAGTTGCTCCAAGGCTGTGCGGCCCACCAGCAGGTTTTCTGCGTGGCCGCTTTTGCCCAGCGTGTAGACCGGGGGGTGTTCGACCAGCAGCACCGTGCCCGCGTCGTCCGGCCTTGTGTCTGTCTTGTCTGCCGCAGGGCCGCTTTCTTTCGCCCCGCAGCCGTTCCGCCGTCGGTTTTTCTCCGCGAGGAGTTCCTCGAACAGCGTCCGCTGCAATTCCCAGCAGGCGGCGTAGTCCATCGGTCCGAGGTCGCGGCAGCGGACTTTCATGCCTCGGAGCCTTTCGCTTTGCGGAGCGCTTCTTCGGCCATGTACGACGACCGCACCAGCGGCGCGCTCGCACAGTAGCTGAAGCCCATTTCCAGAGCCCGGAGCCTGTACCAGTCGAATTTTTCGGGAGCGACATACGCCGCAACGGGATAGTGCTCCAACGAAGGCCGAAGGTACTGGCCGAGCGTCACGATGCCGACCCCTGCCTGGCGCAGGTCGTGCAGCGTTTGCAAAACTTCCTCATCGCTCTCGCCGAGGCCGACCATCAGACCGCTTTTGGTCACGGCGCCCCGTTCGCTCAGGTGGCGCAGTGTCTCCAGACTGGTCCGATAGGTTGCTTTGGAGCGCACCAGCGGCGTCAACCTCTCGACGGTTTCGATGTTGTGCCCGATGATGTCGGGCTTCGGCGCGACGACCACGTCCAGCAGGTCGGGCCGTGCGTCGAAATCGGGAATAAGGAGCTCAATGGCGGCGTCGGGATTCTGCTGCCGGACGGCCTCCACGGTCGCGGCCCAGTGGTGGGCTCCGCCGTCGGGGAGGTCGTCGCGCGTCACAGACGTTACGACGACATGCCTAAGTTTCATCAGCGCAACGCTTTCGGCAACCCGTCGGGGTTCGTCGGCGTCGGGGGCAAGGGGCCGGCCGGTCTGCGTGGCGCAGAAGCGGCAGCCGCGCGTACAGATTTCGCCCAGAATCATGAAAGTCGCGGTCCTCCGGCTCCAGCATTCGGCCTGATTGGGGCAACGGCCGCTGCTGCAAATGGTGTGCAACTCGTGTTTTTCGACGATCCGTCGCACGTCGGCGTAGTCGGACGTGCGGTGCAGACGGATTTTCAGCCATCCGGGTTTTCTGAGTGCGTCTACCTTGTCATGGAACTTCGGCATTTAAGTTCACTATTTTCCAATTGATGCAAAAATAGGAAAAATAATCGACATTTCCCCGGAAAATCCCGATTATTGCTTCCCGTTCGTAAGAATCTTCGGCACAGCCGTTCCGCAGGGGGATTTTTTTCGTCGATGAAAAGTGAAAGGTCCAAGGTCAAAAGTGTTTTCGCTTTCGGTCCTCCTTTTCTCTTTTGTCCTACTTGTCCCTTCCTTTCTCGTTTTGCCCCGTTTTTGTCATTCAGACCGTCTTTTTCTCCTTTGTTCTTTTACTCTGCTCTTTCTCTTTTGTACCATCCCTTGCCCCCTCCCGCCTTTTCTCCTGTCACTTTGCTACTTTCGTTCTCCTTCGCTCTCATCTTCTGTTGTTTCCCTGCTTTCTCTCTTGTCGTTCTGCCCGTCCCTCCCTGTCATTCTGAGGAGCCGTAGGCGACGAAGAATCTATTACTCGGCGCACAGATGTTTCGCTGCGCTCAACATGACATACTGCTGCCCTCTGTCATTTTGAGCGTCAGCGAACCGACGCTCGCAGCATGCGCAGAGACTACTTGCAGGCTATGCCATGCAAGGAGGAGGGAAACAGGCGTAGTGCAGTTAAGAATCTGTTTCACAGCATCGTCATTGCGAGGGCTGTTAAGCCCGTGGCAATCTGAACAAAACCACACCGTCTCCCCGCCCTTTCCCGCAGAACACCGCAACGCTCTGCGTTGCCATCTGCGGCGGCCCGCATCGAAGATGCGTCCGGCCCCAGCCGCCGCAGATGAATACGCCAGCTATTCAGCGCATCCGCAATCCCCACCTCGCAGACCCCAGGCTGGGGCGGTCGTGCTATGGACACAAGCCGGGCGCCGCGCAGAATTATTATTTTTTTTGTGTTTTCCTCTTGACAAACGGTTTTTCAGGTTGTATCTTTGTTTCGTCTTGCAACAAGTTCGTTTTTGCGTATCGTCGTTCGCGCGCTTGATTCTTTGAATACGACGATTGCGGTGCACAGCAGCGCAGAAACAAGCGAAACCCGCCAAGGCAAATCTCCCCTTGTTTTTTGCTGACGTCAGAAACAAACAATTCTTCGTTCTGTCAGTAACATCGAAATCCCGAATTCTCTCTTTCGGTTTTTTGCTTTCTGTTTTTTTTGTTTCTCCGGTGGTGCCGTTCCATTTTCCGACGTTTTCACCTCTTCAGAAGGCGTTATGGATATATGGTTCGACAGACAGTCAACTCTCGGTTTTATGAGGTGAAACCCCGAGCCTCGGACGCGTATAAAATGCGTAGTATCATTTAAGAACAGCCCCCAGAACGAACGATCCTCTTTCCTCGAAGTCTCCCGGAACCGACCAAACACGGCGCCGGGGGACTTCCTGTGTTTGTACCTTATATATAAGTAAAGAAGAATTCCGGCGCCGCAGGCGCCGGAATTCTTGGTTAGGTTAGTTAGGTCAATGAGAGCGGGAGAACCCCGCTTATCGTATTACAAATATAAAAGTAATTCGACCTAAAACCAAATTTTTCGTAATATTTTTTTGTCGGTTGGTAAAAATTACGGCCGTATCGAAACGGCTTGCCGCCGGACACGGGTCATTATTAATATTTTTTATTAAAGCGCCTCGCGGATGCTTTCCTCTTTCTTTTCGGGTTCCGCCAGGGTCATCGAGGTGTTGATGTGGCGGGCACGATAGGTGGCAGGCGTCATCTGGTATTCTTTCTTGAACAGCTTGATGAAGTGCGAGGTGTTGGGGAACGTGCATTCGTTGCCGATTTCCGAAATCGACTTCGAGGTGGAAATCAGCAGCAGGCGCGAGTGCATGAGACGCTGACGGATATACCACTTGTGGGGCGGCATCTGGAAGTGGCGCCGGAATTCCTTTTTGAACGAGGTGAGCGAACGGTTGGTCAGCTGCGACAGCTCCTCGATGGATATGTCCTTGAAAATGTGGTCGTAGACGATTTGCTCGAAGTTTTCCTTGGCGGCGTCTACGTTGCTCAGCAGTTTGCTTTTGATGCAGCAGTCTTCGTGCGAGGCAATCAGATAGATCAGTTCGGTCATCTTGATGTTCTCGGCCGTTTCGTCGTGGTGGAAATCCTCGTCGCGCAGGTAGTTGTTGGCGTTGGTGAAAAAATTCCGGATGCTTCCCCATGCGGGCATGGATACGTGCATCCGGTGGCTGCAGTTTTCGCAGGAGTGCGAATTGGAGATGTTGAGCCCGTAGGTGATGTTCAGGTGCAGCAGGATGCGCTGGAGGTCCGACGGCGTGTAGTAGACAAGAATCTGCTCGAAGGGCTGGCCGTTTTCGGGGAAATGCTCGATGTAGTGGTGGCCGATTCCGAGGTAGAAAATGTCGCCTCGGGTGAGCTGGCGGCGTTTGTCGCCGTCGTAGATGAACATGGACCCCCGCAACACGTAGCCAATGGCATATCGCGACAGGGTCTGTGACTGGATGCCGGAGTGAAGTGTTTCCACATACTTCACAATCATCGGCTGTTGGGCCGACGAATTAACTGAATTCTTCATGTGTAGATTGTTAATTTAATTCTGCGAACAAGTGTTGCGTCACTGTTGTTGCACCTCAAATATACAATCTAAACTTTGATTTATAAAATTATGGATAACAAATACGGTCTTATGTGGATATATTAATCTGAATTTGTTAATATTAGGCCCGAATATATTATTGTAGAACCATATTGCAGGCCGCTCCCGCCAGGCAGAGCGCATAGATCGGTTGGGCGATTCCGGGGTGGGCGCGCACGAAAAACAGCGGCAGCAGGGCGGACAGCGGCACGGCGGCCAGTGCGAAGACCGATACCGTGGCACCGGGCAGAGAGGCGACAGCGGCAATCAGAAGCAGGATTTCCAGGTGATAGACAAGGATGCTCCGCGATTTGGAGCTGACGGCATAGAGGTCGGCATAGAAATACTGCATCGCAAAAATAAGCAGTACGACGGCCGCGCCTCCCAGTAGTTGAACTCCGAACGGAAGTTCGACGAAGAAGAGCAGCCATTGGCCCGCGATAAGTTTTTCGCCGAGAGCCAGCAGGGGTGCATGGAATTCGTTGCCGAGCCCCCAGCCGACATAGCACAGCAGCAATACCGGAAGCAGCAGGCCCGTAAGCGCGACGATGAGTTCGCGGAACGTGCGGTGGAAGTGAATCACGGCCAGCGGCAGCAGCAGAATCAGCGGCAGCGCCTTGGGCGAAAGAATAAGCAGAATGCCTAAGTAGAGTGCGCCGCGGAAAATGGCGTCGAAAGCGTAGCTGGTCGAGTAGGAGCGGCAGAAGTTCTTGATGCTCAGTATCAGAAACAGCGCGCTGACGAACATGGACAGGTCGGCGGCGCCGGCGGTCAGCCCGCCTGCGAGAACTCCGTAGAGCGGGATGGCGATGCAGGTGTTTGTCGTATAGAGGTTGTAGCGGACCGTGAGGTGGCCGGTGCGGATGCCTGTGACGATAATCAGCAGGCAGGTCAGCGCCCGGGCCCAGCCCGGAAACGAGTTTTGGAACAGCACGAGGAATTCGCCCGGCAGCCGGAAATCGACCCCGGTCCCGGCGACGGCAGGCACAGCGGATGCTGCCGCGGCGGCCGCTACGGGTCCGTAGACTGCGGCTGCGGCCAGAGCGGCGAGGGTCAGAAACGACGGTATGAAGGCTTGCCGGGCAATGTCGAATTTCATGCGGACGGGATGTTGTTCCGAGGACAAAAATACGGAAAAAGTTCGTAAATTTGTCGTATGCTCGATACGCAATATCAATATGATTTTCCCGAAGCGGGCTGCGACGAAGCGGGGCGGGGGTGTCTGGCCGGTCCGGTCTTCGCGGCGGCGGTCATGCTGCCGCCCGGGTTCCGCGACCCGCTGCTCAACGATTCCAAGCAGATGACCGAGCGCAACCGCGACCGGCTGCGCGAAATCATCGAGCGCGAAGCGGTGGCATGGGCCGTGGAGGCCGTGCCGCCGGAGCGTATCGACGAAATCAACATCTTGAACGCTTCGTTCGAGGGGATGTCGCTGGCCGTTGCGCGGCTCGACCCGCAGCCGGGATTTCTGGCTATCGACGGCAACCGTTTCCGCACGCGGCTCGAACTGCCCTACAAGTGCATCGTGAAGGGCGACGGCAAGTATGCCGACATCGCGGCGGCTTCGGTGCTGGCCAAGACGCACCGCGACGAATACATGCGGCGGCTGGCCGAAGAATTCCCGCAGTACGGCTGGCTGAAGAACAAGGGTTATCCGACGCGCGAACACCGGCTGGCGATTCGCGAACATGGGCTGACGCCCCACCACCGATTGTCTTTCAACCACGAAATCGACCAGCTGGAACTTCCGTTCGGAGCGTGAGCGGGGTTTCGGCGACAGCCGGAAGTCTCTCCGGACAACATAAAAACAGCCTGCTGACCCGGAATGGTATGGGCTACGGTTCATTTCTGCGCACCTTCGGCTTGTCGGAACGGTGCGACCAGCGAGGTCGGGTAGATTCAGCAATCCGCTGGCGGCGATGCCGACGTGCCGAAACGTTTCGGGCTTCAGCTCCAACGTTTCAGGGACCGCCAGCTGTTCAATCCAGTCTGTGCCGGAGCTGTCCGCCGAGGACTTCTCCGGCATATTCAACCGAGCGATTGCCAATGCACCCTGCTGCGGGCGCCCGCAACCGTGAGACGGGAGCCTTGATCGTCGTCGGCGAGCACGGCAATGTTTGGTCTTCGTCTTCCTACGCCGCGGGCAATCTGAACGTTGGCGGCCTGCACTGCCGGGCGGACAACGTGAACCCGTTGAATGGGCACAACCGGGCCAACGGCCTCTCCGTGCGCTGCGTCCAGCATCTACGGGCTGTTTTTATTAAAGTGAAAAGTAGAAAGTGAAAGGTGAAAAGACCAACCGCAGCCGTTCGCGGGCCCGGCTGGGGCGGTTGCGCTCCAAGCGCGAGCCGGGCTCCTCATTCATCGAGCCAACATGGCAAACCCTCGAAAGAGGGTTTGAAAGTGCGAAATCCGTATCCGGCTTTTCTCCGCTGTGCATCGATACAAAAAACAACGGGCCCCAAGAACGGGGCCCGTTGTAAACAGGGAGTGTAAGACCTAATAACCCAGCGACTTGGAAGCCGCGTAGGAAATCTTCAGGGCATTGGCCCGGCGAAGCTCCTGCTTGACGTCGGTGACGATACCCATCTTGGTGGTACCGTCGGCCTTGAGACAGATGGTCATCAGGGCACGGTCGGCCTCGCTGAGCTTGTCGCGCTCGGCGGCGACGAAGTCGAGGATGTCCTTGGTAGTCTTGTAGGAATCGTTGAGCTGGATACGCGGCGCAGTACCGAACTTGGCCTGCATGGCCAGTGACGGCTGCCCGATATGGATGTAGCTCACGAGCGACTTCTTTTCGAGCTTCTGCACCTCGGTAGCTTCGGGGAGCTTGTAGCGCACCAACAGCTCCTGGTCGCGCATGGTCGTGGAGACCATGAAGAAGAAGAGGATCATGAAGATCACGTCGGGGAGCGACGCTGTCGAAATGGGGGGCAAGCCTTTGTTGCCCTTCTTTTTCATTACTGCCATAATCTTACTTCTTGATGGTTCGCGGCTCGGCTTCCGAAATCTTCAGAGGAACGGCCTTGGTGATGATGTCGCGCTGCTCGGGCGTCAGCGAATCGAACTTGTCGCCGAACTTGCGCATGGCCACCTCGTCGCGGATTTCGTTGAAAGCGCGGGCCAGTTCGTTCTGGACCATGATGTAGGGCTGGTAACCCGTGTCGCGGGTGGTTTGCAGCGAAACCACGCCCATGCTCACGGGATAGACCCACTTGCTGCCGTCGGGGAGGTCGAATTCCTTCTCCTCCTTTTCGGGCAGGTCCTCGGTGCTCAGCGGGTTGAGGATGAACTCCTTGGTCTTCTCCTTCAGCTGGCGGAGCTCGATGAACTCCTGCTTGCCGGGCTGACCTGCCATGATCTGACCGCTACCGTTGATAAGCACCAGAAAGAGGTTGCGCTCCTTGACCTTGATTTCCTCCTGTTTCTGATCCTCGGGAGGAATCGGCGGCAGCATGCGCGCAAGACCCGTGTCGGTGTTCATGGTAGTGGCGACCAGGAAGAAAATCAGCAGCAAGAAGGCAATGTCGGCCATCGAACCGGCGTTGATTTCCTGTACTTTTCTTTTATCCGTTGCCATGGGTTACGATTATTTGAAGGCGCCCCGGATTTCCGTAACGATGGCCGTCAGGAACGCGGCGACGAAGGCGACGTAAGTCACCAGGATGCTCGTTTCGGTAATGACGGTCTCGCCGTGGCCGAAGAACCCGTTGTTCTGCAGGTCGATGATGTTGACCGTGTGGCTGGCCGAATAGGCGTACGACGCACCCACGATAACGAGGATCAACGCTACGGAAATGATGGTTCCCTTGATGCCTGCCGGGTTCTGAATCATGCCGAAGATGGCGCAGAAGAGCGCAGCGGCGATGGCGAACACGAAGAGGAAGTATCCCCAGATGAGGTTCGCGCCGATGGCTGCTTCCGAGCCGCCCGTGGCAACCGCGTAGATCAGAAGAACCGCGGTGATGGCCATCAGAACGCCCAGCAATATGTTAAGAATCTTTTTCATAATTGCATGAACTGCTGTTGTGGTTGGGGATTATTTCTTGCTGTAGGCGGTGAGGATGTCCATCAGCGTGATCGACGAATCCTCCATATCGTTCACCAGCGAGTCGATCTTGGAGACGATGTAGTTGTAGAACAGCTGAAGAATAACCGCAGCGATAAGACCCATGAGGGTGGTCAGCAGGGCGACCTTGATACCGCCTGCCACGAGCGTCGGGCTGATGTCGCCGGCAGCCTGGATGGCGTCGAACGCACCGATCATACCTACTACGGTACCCATGAAGCCCAACATCGGTGAGAGGGCGATGAACAGACCGATCCACGAAAGACCCGATTCCATCTGGCCCGTCTGAACCGAACCGTACGATACGACGGCTTTCTCTACGGCGTCGAGACCCTGGTCGTAGCGGTCGAGACCCTGGTAGTAGATCGAAGCGATGGGACCGCGCGTGTTGCGGCAAACGTCCTTGGCAGCTTCGATGCCGCCGTTCCGGAGAGCCTCCTCAAGAGCGGTGATGAACTTCTTGGAGTTGATGGTCGAGAGCGAGAGGAACAGGATACGCTCGATGGCTACGGCCAGACCGATCACCAAGCAGAGCAGCACGGGCAGCATCCAGCCCCAGCCGCCTTCGAGGAACTTCTGCATCAGAATGTGGTGCATGCTCTCGCCTGCGATTTCGGTTTCGGCAGCAACGGCGGTCTCGGCTTCGGCCACTGCCTCGTCGGCAACCGCTTCGGTCTGTTCGGCTGCGGCCACGGCCTCAGCTTCCTGCGCGAACGCATTCACGGTGCCCAGCGAGAAGAGGGCCACCGACAGAATCAAAAAAAGTTTTTTCATAGTGGTGTGTTTGATAATTGATTTGATTAGGTTGTCTTTTTCTTAAAGTTCGTTTCCCTCGTTCGGTCTTTTTTGCGGAAAAGGCCGTTTTTTGTCTTCGCGCCTGCCGGAAAATCCGGTCCGGAGCAGAAAAAACCGGTTCGGCCCGTCGGCTCCGTGTGCGAATCCCCGCTTCCGGAACGACGGATTCGGGGCTGTGCAACTATCAGTTTTATAATATTTTACACTCTGTATCCTGCGCCGAATCCCTCCGTTTTCGACCGGAATACGGCACATTATCAGTGCGAAATATAGAGAAAAATTTTGGTTTATGCAACGGCCTATGCCGTAAATTCTCCGCGCAGGGGTCGGCGCAGCAGTGCGCGGCACTCCTCGTCGGGCAGTCCGAGTCCCAGCACGTACATGAGTTTGGCGACGGCGGCTTCGGTGGTCATGTCGTAGCCGCAGAGCACCCCCGCCTTTTGGAGCCGGAGCCCCGTTTCGTAGAGCTCCATCGAGACCCTGCCGCCGCCGCACTGGGTGATGTTGAGGATGATGACGCCACGCTGGATGGCTTCGTGGAGCACGCGGATGAACCACTCGCTTGTGGGTGCGTTGCCCGCGCCGAAGGTCTCCAGCACGACGGCCCGCAGCCCGGGAGCGGAGAGCATCGAACGCAGAATCTGCTCGCTGAGTCCCGGGAAGAGCTTGATGACGACGATGCCGTCGGCCAGCCGGCCGGCGACGCGCAGTTCGGGGTCGGCGGAATCGGGCCGGAGGATGGCCGGGAAGTTATAGGCGATGTTGACACCCACCTCGGCCAGGGGCGGATAATTGTAGGACCGGAACGCGCTGAGCGCTTCGGCGCTGCGCTTGGTGGTGCGGTTGGCGCGGAAAAGCTGGTTCTGGAAATAGAGCGACACCTCGGGCACGGCGGGCTGGCCGCCGCGGCGGGCCCCGGCGATTTCGATGGCCGTGATGAGGTTCTCGCGGCCGTCGGTACGCAGGACGCCGATGGGAATCTGGCTCCCGGTGAAAACCACGGGCTTGGCGAGGTTCTCGAACAGAAAACTCAAGGCCGAAGCGGTGTAGGACATGGTGTCGGTGCCGTGCAGGACGACGAAGCCGTCGTAACGGGCGTAGTTGTCGCGGATGATCCCGGCCAACGCGAGCCAGTTGGCGGGAGCCACGTTGGAAGAATCTATGACGGGCGACATGGTCTGCACGTCGATGTCGACATTGAGCCGCTTGAGCGAGGGGAACTCGTCGTAGATGGCGCTGAAGTCGAACGGCACGAGGGCACCCGTTTCGGCGTCGGTCTTCATGCCGATGGTACCTCCGGTGTAGATAATCAGAATCGAGGATTTGGAACTGTTCATGGCAGCACGGTTTGCGGGGAACGGAGACCGAACATGCGCTCGGCGTTGGCGGAAGTTATGGCGGCGATGCGCTCGGGGGTCGTGTTTTTCAATTCGGCGACCTTGGCGCATATATAGGTAAGGTAAGCGGGTTCGTTGCGCTTGCCCCGGTGGGGTGCCGGGGTGAGGTAGGGGCAGTCGGTTTCGAGCACGAGGTCGCCGGGCTCCATGCAGCGCACGGTGTCGGCGAGACGGCTGTTTTTGAAGGTGACGACCCCGCCGATGCCGAAAAGAAAATCGCCGCAGGCCCTGAGCCTTTCGTAAGTCGCGGCGTCCTCGCCGAACGCGTGGAAAACGCCCCGCAGCCCGCTGCCGCGGAACTCCTCGACGATGGCGAGCATCTCGGGCCACGCGTTGCGTGTATGCACGGCGATGGGCAGGCCGAACTCCAGGGCCCATTCGCACTGGCGGCGGAACGCTTCGGTCTGCTCGCTGCGGAAATCGGCCGACCAATAAAAATCGAGCCCGATTTCACCGAGGGCGCAGAATCCGGCGATTCCCTCCGGCGGATTTTTCAGATACTGCCCGACCCGGTCCAGCTCCTCGCGCCAACGGGGATTGTCGTTGACCGACGTGGGATGCAAACCCATCATGGGAAAACAACGGTCGGGGTGGCGGCGGCAAAAGGCGAACAGCTGCCGATGGCTGGCGGAATCGATGGCCGGGAGCACGAACCGCCCGACCCCCGCTTCGACGGCCCGGGCGAAGACCGCGTCGCGGTCGGTGTCGAATTCGGGCTCGTAGAGGTGGCAATGGGTGTCGGTCAAAAACATGGACGGCGGATTCATGACCACAAAATTAGGAAAAAATCCGGAAGCCGAGCCGCCGGGTCACAATTTCATGTACCGATTGCCGGGCAGCTGCCGCAGGGCGCCTGCGAGCTCGAGCCCGAGCAACAAGGCGGCCAACTCGCCGGGCTCGAACCCGGAGAGCTCGCGCAGGGTCTCGATAGAAAACGGGTCGGAGGTGGTGAAACAGGCGAGCAGGCGGGTCTCGTCGGGAGTGAGGGGCTGCGGCTCGGACTGAGGACGGAGAACCGCGGGCTCGGGCTCCAAATCCCAACCCAGCTCGACGATGATGTCCTCAGCCGAGAGGACGGCCTGCGCCTTACGGCTGCGAATCAGAAAATTGGTTCCGGCGGACGAACGGTCGGTGACGCGGCCCGGAACGGCCATGACCGAACGGTGGTACTCGTCGGCAAGCCGGGCCGTGACGAGCGACCCGCCGCTGTCGGGCGACTCGACGATGACGCACCCGGCGCTGAGGGCGGCGATGATGCGGTTGCGGGCGATGTAGGCGGTGCCGTACTGCCGTGTTTGGCTACTCAACTCGGTGACGAGGGCGCCGCCGTGGTCGAGCATGTCGCGGGCGATGGCCGTATGGTGGGCGGGGACGATGTTCGGCAGGGAACACGGCAGGACGCCGACGGTGGGGACTTCGGCCCCAAGGGCCGCCCTATGCGCGGCGGCGTCGATGCCGAAAGCGAGCCCGGAGACGATCGTGAGCCGGGGAACCCGCTCGGCGAGCCGCTCGATGAGCCTGCTGCACACGACCTGCCCGTAAGGAGTGACTGCGCGGGTGCCGACGACGGAGAGACAACGCTCGGCGAGCCGCTGCGGATTCCCCTGCACGTAGATGACATGCGGGTAATCGGGAATCTCGCGCAGGAGTGGCGGGTACTCGGGGTCGGTCGATGCGATGGGGATGATGCCGTGCTTGCGGCAATATTTCAACTCCTTTTCGGCGGAGGAGAATCCGGCGCGCCGAACGATTTGCCGGGCGAGGTCGGGCCGCAGCTCGGCCCGGAGGGTCAACTCTTCTTCTGCCGCCGCGAAAATCCGCTCTGCCGACCCGAAGCACTCCAACAGATGCACGGCGCCTTTCACCCCGATTCCGGGCGTGAACTGCAAGGCGATGTCTTCGATGGTCATGGCGGCTATTAATAAATGGTGCTTCTGGGTCGGTTGCGGCGGCCGAACGCTTTGGGGCTTCGGGCCGCTGTCGGGGCAACCTATCCTATGTAAAGATACTCCATTTGTATGAAACAGAAAAATATATTGGCCCTTTTCGGCGAAAGATTTGCTTTTTGCAGAATTGTTCGTATATTTGCATTCCCGTTGGGCCGCAGCGTTTCGCATGGGCTGGTCCGCGGGACATGTTTTGGTCTGATGGCCGAGTGGTTAGGCAAAGGTCTGCAAAACCTTGTACAGCGGTTCGAATCCGCTTCAGACCTCATCGAAACCGCGTTGCAGATTACTGTAGCGCGGTTTTCTTTTTGTTTTGTACGGTATTTGTACGGCAACCGCAAGAATGAATGTAAAGATTATGCCTTTTTTATTGTTGGCATATTCTGAATAACTATCCCGTGCAATAGTTTTCCATTAACTTTTTTATTACTTTTAACTCCATCTGCACTCCATGTCCCCCATTGTTTAAAGAAAAATGGAATGTGATTTGCTTCGGCTTGTCGTTTGATATTCAAGACCCACTCTTCTTTCATAGGTCGTGCCTGCACTCCGCTTTCTCCTCCGACAATAATCCAATTTATACCATTAAGATTTAACTCTCCCAAATCTTCGAGTAACGGTTCGCAAGAAATGAATCGAACAGTAGCTTTTAGGTTTCGTATATAATCTATGCGATTTTTTGTTTTTACGGCTTCAACTGTCACACCAATCCATACATTACTCGGAATAACACGAGTTGAAAAATATTCGGCCATCCGTTCGGCCCGTTTGGTCAAGATTTGATAATTATGCTGCGGTGTATTCCTAATTACTCCGAATACTTTATCAATGAAATCAAATGGTACGTCTGGATGAAAAAGATCGCTCATGGAACATACGAAAATCGTCGATGGCTTTTTCCACCTCATTGGTTCAACTAAATCCTCCGGATGCATTGTAGATTGAAATCCATTCGTATATTTAGAATTACCCATTGCACACAATCTGCGAGACATTGTTTCAGCATAGCAATGTTCGCAGCCAGCAGATATCTTTGTACAACCAGTAACCGGATTCCACGTCCTTTCAGTCCACTCTATTTTGGTCGTTCTCATTATTTCACTAATTTGTAAGCAATGATCCGCTTATTTTTACCGTAAGTATTTTCATACGAAATAAGAGGCTGTTTTGCATCATATGTAATAATTTTCTTTCGTTTAAGTTCTCGCACAACTTCTGTAGCATGAGGGGTTATGTGCCCTTGTTGTATGGTGAAATCAAAAGCTTGTTTATTGCTTATCACTCGTCCATTTAGTATCTCACTGCGTAGCATTTGCTGAAACTTCTCTATTTTATTAGGTTGCTTTCCTTCGAATATATCTAATTGTATTTTCTGAGCATCATCGTCGATATCAAAGTTAGCAGCACCATTTTGAGTATTTCTGTTCCATGCTGTTCGTAAGAATTTTTCGACACCTCGTGGATGAGATGCACCGAAAATTACTCCATACACATTGGTCCGTTTTTTTATGGTAAATGGATATAATGACAATTTGGTATCAACTGGCAATTTTGCCCTCAACTGATTTAACAATTCTTGATGAATATATTTATATGGTTGAGATTTTGCTTTGGCAACATCTATAGATAGACAACTCTGAAACTCAGGCGTATTGCCAAATCTCAAGATATACGATGATGAAACATAATATAGGAAATCAGTGGTATCAGACTTCTCTAATTCCAACAAATAAGTATCTGCTAAAAATTTCACACCATTCTGATCCAAATAAACCAATGAAGGATATTTTTCTATTGTTGAAATGGTTTTCGGAAATAGCTCTGCTAAATCACAGTTGCGGTATTCAATCCGTAAATATTTGCAATCTTTGGCTCGCTGCAAATTGGCATGTGTGGCAATATAATCATCACACGCAGTTTTTAATAAATCGTGTTTGTTTTTGTCGAATTCATTAAAGCAAACATTAACTTTAACTTTTTGTTGGAAAATATTCCCAACCTGACTATCAATTTGGGCAAGTAAGCGAATAGGACTACCGGGAATACCATTGAGATCATAACCTGGGCCAGCAAAGAAATCAAAGATCCAAATATTCTTATGGGTACTCATGACAAATGTCGGAATCCACTCTTTGGCATAATCCTCGAATAGTTCCAACTTAGTTAATGTACCTTCATCGAAAGGCTTACTATGGTGATTAATGATAGCCATAGTTATTATTCATCTTTTAATCGAGCTAAAGGTTCTCGATATTCATCAATGAGAGCGTACATAGGCTCTTCTCCATTGTAAAAAACGTCTGAATCAATACCATATTTAGCAGTTAAATGGGCAGCCTTTAGAGCTTCTTTAAATGCTCTTGGGTTAATTTGCCGTTTCCAACCCGGGAATCCTATGTCAAAAATTTTTACATATTCAGATTTACCTTTTATCAATCCAAATAGTTTAGATTCTTTTGTTTGGTGTTGATATACACCAATATAGTTTCCTTTAGGATTATCAAGTTTTACATTAAAACGATTGAGTCTTTGATTAAATTCAGCAAAAGTAATAGGATAATAACGTTTGTTTACAGGACTGGTGTAATGCTTGAGTAAATCCGCGATAAACATGATTTCTGGCTCCTCGCTATTTTGATATCTCTGATATGAACCATACTCATCCAATGTATTTGCCGCTATACGCACAACTAATGTTTCTAATTTTGATTTCTGTTTTCGTAATTGCAGTCTTTCTCTATCCATATATAGCAACAATACTAACAAAGCAGTGCGTTTATTCCCGTCATGAAACGCATGATTTTTCACTAAACCATATAGTAGTGTTGCCATTTTTTGGTAGTCTGTCGTCCATTTATCAACACCACCATAACTTGTAACCTGTCGATGTACCGCAGAAGATAGCAGGCCATAGTTTTTTACACCAAATAAAACTTCTTCTTCGTCGAGAAAATAGTCAGATATTAAATAGTGTGCTCGTAAGACATCATTTTCAGTAATTACACAACCATTACAAGTGTTCTTTTTCGTATTATATGTTTTACAAACCCGTTCGTAATCCTCTAATAATTCTTTCCTAATATGTTCCATATAAATACAATAAATTACTCTTCAAATTTCAATTTAGGCAAAGCCTTGACAATTTTTATCGTTTCGAGGGAAACAGTAATGATGCGCAACAGCAGATTGAGAATATATTTTTCGTCGTTATGTTCCGCAGCCCAATCGTTCGGGTCGTTGCGGATGCCGCTGTCTTTGTTTACGGCAACCGCGTAACGCTCCATTATCCACTCTATTGCAGATTTGCCGTTTACTACATAATCGTATGCCTCCAATGGAATGCCCTCGACAGTGATATGCTGGTTGTAATGTATCTTCGTCTTGTCGGGCGTTTTGCTGTCGAGTTTGCCGAAACGCATCTTCTCGACACGATAGTTCATGCCATCGCCCCGATTGGTATTTGCGCCATATACCAGCAGACAGCCTTTGTATGGCTCGACCGTCTCGTAATTGAGGTGGAGCTCTGCAAGGTCGCGACCGGCTTTGCTGAATGCCCAAAAATCATCGGCAGAATCCACCAACGGAAGCCGAGGTAACGATTTTTTGAGGTCTGCGGCAAAGGCGGAACGGTATTCGGGCGAGTGAAGGATACCGTAAACATAATAGAAAATATCCTCTTTGCCGACCTTGCTGCCGTATTGTTTACGAGCAGTCGAAAGAATCCAGTCGGTCACGCCGTCGCGTCGGGTATAGCGGTCCATCTCGCTCTGCGGGGCTGAGAAGAGGTCGGCAATATCTGCCGTGCTGTCGTCGTACCAGTATAATGGGAAACATTGAGTGTCTCCCACACAATGCAAATCCGTAATACAATCTGTTAATATAACAGATAGCCCGTTATTAGCACTAATACAGGAAATACAAATTACCAAATTCCCGTGTTTGGGCGTAGGAAACAGCTTGGGGCTTAATCCAATTGCTTCATTGAATTCCGATGCAAAGTACAAACATTGTTTTTGAAATGGACGATAAATCCCTATACGCAATTTCTTATCCGAATATACATAATCATGTTTTTTTCTAATACTATTACGCAAAGATCTTGTCCAGCTGATTTTTGTCGGATCCGTATCGATAAATTCTTCTACCAATAAATCGGGATTTTGTTTTATGGCTTGTTGATATGCGTGCTGCTGTCGATTATAGAAATTGATCATTGCACTCATGTTTTTTCCGACCGCCTGCTTGGAAAAATTGTAAACCCATGTGTCTCTATTGGATGCCAACCCAATAGCGAATGTATTGAAAACTGTTTTTGATTTCTGATTGAATTTCTTTTCAGGCTCCAGCGGGGTGTAGAGTTTGAACAATTCGCTGCGCTTGTTGAGCCAGTCGCCGTGTTCGTTGGGTACGATAGCCGACCACAGCATCGCCGGATTGCTTATATCCGTCAGATTGCGAATTATGCGCAATTTATCCTCTCTCGACAGATAATCGCCGATATCACGATAGAATATCCGTGCTTTCTGATTCGCCTCTTTGGGCCGCTTGACCAATATGGTTATGGCAATCGGTGTGCGGGACCCCGAACCGAAAATTTTACCGCCTTCTTTGCGGGATAATTCACCGCTGGTTCGTTGGTTGCCTCGCAGATTGAATACATAAACGGATGAAAATTCCTTTTCAAGGCACTTTCTCATGCCGTCCAATCCATTGGCGTCGAGCCATGCGCCGTTAGTGACAAAGCCTATTACGCCGCCGTCTTTATCGTCGATCCGGTCCGATGCCCAGCGGAAAGCCTTGATATAACTATCGTAAGCCGATTTGTTGAGGGCGGCTGTCGATTGGGCGACATAGGTGTTTTCGATGCGGGACTCAAGAGTCTTGTATGTCTGGTTCTGTGCATTGTCGTTGGCCGATTTCTGACCGATGGAATAGGGCGGATTGCCGACGATGACGGTTATCCGTTTCTTCTTTTGTTCGATCACTCGTTTTGAGTTAATCGGGAACTGCTCGGAATAGAGATTTTCTTCCGACGCTTCCTCGCCCAGCTGGAATGTATCGGTCAGGCAGATACCGTCGAAAGAACGATATTCCGCATTGGCTCCCATCAGATCATGATAGACATTTTCGATGTTGATGGATGCGATATAATAGGCCATCAGCACAATCTCGTTCGCATGGATTTCACTGCGATATTTGCGTTCCAGCGCATCGCGGCTGATCAGACCGCTCTGCAACAGCCGTGTAATGAATGTTCCCGTGCCGGTGAACGGGTCGAGGATATGTACATTCTCGTCGGAGAGGGTGCGCCCGAACTCCTTCTGAATGATATATCCGACCGAACGGATGATGAAATCCACGACCTCGACGGGAGTATAGACGATGCCCAGCTTCTCGACCGTCTTCGGCGATGCCGTCTTGAAGAATTTGTCGTACAGCTCGACGATTATACGCTGACGGCCTGCCGCATCCTCAATATTGCCGACCGTAGTGCGTACATAATCGTAGAACTTTTGCAGTTTCTCGTGCTCCTCTTCCGTCTTGGCTTCGTCATCCAGCAAATTGAGCATTTGCTGCATCGATTTCGATACAGGATTGTTCTTTGCAAACTCGTAGTTTTCGAACAGAGCTTCGAACACCGGTCGCGTAATAATGTGCTGCGACAGCATCTCGATAGCATCATGTTCCGACAGGTTCGGATTGATATTGCGACGCAAACCTCGCATCAACTGCTGGAAAGCTTTGCGGTGGCGGTCGTTGTCGGATATAAGCTGGCGTATGCGTTCGATATGCTGTTCGGCTATTTGGGCAATATCGCGTGCCCACTGCTCCCAGTAGCGTTTCGTGCCGACTTTCGTAACCAGCTTGGCATAAAAGACATTCTGCAACTCGTCGAACGACAGCGCCAACTGTTCGGCCATAACCTGCACGGCACTCTTTTTAGGCGTTCCGTCGCCGGTGCTATTGTCATCTCCGCTACCACCGACACCTCCGAAGACAATGTTCTTCGGTTTCTTTTTAGACAGTTCTATTTTGTTTACTTCCGCATTGAAACGGTCATCATGAGCGCGCAATGCGTTCAACACCGTCCACACGACTTTGAAGTTCGGATGATTTTCCAGCACCTTGTCTCCCTCTACATCGGCAGGAACGACAACAGGGATAATGATATAGCCGTATTGCTTGCCCTCGCTGCGGCGCATTACACGCCCCACAGACTGCACTACATCGACTTGCGAGTTTTTGGCCGATACAAACACCACCGCATCCAGCGACGGCACATCAACACCCTCTGACAAGCAGCGCGCATTGGTCAGCATACGGCACTCCCGTTCGTTTTCGGGCTGCTCTTTAAGCCACATCAGAGCCGCATCCCTCGCTGTTGCCGACATCGTGCCGTCCACGTGGCGGGCGGCGACATCGACCAATTGCAACTTCTCATCTTCGGGAACATCTGCCATATAACTCTCCTTGCAAGATGAGAATATCTCTGCCGTCTCTTTCGACTTCTTGATATTCTGACAGAACGCCACTGCACGACGCATCGGGAGCGGGTCGGCATCCTTAACCAGCCCTTCATCTCCCAACACCCGTTTTGAAAGCGCATTGATGCAGCCGACAAATTTCGCAGCATCGTCTGTTTCGATTGTGCCGTCCTCACTCGTCAGTACATTGCGTAGCGCCGGTGTAATATCCTTGTCGCCGACCGCCAGAATCAGCACCTTGTAGTCTGTAAGCAGCTTCTTATCGACCGCTTCACCGAAGCCAATCCGATAAATTTCATCGCCGTACATCGATTTGTCATCCATCGAACACAAAACAGCATCGCTCTGCTTGGCCTTGTCCTTCATCGCATCGGTGTACAGACGCGGTGTCGCGGTCATATAGATTCGTTTGTCGGTTTTCAAAAAGTCGTTGTCATGAACCTTTACGAATGCGCTTTCATTGTCATCTTTCAGAGTAACCCCCGTAGTACGATGGGCTTCATCGCAGATAATAAGATCGAATTTGCCATATTCACCGCCGGTTTCTTCCAATAGTTTGTGCTGGGCTTTGGAGACGACCTCGATGGATTGGTAGGTGGAGAACACAACCGTCATTCCCTGCTGGTGCTTATCTCTCAAATATCGCAACTGGCGGACAATGGCGTGAACATCGGTTGTTGCAGGCAATGCAAGGTCTATTGTGCCAAAAGTCGAGCTGTCATCATTCTTCGACACCTGCTTCGACACCTGTGCATCAGAACAAATGCAAACTGCTTCAAGCGGTTGTGCCGATTGCGCTTTCCACACACGTAGCGTCTGACCCAATAAAGCGATAGACGGAACAAGAAACAAGATCAGACCTTTGTTATCTGTTTCATTTTCGGCAATCTTCAACGAAGTAAATGTCTTACCAGTTCCGCAAGCCATAATCAGTTTACCCCGATTGGTTCCTTTAATCTGGAAATACTCGTGCGTTTTATCGATTGCTGTTTTCTGATGGTCCAACACACTGAACTGCACAGTTCTCGCAGATGCTCCGAACACGCCTTTTTCGAGAACATCCCAATCTACTGCATCGTTGTCAAGGTCAATCAGATTGAGACGAGTAACCGGCGGATTTTGGTTTTTAATGGTCTGCTCGGCAGTTGCGTTCCATTTGTTCGTGGTCGAAATCCACAACCGTTGAGAAAATGTTTTCGACTCGCCATTGATATCGAAACTTCGTCCAGAAGTAGACAAAAAAGAATCTACAGATGGTTTATCGATATAACTATCTGCTGCGTAACATTTACATTGTACCGCCCAATAATCTCCTGTGTATGTTTTTGCAACAAGATCAATTCCAATATCCTTACCGCCGAATTGATTATGATAGGGAAATTCCATCCACAACCACACCTCCTCGAAAAGATGAGCATAAAGCGCCGTTGTCTTCAAATAAGCCTGCATCAAGCGCTCGAAACGGAATCCTTTGTCTTTTTGCGAAAAAGATTCCTTGCGGAATTTATTTAGTATATCGATAAAAGTTGCCATTTATATAAAATATTAATATAACAAAGGTAACAAAATTCGTTGTAAATAAAAAGAGGAGATTTATTCTCCTCTCAATTTGGCCGCTTTGTTGTCGAGTTTCTCTGCTTCCTGTTCTTTCAGTCTAGCTTGTTCTTCAAGTATGATTTTTCGGCGGATAGTTCGTTCGTATTCTTCGACATCTCTTTTCATTTGGCGGATTTTTGCGTTGTCGCGGTTTAGCTCAAAGACTTCTTCTAGTTCAGCAAGGCGGTCGGGTAGCGCTTCGCCTTTCATTTTGATATAGCGGTATTTCAGGTCGTTGTCGATGCGGTCGTAATTGGGTTTCGCAGTCCAATACAGCATCGTGCACAGCAGTACGATTGCCGATATCATGCCTATCATCGTCCAGAATACTCCTTTCGATTCAATGGCGAGCGATATTCTGCGCTGCACGATTCTCGGCGGCAATTCGGCAGGGATTTTGATCGATTCGACCGCTGCTTGTAGGCTATCTATTCCTGCTTGAGCCTTTATGTTGTTTTGTTCTATGCTTCCCAGTTTTTCGGCAAGCTGGGTTATTATCGTCCGATGCTGTTCTTGTTCGGAGTGAACGATTTGCTCTATCCGTTGGAGTAGATCATTGTCGCCCGATTGATTATTGTTTGCAGTTCTTGCCGACAGTTCGGCTTTGATGGTTTTCACCATTGTGTCCTTGAAGTCTTCGTACATTTCGTAAGACATCATATTGTTTTCTTTCATAACAAATTGTCGATTTAAGTTTACAGCTTCATTTTTAGTTTGTTCGCTTTTCGATCTCGCAGCTTGCGCTTCTGTTCCATGGCTGCTACCGCCATTGCTTCAGCGACGGTGTTGAGCAGTGCCGTAATGCGGGTGATATGTTCTTCGGGACTTTCGCCGGGTTTGCGTTGGAGTTGAGTTGCCGACAATCCGACAGTCGAATCGCTGGGCGGTAACGGCAATGTTCCGATATTGCCTCCGAAGTTTATCGAATCGCTAGCAATTGGCCCCTTATTCCCGTTTCCGCCTGTATGACCGAATAGGACGGTGTATGCCGACCGATAATTGCCTATGGCCGCATGGAATCCCTTTGCAAGTGTTGTCCGATGCCGGGTTTGTTGCTGTGCTTGCGTGAAGTGTCGATTCAACTTCGAGTAGCTGAATTGTCGGTCTATCTTCGACCCTGAAAACTCCAATCTGTTCTTGCTGAACAATACTCCTTGCTTTTGATTGGTTGAACCGCAATACTTGTAGCGCATACTAATACCTCGCTCTTTCAGCCGAAGCTCTAAATCACTCCAACTGCCGCAATTCCGCAAATTCGTTTTGATTGCGTCGTATATTTCATACTTTGTTTTGTCGGGTTCCCGCAGGCGCTCCCTGCGTACTGATTCTTTTCCCGGTGCAAGATGCAATCCGTATTTCTCGGTCAATGCCCGACAGACTTTCGCATTTCGGATTTTGATGTTCTTATCCGAAATGGTTTGCCCGTCATTCCCCACTCGATTATAGACCAAATGGCAGTGCGGATGCGGTTGGTCGAGATGACGCACCAATAGATACTGCGTGTCGGTAATGTTCATCTTCTGCATATACTCTTTGGTAATCTGTGTCATCAACGCATCGGTCATGCGCGGCGCATCTTTCGATGAAAACGAAAGGGAAATATGTCCGACTGCATTCTTGATACGCGGATTCAGTAATGTTTGGTCTTTGAAGTCCTGTATCATCTCCCGAACATTCGGCGTGGTTACTCCATCGGCTGACAATATCCGCGATTGTTTTTTTATGACATATCCGACTGTCCCTGCGAATGATGCTCCGGCGATGATTTTACCTATCATCGCGAAAATTCCTTAACAGAGTTTCAATGCTTGCCACAATAGCCGCATGACGGGACACTATCTCCGTCAATCCTTTTGCATGAGCAAGGCGGGTTAGTTGGTTCAGGTTGCGGGTCATACCTTTGAGCTGGGACATGAAGTCGAGATGTTCGCGGCGCAGACGCTCGCGCACACGACCGGCGGCTATCAGCTGGCGGAGAACTTCCGTGCGCGGCCGTCCGGCAGCACGGGCCAATGCTTGAAGTCGCAGTTTATGCTCCGTATCGAGACGGAGGGTTATGCGGTATTCCTGTTTTCGGGCCTTGCCCAGCGACGGGCGTCCGCCCGTATGTTTGGAGTGTTTCATGGATTCGATATTTAAGGGTTAGACCAACGGGATGAGAGCCGCATGGCGAGTTTTTGGCTGACAAAAACACAAACTTGCCTTCTTACATTTTCATACCTCGTTTGCGTTGGGGCGCAATATGCAGTCGAGACTGTTTCGCCTGCCAATATTCGTTCAAATCCTTATGCTTCCGATAAAGATGCGACCGGTCGATGACGGAGCTGTTCGGGCATAGCCGTTTCAAATCAGCTGTGGCTTTGCGTCCCGCTTCGTCATTATCAAAGAACGCATGAATCGTCGTATGCCGGTCGAGAAACGGAATCGCTTTCGGCAGATTAACAACCGAGTTCAGAACTGCAGCATCGGTTTGTAATTGGTTTTCCATCGAGAGGTAGGAGAGGAAATCCATAAATCCCTCGAATGCGACGACGGTATCGGAACGGTTGTCGATCGTCGTAATCTGTTTGGGCGACACACAACCCTTGAAGCATTCCGAACGCAATTCCCAACCGCTGGCATCGTTGCGGAATCCGACAGCGAAATAGTTGCGTCCGCCGACGGTATAATGTACTTCCCGGCAGCAGGCCGATGCGATTGCCGGGTCGATTCCCCGCGACGAAAGATAACCGACCAATGCCGAATGACGGAGCGGGATGTCGAAGAGCATGCGGAGCGCGGGAACAGTCGGCAAGACCGACGGTGATACGGGAACCGCGATCGATGTTCTCTCACCGCAGCTAAGCAATTGGACAGCCTCTGTGAAATTGCACCGCTCCAATCGCATCACAAGGTCGATAATCGAACCGCCCGCACCCAGCCCGAAGTCATACCACAGATTCTGCATGTAGTCCACCTTGAAACTCGGCGTATGTTCTTTGCGCAGCGGTGAAAGATAAAGACCGTATCGCGGATTGTCTTTGGTCGGGTACAAACCCCGTTCAGCAAGGTAGGTCCGAATGGGAAGGCGTTTGATAGCTTGAATCGTTTTCATAAAATCTATGTTCAGTGAAAAGAGAAATATTTATTCTTTCACTGAATTATTTAATGGGAACAATTCGATTCAGTGCTGCTTCGACATCGCTGTTGCGAAACAGGACACGCCCGCCGATTTTGTGGGCGCAGATTTTACCGTGGTTCACCCAGTCGGTGAGCGTCACGAGCGAGATGCGCAGACGGCGGGCGGTTTCATGCCGCGTGAGGTACTTCGTGTCGGTTTTCGGATGTATGGGACGCAGCTGTTGCAGTTCGTCGCGCAGGGACTCCCGAATCATCTCCGAGAGTTGGTCGGCAGTCATGCCGTTCAGATAAATTTCCTTTGCCATAATTCTTGCGATTTAACGCTGCAAAGGAATACGTTTATCGGAACTGACTAAAATAAGTAATTGTGTTACAATGCGAAGACACACGATGTCAAGTTAGGAAAATCCACGGATAATTATCTCGTTTTTTGAGGCGGATTTCCATAAATTGCGGAGATTGGCACAATAAAATGCCGCGTGTAAAGTGATTAAAAAATCATAAAAAACAGGGAGCAACGACTCGTGCTCCCTGCAAAACGGTTTGGAGGTTTTTAAGCGTTATTCGCTTTGGTCTCTGGCAAGATACCTTTGCAGTGCTTCGCGAACGGCCGACGAAGAGTAATATTCATCCCGAGACATCCGTTCGTCGCGACAGCCCTCGAACCACTTGCTACTCAGCCAACGGTAGAGTGTCGGACGGGTGATACCCAATGCGGCGGCCAACTCCTTTTTGTTCATCGGCCGCCCGCCGACGAATGCCGGCAGCTCGTTTTTGTCCTTGCAGATATATAGCCAGCGGTCAAAATGCCGAATCGCTTTATCCGCGTTTTTCAGTTCTTGTTCATAACTTTCGTACGCCCACACGCGCAGACTTGCCGGGTCGAAGTCCGCAAACTCCGGCCGGGAGCGCAATGCCTCGACCAGCGTGTCGAAGCACGCCAGTTCGGAAGCTTTGATTTCTATTTTGCGACGACGGGACATTATCTATATTTTTTAGGGGGGGGTATATTTTCTCTCTACCCAAACATTTCTACACGCTTTTAATCACCTAATACACAGCATATAAGCAAAACATTAAAAGAAATAAGTATGTAAAAAAGCGTGTAAAAGCGTGTAAAAATTAAACATTAAACCAATCTGAATTCGGGCCTTGCGATTCATTTCTTATCTTGCCCTGCCTCTTTAATTTTGCCAAAAGATTCGTAATCTTATCTTTTTTCTGTCTGTCAGTAAGCAGGTCGGAAAGGAGATTCCACAGTAGCTTATCGATTTCTTTGCGCGACAACGATTTGTGATCGCGCAATGCCGTCATCAAAAACTCTTCGCAACTTTTATTTCCAAGTCCTTTATGCTCCGAATACTCAATTTTTTGTCCGACTTTTTGGGCGATATGTTTCGCAATATAGACTTTGGGCTTGCGGCCTTCAATCAAATGTTTGCTTCTCAATCGGACGATCTCGTCATCGGATAACGGTTTCCCCAGCTGCACGCGGTTCAGCAATTCGATATCGAGCAGATGCAAATCGGTATTTCCCGCCAGAATATTGGCGTAGTTCATATCGAGAATTTTACCCGTTATGGTAACTTCAACCCGATTGTCGGTCAAATTGTAGTCCGGCAGAGGAAACAGTCGCTGTCTTTGATAATTGTACATCTTGCGGATGCCGCTGCCGATCGTATCGACCATTTTCAAACCGACCATGGCCGTTACCAAAAATTGATTTCTGTATCGCTCCTCGGGAGCATCACTGACGAGCACTCGTTCGATATTGCCCGGGATGAACGATCCTTTGTTCGAGAATACCAACTTGTCGTCGTATTCCACCACGTTGATCTGACCGCCAAGCGTATAATCCTGATGGGCGATAGCGTTGTTCAATGCCTCGCGAATGACATACGGCTCGTAGGTGTCGATCTCTTCGGGAAAGAGTGTTTTATATTCCGGATTGATGTAGCGGTATTTCAGATTGCGAATCTTGTCGTATATTCTGTCGACAGCCAGAATGAACGGACAGGAGGCAATCATATAGTCGCGCTCGATATTGTTTTGTCCGCGCAAGATCCATTTGATTTTAGCTACCGCGGGAGAGATCAGGTGCTCGCTCTCCTCTTTGCCGAGCAGCACGATTGCCGTATTGGTAATTTTTCCTCGAATCGTCAGTTTCGCCTTATTCAAAAAGGTCGTGTCGTCCCACGATGCAATCTCGTCGGTCTTGTCCTTGTGGGCGTTCGTGTACAACTCCCTTGCCTTGACAATGGCCGCCGAATCCAAGTCCTCCAACGAGGCGTCTTCGATTATTTCCGCGCTCCAATCCTTCAAACGAACCTGATTCCTGATTCTTTCAATTTTGTCCATACTCAACGCCTGCAAAGATTCTCCGTCTCGACCGTAATAATGGCCTTGATAGTCAATCGGAATACCCTGCGGAGCGGGCGGTATTTCGAACATCACAACTCTTTTGCCGTTCTTGTACCGCAATTCATGTATCTCGACGAAAGTATGCCGGCCCGTAGTCTGATCGGCGATCTTTTTCTTCATCGCATCGAGAGCCGGACGGCTATTCTTGTATTGGCTGCCGACAACCTCGTGCGTATGATTCTCCACGCCGAAAACCAGCCATGCGTGCGACATGCCTTTCAGATTGGCTTCGTTGCTCAATGCCGAGAAGTATTGTCCCAGCTCCTGATCTCCGAACCCATTGGACGCTTTCTTAAACTCCACCACCTCCGTTTCCGCAGGTAGATTCAGTAATGAATCGAGTATGTTTGTCAGTTCCTCAACCGTCATATATTTCTAATTTTCTGTAAAGTTACAATTTATTCGCGAATAATAGGAGCAACAACCGTCCATGCCGGAATTTGTTTGACATTTTGTTACCGCGGTAAATTTTACGGCGGTAGCATTTCGAATTACCTACCGCTGAAATACGGATGATTCATCAACTCCATTGCGGTCTGTTCTTCTGTAATCTTGATATATTTCATGAACTCCTTTTCAGTCTTGTGTCCCGTGATTTTCATGATGGCGATGGTTGGGATGCCCGCCAAGTACATATTCGTCGCTCCGCTGCGACGTGCTGTGTGGGTCTTTACCAAATCGCATTTATCAACCAGATGCGTCTTCTTTTCCCCGTTTTCGACGTATGACACTTCGATTTTCTCCGTGATACCTGCCTCGCGGGCAACCTCCTTGATGAATTTGTTTACTTTCTGTTCATAGGCCTTCGGCAAACGGTTTTCGTACTTGTCCAATATCGCCTGCAATTCGGGCCGAATGGGGATGACGACGTGATTGCCTGTTTTCTGCTGCTTGAGGTCGATGACCCGTTGCCCACTTTCCAACGTGCGGATATTGCCCTCGTTGATAGTCGAGTAGTCGCTGAACCGCTGTGCCGTATAGCAACCGACCAAAAATACATCGCGGGCAACATCTTTGTGTCTATTGTTCGACAAATCGAGGTCGGCAATAGCGCGGATTTCCGATTCGGTCAAATAGATATTCTCGACATCGGCAGTCAACACACGGAATTTGCGGCTTTCAATCAAGCCGTTGTCGTGCAGCCCCTCTTCACGTGCGGCCCGCATGATGATTTTCAACTCCTTGACATGACGGCCGATGGTATTGATCGAGTAATCCTTCGCTGTAAACCACGCTACGAAATCGTCGTAGAATTTCAGGTCGATGTCGCCGAAGTCGAATCGCTTCCGCTTCGCCTTGCAGAACTCGTCGAACTGAATGATAAACCCTTTGTAGTTCTTGATTGTCGATGCTCCGTAGCGCAGTTTGTGAATGTTGAGCCTTGTGCCGGCTTCCATTTCGTGCGTATAACGGGCTATGTAGTCGGTCAACGATTCCCGACTGCGTATGTTGCGGCCACCGGATGCACTGCGCGGGTGATGGAAACTGTAAACAATCTTTTCCAGTTTCGTTTTCGTCATCGCATGTTCGGGGTCTTTCGCCATCTCTCCGAGAATGAAACTGCGCAACTCCGACAGGTTCTTCGTCAGTTCACGCCCCTGCTGCTCGGTGAAATCATCCGTAAAGGCGTAACGGCTTTTAACCGTCTGTTTTTTGTTGTCCCAAGCATCCGCCCACACGACATATTGAGATTCGGCATAGAATGAAGTATGCCGGTCGACATTGAAACGAAGATACACTTTCGTCAGTGTGCTTTTCTTCGTCGTGCGAATACGATATGCGAAAGTTGCCATATGCGACAAATTTTATTTCTGCCGCAAAGATAGAAATTTGTACGGCATTTGTACGGCGTCAGCGAAATTTTCTAAAATTTCCAGACCTCGCAATTAATAAGATATTCGCATAATATACTGAAATACAAATTAAATAAGATAAATACAGATTAATATCAATTAATTTTTATGGCGTCCGCTTCAGACCTCGAAGAGATGGCGCGGTAGTAATCTACCGCGCCATGCTATTTTATTGGGTATCAAATGGCCTTGCGGACCCACCGTCCGGAACGGAGGTAGAGATAGGAGGAGAGCAGGACGAGGTAATAAACGTGGTCGGCGGACCAACAAAGGGCGACGCCGGCGCGGAACCCGAAAGCGAGGAGGCAGGTATAAGCCATATAGACGGCGGCGGTGAGGGTGACGATAATCATGGCGGCGCGGGTGTCGCCCGTACCGGAGACGCTGAACTGGTAGATGATGGCGGGCCCGCAGATGATGAACGACGTGAGCATGACCCTTAGAGATGCGACCGAAGCGGCTATCAACTCGGTATTGTCGGTATAGATGCGCAGCACGGGCTCCGGAAAGAGGAACGCGAGGACCACTATGGGCAGCACGAAGAGATAACAAAGCCGAATCATGCGGCGGCACAACGCCAACACGTTGCTGCCTTGTCCGGCGCCGATGAGGTTGCTGACCAACGAACTGGCGGTCGAAGCGAACGCGTTGACGAACATGAAGATGAACGACGAGACGCTGCGCACGATATTGGAAACGGCCAGCGGCCGCTCGCCCAGATGCTCGATGGCGACGAAGAAAAAGAGCCACGCGAAAAACGCGAAACCCTCCTGCGCCATGATCCACACCGAGACGCCGAGAATGCGGCCCAGCAACGGGAAATCGAGGCCCTGCCAACGGAACAGCCCGTAGCGCCTATGGTCGGTCCGCAACCGGGTGTAGAGGACGAAGAAAAGTACCGAGACGCCCTCCGAAAGCGCCGAAGCGATGGCCGCGCCGGCGATGCCCAGGGCGGGGAACCCGCATTTGCCGAAAATCAGCATGTAGTTGAGCACGACGTTGGTAAGGACCATGACGACCGAATTGCTCGTCAGTATGCGCGTGCGGGTCGTGGCGACGTAGAAAGCCCGGAACATGGCGGCGGCGAACGAGAAGAAGAAACCGTAGACGCGCCAGTTCAGATAACTTACGGCGGCGGCGTAGACCTGGTCGGATTCGATCAGCAGCCGCAGCAGCCGGGGAGCCCACAGCCGTGACGCGGCGAAAAGCAGGGCTGCCAGCAGGAGCAGAAATCCCATGCCCTGCGTGAAAATCGGGCCGATGCCGCGGTAGTCCTTTTCGCCGTTGCGCCGTGCCATCAGCACCTGCGCGCCGATACTGAACCCGAACCCGAGCATGAAGATGACCAGGTAGAAGATGCCGGCCAGCGCGGCGGCCCCCAGCTCGGTCTCGCCGACGCGGCCCAGATAGGCCGTATCGGTCAGTCCGATAAGCTGTTCCATGAGCAGGCTCAGCAAGACCGGAAAGGTGATTTTCAGTATCTCTCTGTCGGAAAAAGGCATGGCGCCGCAAAGATACGCTTTTCGGGGAAATTCATGCAGTGTTCGGTCGGTTTCGTCGCTGTTTTCCGGAGTTTCGCCACCGGACAAAACAACGGCCGTCTTGCGAAAAGACGGCCGCTGCGGATGGGGCGGGAAAGCCTACTTCTCGACCTTCGCCTTGAACTTGTCCAACTGGTGTTTGAGGGCGTCGATAGCCTCGTCGACCGCCTCCTCGAACGTCTTGGCCTGGTGGCTGGCGACCAAATCCTCGCCCGGCATGCGGAGCGTGATGGTGGCTATCTTGTTGCCTTTTTCGTAGTCCTTATCGAGCTTGAGAATGACCTCGGCGCCTGTGGAGCGCTCGGCGAAACGGTCCAACTTCGCCATCTTGGCATTCACGAATTCGACCAGCCGCTTGTCGGCGTCGAATCTGACGGATTGAATCTGCACGTTCATAGCCTTGGTTTTTAATGTTTTACTTATTCCCCTTCTGCTCCCGGGGATGGGCTTTGGCATAAATCTCTCTCAGTCGGGCGATGCTGTTGTGGGTGTAGACCTGCGTGGCCTGCAACGACGCGTGGCCCAGCAGCTCCTGTATCTCGCGCATGTCGGCGCCGCCGTTCATCAGGTGGGTGGCGAACGTATGCCGGAGCACGTGGGGGCTCTTTTTGCCCTGTACTCCTGCACGGGTCAGTTCGTCCTGGACAAGCCGGTAAACCGTCGTGCGGGAAATGCGCTTTCCTTGCTGAGTTAAAAATAGTGCTTTTTCTTGGGATTTGCAAATTTTCTGCCGTTCGATAACGCGCAGATAGTGTCGGATTTTGTCGCGCACCTCCTCCAGAATGGGTACCATGCGCTCCTTGTCGCCCTTGCCGCGGATGCGCAGCGACGTTCCGTCGGCCGAAAGGTCGTCGCGGTCGATGCCCACCAATTCGGCCAGGCGCAGGCCGCACGAATAGAAAAGCAGCACGGCCAGCGAATTGCGCTCGGTGAGGAACTCGTCGCTGTCGAACCCGCATTCGCTGACGATGGCCGACATGCGGCTTTCGGGCACGAAGGCAGGCAGGCGGCGCGAGGTCTTGAGCGAAGCGAGGGGCCGCAGCACGTCCTTGTCGACGGCGCCCGTGCGGTGCAGCCAGCGAAAAAGGGTCCGCAGCGATGAGAGCTCGCGGTTCATGGTGGCGGCGCCGATGCCGCCCTGCTCGGTGCGGAAGATGATCCACTCGCGGATATGGCCTACGGTCACTTCCCGCGGGTCGAAACGGGCGTCGTCGGTGCCGAGCCACGCCATGAAATTCTCTACGTCGCGGCGGTAATTGCGCACGGTGAGGGGCGAATAGCGGCGTTCGGCCTCCAAATAGCGGATGAAATCGGCGAGCATGGAGCAAATATAACGAATTTTTCGTAGCTTTATTGAAAATAGGCTCTATATAAAAGCCGGTTTGCTTTTCCATCCGACTTGCGCTATCTTTGTCCTTATGAAAGAGAATTGGAAACCCGGCACGGTGCTTTATCCGCTGCCTGCCGTGCTGGTGAGTTGCGGTGCTACGCCCGAAGAATACAACATGCTGACCGTGGCATGGACCGGAACTGTATGTTCCGACCCGCCGATGTGCTATATCTCGGTGCGGCCCGAACGTCACTCCTATGAAATCATCCGCCGCACGGGCGAATTCGTCATCAACCTGACGACCGAGCGGCTGGCCCGGGCTGCCGACTGGTGCGGCGTGCGCTCGGGACGCGATTACGACAAGTTCCGCGAAATGGGGCTGACGCCCGGCAAGGCGCTGCATGTGGCGGCGCCGATTGTCGAGGAATCGCCCGTCAATATCGAATGCCAGGTGCGGCAGGTGGTGCCGCTGGGCTCGCACGACATGTTCGTCGCCGAGGTCGTCGGGGTGCAGGCCGACGCCGCGTATATCGACCCGCAGAGCGGGAAGTTCTGCTTGGAAAAGGCTTGCCCGATTGTCTACTCCCACGGCGAATATTTCGGGCTGGGGCAGGCGCTCGGCCACTTCGGGTGGTCGGTGCGCAAGAAACCGTCGCCGAAAAAATAACCTTGTAACTTCCTGATACGGAGCCCCGGAAAATTTTTCCGGGGCTCCGCTCTTGACAAGGGGCTTTTGCGATAGTATATTTGTACGGGCGTTCGCCCTGCGGCCGGAGTTCTTCCGGTCTGCGCCGGATTTGGGTGCCGCTGCGGAAGCGGCTTCATCGAAAACATTCAAAATTTTTATCCATGACCGATTTTTCGTGGCTCGGCGAACTGCTTGCGTTCGCCCTGCCGAGCGGATTCTTGGGCGCGGCCGTTTCGTGGTTCGTAGGCCGGCGCCGGCGCGACAACGATTTTTTGGCCGAAATGCAGCGGTCCATCGACCTGCTGAGCGAAAAGTACAATCAGGTTTTGCAGGAAAATGTCATGCTGCGGCAGGAGAAAGCCCAATGGCAGGTTGCCCAGCAGACGCTGCTGGCCAAGGTCGACCGGCTGACCCGCGAAGTCGAAGACCTGCGCCGCAGAATCAGTCCCCGACTTTTCAACCGAATAAAACTATGAAACCGAATTCTTTTTTGCTGTGGCTGCTGGCCGGATGGCTGGCCGCATCGGCCGTTTCGTGCGCTGCTTCGCGGAGCAATGCCCGGACGGCGCATCGGGCTGTGTCGCAACGGAGCAAGGAACTCCGTTCGTCGGCCGCATCGTCGTATCGGGCGGGCGAGGAGGTGCTCCGCGAAGAAATCATTGTGGATTCCGAGCCTGTTCCGGCCCGGGAGGTTGCGGCCGCTGTTCCGCTGGCGGCTTTGCAGGAGTTGCCCGAAGGGGCCCGGTTCGTTGCGCGGGAGGGCCCTTTGGCGGTCGAGACACGGCGGCGCGGCGACACGCTGGTTGTTACGGCCCGCAGCGACAGCCTGCCGCGCAAGGTGGTCCGGACCGTCCGGACCGAAATCCGCCGGCAACGCGATTCGGCAGCGACCCGATGTTCGGAGTATCGGACACAGACGGCCGACAGCATCCGGCGGGAATCCCGGACCGAAACCGTGGCAGCGCCTGCGCGCTCGTGCGGCCGCTGGTGGTTCGTTGCCGGCGCCGTGTGCTGTGCCGCGGTATTCGCAGGGATTCGCCGATGGCTCTGAAGCGGAGACGAAAGAAGCTGCTATCTTCGGATAGCAGCTTCTTGTTTTTGCAGGCCCTGTAAGCCGGGTTCTGTTCCCGGGGCTTGCGTCCCGGGCCCCTGTCATTTATCTACGGCGGCGGTCACCCGCCGTCTCCAGCAACCTACCCCCCGGCATCGGGCGAGCAACCCTCGTTTGCCGGTATACACGGTCTTGCAACCCGCGGGACGTACGGCCGGGCGGCATCGCTGCCCCCGCGGTGGGCTCTTACCCCGCCTTTTCACCCTTACCAACCGGAAACCCGGCGGGCGGTCGTTCTCTGTTACGCTCCCATACCCTCACGGGTATCAAGTCGTTAGCTTGCGCGGCGCTCTGTGTTGCCCGGACTTTCCTCCCCCGGTTACCCGGCGGCGACAGAGCGGGCCTGCGGGGCAAAATTAAGAATTAAAAATGAAAAATTAAAAATGAAAAATTGGGAATCATTTTTTGTCGATGTCATTTTCGGCAAGCGGATTTTTGAGGGCCGCTGTATTGCCGGAATCGCAAATAATTCTTAATTGAAAATATTGAACCTCGCAAGCAGGGGATTGCGGCGGTCGAGGAGGAAGAACTCCAACAACAGCAATACGAAGGCCGCGGCGAGCAGGCCGCGGTATTGTTCGTCGTACTCCTCGAAGCGGACGGTCGAAAGTTCGGACCGCTCCATTTCGTTGATGCTCCGCAC
Organism: Alistipes sp. UBA6068; assembly: GCF_949428155.1. NCBI lineage: Bacteria > Pseudomonadati > Bacteroidota > Bacteroidia > Bacteroidales > Rikenellaceae > Alistipes > Alistipes sp. UBA6068. Next base: position 70,577 of record NZ_CASQFS010000006.1, on the reverse strand, counting down.
GATTTCGTCGAGCCCGATGGACTGCTTCGTCGACCGGACGTAGACGCCGTCCGTCAGGTCGGCGATTTCGGCAAGCATCTTCTCATTGAGCTTCGAGACCACCATGTCGCCCTTTTCGTCCTTGATGAAGTCGCCGCCGATGCGGATGGGCGCCCCCTCGGGCGTGCCGATGCCGACGGTGTAGATGCGGACCCCCATTTCGGCGGCCCGCCGGGCGACGGCCAGCGCGTCGTCGTCGTGGTTCTCGCCGTCGGTAATCAGCACGATGACCCGGCTGCGGGCTTCTTCGGTATTGCCCGAAAAGGCCAGCAGCGACTGTTCCAGCGCCTTGCCCACGGCCGTACCCTGGACCGTGACGAGCGAGGGGTCGATGCGGCGGGCGAACGCCCGGGCCATGCGGTAGTCCGACGTGATGGGCAGCTGCACCTTGGGCTCTCCGGCGAAGACCACCAACCCCACACGGTCCTGCCGCAGTCCGTCGAAGAGTTTGCCGATGGCATACTTGGTCCGTTCCAGCCGGTTGGGCTCGAAGTCTTCGGCCAACATCGAATTGGAGACGTCGACGGCCAGCATCATTTCGATGCCCTGCGTCTTCTCTTCGCGGAGCTTGGACCCGAACTGCGGCCGTGCGGCCGCCAGCGCGAGCAAGGCGAAAGCTGTGCATAAAAGGATGAACTTCAAGGCGATGCGTCCGGACGAAACTTCGGGCATCAGCTCGCGGAGCGTGGCTTCGCACCCGAAGCGGGCCAGGCGGCGCCGACGGCTGCGGGCCGCCAGCCAGAAGAGCACGACGAATGCGGGGACGGCGGCCAGGAGCCAAAGGTATTGGGGGTGGGCGAATCGGAACATGGCTTTAGGGAATGCGTTTGAAAACGAGCGTCGCGAGCAGGAATTCGGCGGCCAGCAGCGCGGCGGCCCACAGAAGCCACCGGACGAAAAGCTCGTGGTAAACAACGTGTTCGGTCACCTCGACCTTGCTTTTTTCGAGCTGGTTGATTTCGTCGTAGATGGCCTTGAGCGTCGCCTTGTCGGTAGCCCGGAAGTAGCGGCCGCCCGTGAGCTCGGCAATCGAAGTGAGGGTTTTCTCGTCGATTTCGACCTTGGCCATGACGGTGCCGCCCGTCGGGTTGCCGTAGATGTCGGCGGCGGGATAGGGCGCCATGCCGCGGGTGCCGACGCCGATGGTGTAGACGCGGATGCCCTGCGCCTTGGCGATTTCGGCGGCCGTGAGCGGGGCGATTTCGCCGCGGTTGTTCACGCCGTCGGTGAGCAGGATGACCACCTTGGACTTGGCGTCGCTTTCGCGCAGGCGGTTGATGGCCGTGGCGAGCCCGTTGCCGATGGCGGTGCCGTCCTCGATGATGCCGCTGCGGATGCGGCCGAGGAGCGTTTGGAGCGTGCCCTGGTCGGTGGTGAGCGGACTTTGGGTGTAGGCTTCGCCTGCGAATACGACCAACCCGATGCGGTCGCCGCAGCGGTCGGCGATGAACGACCCGGCCACCTCCTTGGCTGCCGTGATGCGGTCGGGCCGGAAGTCGCGCGCGAGCATCGACCCCGAGACGTCGAGGGCGAGCAGGATGTCGATGCCCTCGGTCGAAGTGTTGGAATATTGTTCGGCATCCTGCGGCCGTGCCAGCGCCACGATAATCAGACCGACCGCCGCGGCACGCAGGGCGAACGGCAGGTGCCGCAGGTAATAACGGACGGTCTTCGGCGCCTGCTCCGCCCCTTCGACGGTCGAAATCCGGATGGCCGCGCCGCCTTGCAGCGTCCGCCACACGTAGTAGCCGATCATCGGCAGCAGAAGCAGCAACAGCCAGAGAATATGGGGGTTGTGGAAAGTCATATTTTGCAATTAAAAATGAAAAATTAAGAATTAAAAATCATTTCCTGTCTTTCATCGTCTTGACGATACTGGCCAATAAATTCGTGAGCTCCCGGCAATCCTTGAATATGTGGTCGAATTCCGTTTCTTTCAAATATCCTGTTCTGGAAAGAAGTTCCAACCAATATTCCGTTTCGTATGCTTCTTTCAATGCGATGTGCATTTTGGCCGTGAAGTCGTTCGGGGACTGCCCGCCGATAGCCTCGCGGATATTCGCGCCTATGCTGGTCCCGCTTTTCAGAAGTTGTTTCGAGAGAACGTATTCGTTATGCGTGCTTGTTATGTATTTGTACAGATTGACGATGCGGACCGCGAAATTCAAACTTTTCGTAAGAACGATATTATCGGGTTTCACGCTGATTTTTCATTTTTAATTCTTAATTTTTAATTTTTAATTTGGGACAGGCTACCAGTTTTTTCCGCCGCGGACGATGACGCCCTGCTTTTCCTTGAGCTTTTCCTGGGTTTTATCTTCCTGGGCCTGGATGGCGTCGAGCATCTGCTGCTGCTCCTGCTCGGAAATTCCGGCGGGCACGGGCTGCTCTTGGCCTTCGTTGTTGTTTTTGTCGTTTTGGTCCGATTCCGAGGGGTCTTGTTGGCCGTCTTGTTCTTCCTTGTCGCTATCTTGTTGTTCTTGGTTGTTATCTTGTGATTGTTCTTGCTGATTCTCGTCTTGTTCTTGTTGCTGGTTGTTATTGTTTTCGCTGTTTTGATTTTCGTTTTCGTCCAAGAGCTTCTTGGTATAGGCGTAGTTGTATTTGGCCTCCATATCCGCCGGGTCGAGCAACAGCGAACGGCGGTAGCTTTCGAGCGCTTCCTTGTATTTCTTTTGCAGGAACTGGGCGTTGCCTAAATTATAAAACGCTTGGGCGCGCTCCTCGTCCGTGCGGAGCGTATCGGCCGCGGCGCGGGCCATGGTCTGCTCGGCCTTGTCGAACATTTCGGCCTTGCAGAGGGCGCTGCCGAGGTTGTAGGTCCCCTCGAACGAACCGGGCGCATAGGTCAGCGCCTGCGTGTAGCGCTCGACGGCTTTCTGGTAGTCGCCCTTGTGGTAACTGCGGTTGCCCTTGCGCACCTCGCGCCGTTCGGGCATCTGCTGGGCCGAAGCACTCAAGAAAGCGAAAAGAAAAAGGATGTACAGGAATCGTTGCATGGCAGGGGTCATTCGTTTTCGGCGTTCGGCTCGGCCTGCTCGGTGGCTGGCTTGGTCTCCTCGACGAAGTAATAGGCTTTGAGATAGGCGTTTTCGTTGGTCTCAGCGTCGGGCGTCGCCTTGGCGAATTTCACCAAATCGCCGTCGCGCAGAATCGCCGTGAGGTCCATCCGTGCCTTGTCGGGCAGGTCGAGGGGACGCAGGGCGCCGAGAATCTCGTCGGTGGTCATCTCCATGGCCCCCACCTCCCAGCGGCGGGCGATGTAGCTGCGCAGGATGTCGGTAAGGCCCGAATAATATTGCTTGTGGCGGTTGTTCTGCCACAGCTTGCGGTTGTGAAGTTCTTCGAGCGCCTGGATGGCCTCGACGTGGGGCGGCAGGGCAGGAGCCGGGGCGAAAAGCCCGCCTAAGGTGGCGCCGCGCTTTTTCAGATAGCGGAGCAGCGCCCAAAGGGCCGCGGCCAGCACCAAGGCTCCCAACAGGCTCCACAGCAGATAACCGCGGATTTCGCCCATCCGGAACGGGAGGTCGCGCTGGGGCTTGAGGTCGAAAATGGAATGCGACGTCGAGTCGATCTGGAAAGTCGTCACCTCCAGATGCAGCCGTTCGGCCGTGCGGAGCGTGTCGACGATGTTCTTGTCGGCGTAGAGGATTTCGGCCGGGCCGAGGTCGTGGTGTCCCTCCTCGAAAGCAGCCAGCCGATAGCGCTTGCGGAGCTTGATGCGGCGGCCGTCGCGCTGGAGCGTGTCGACCGGAAGCTCTTCGACCAGCTCGAAATGGCGGTCGCCCTCGTTGGGCTCGAAGAGGGGGAATGCGACCGTCTGCACGAGGTCTTTTTCCACCTCGATGACGTAGTCGAAACGGTCGCCGATCATCAGGCTGTCGGGCTCGACGCGGGCCGTGACGACGGGCTGTTGGGCGTGGGCGGTGACGGCGGCGAACAGCAGGCCGCATAACAGCAGTCGTTTCATCGTTGTCGGAAGAGTTTGAGGAGTTCGGCCACGTAGTCGCCGTCGGTCGTAATCGTGGCCGAGTCGATGCGGTGGTGGCGCAGCAGGTCGTCGATGGCTTCGCTGCGGGTGCGCCAGGCCGCGGCGTAGTGGTCGCGCACGGCGCGCGAGGAGGTGTCGGCCCACACCTTGCGGCCGCTTTCGGCGTCCTGCAGCTCGACGATTCCCACGTCGGGAAGCTCGGCTTCGCGCGGGTCGCAGACGCGGATGCCTACCAGGTCGTGTTTGCTGCCTGCGATTTTCAGCGCGTCTTCCAATGCCGCGCGGTCCTGCGCCGGGTCGAGGAAGTCCGAGAGGATGAAAGTCGTGCAGCGTTTCTTGTTGACGTTGGTCAGCATCCGCAGGGGCTCGGAGAGCCGGGTGCCCTGCGACTGGGGCCGGAACCCGACCAACTCGCGGATAATCATCAAGATATGGCTGCGTCCCTTTTTGGGCGGGATGAACTTCTCGACCTTGTCCGAGAAGAAGATGCAGCCCACCTTGTCGTTGTTCTGCGCGGCGGAGAAAGCCAGCACGGCCGCGATTTCGGTCATGACGTTCTTCTTGAACCGCTCTGCCGACCCGAACAGCCGCGACGCGGAGACGTCCACGAGGAGCATCATGGTCAGCTCGCGCTCCTCCTCGTAAATCTTGATGTGGGGCTTGCGCGAACGCGCCGTGACGTTCCAGTCGATGTCGCGCACGTCGTCGCCGGCGCGGTACTCCCTCACTTCGGAAAACGACATGCCCCGTCCGCGGAAGGCCGTGTGGTACTTGCCGGCGAAGATTTCGTCGGAAAGTCCGCGGGTCTTGATTTCGATTTTGCGGACGCGCCTGAGAATATCCTGTTCGTTCTCCTGCATCGCGTTAGGGGACGATTACGTTGTTGAGGATGTCGGTGACGATCTCTTCGGAGGTAATGTTCTCGGCTTCGGCTTCGTAGGTGAGGCCGATGCGGTGGCGCAGCACGTCGTGGCAGACGGCGCGCACGTCCTCGGGGATGACGTAGCCGCGGCGGCGGATGAAGGCGTAGGCCCGGGCGGCCTTGGCCAGCGAAATCGACGCGCGGGGCGAACCGCCGTAGGCGATGAGGCTCTGCAGCTTGCCCAGGCTGTATTCGCCCGGTTCGCGCGTAGCGAAGATGATGTCGATGATGTACTTCTCGATTTTCTCGTCCATGTAGACGTCTTCGACCACCTTGCGGGCCTTGACGATGTCTTCGGGCGCGATGACCTTGCTCACTTCGGGCATCCCGGCCCCCGCGAGGTTCATGCGCACGATGTCGCGCTCCTCCTGCTTGTTGGGATAGGAAATCTTGGCCTTGAGCATGAAACGGTCGACCTGCGCTTCGGGCAGGGGGTAGGTGCCCTCCTGCTCCAGGGGGTTTTGCGTGGCGAGCACGAGGAACGGCTGCGGCAGGGGATAGGTCTCGTCGCCGATGGTCACCTGCCGCTCCTGCATGGCTTCGAGCAGCGCCGACTGCACCTTGGCCGGGGAACGGTTGATTTCGTCGGCCAGCACGAAGTTGGCGAAGATGGGCCCCTTGCGGACTACGAAGTCTTCGTTCTTCTGCGAGTAGATAAGCGTGCCCAGCAGGTCGGCGGGCAGCAGGTCGGGGGTGAACTGGATGCGCGAGAAACCGGCGTCGACAGCCTTGGCCAGCGTGGTGATGGCCAGCGTCTTGGCCAGACCCGGCACACCCTCCAGCAGGATATGGCCGTTGGACAGGAGGCCGATGAGCAGCGTGTCGACCAGGTGGCCCTGCCCGACGATGACTTTGCCGATTTCGCTGCGCAGCGTGTCGACGAAGACCGATTCGCGTTCGATGCGTTCGTTGAGTTCCTTGATGTTGATGACTTCGCTCATGGTATGTTTCTGTTTCGATTGTTTGCCGGTTTCGTTCTTTCAACGCATCCGCGCCGAAATTATTGCAAAACTAATAAAATAACGCTTAAAAAATCCCGGTTTCCGCCGATTTTTCCCTATCGTGCCATGGGTAGAACCTTAATTCGCATGGCTTGACTTCGATGCCGCGCCTGCGGAGCCTGGGAAACACACGCTTTTTGTGCGTCTGACCGCCGATGACGGAACGGTGTTCGAGGCGAGCGAAGAAGCCGAATTCTGACGGTGCGCCGCCCCTTTTTCGGAGGGGCGGCGATTTTTTGCGAAAGATTTTTCCGGAAATCGGCGACGCTTCCCCGGCAGAATGCTAATTTTGCAGGGAAAATCTACGACATGGAATCACCGATATTACAGGGACTGAATCCTGCCCAGCGCGACGCCGTGGTGAACTACGATTCGCCGTCGCTTATCATTGCGGGCGCCGGGTCGGGCAAGACGCGCGTGCTGACCTCGCGTATCGCCTACATGATCGAACAGGGGGTCAAGCCGCACAACATTCTGGCCCTCACCTTTACGAACAAGGCTGCCGAGCAGATGCGCTCGCGCATTGCCGCCATGCTGCCCGACAACCGCAGCCGCTTCATCCGGATGGGCACGTTCCACTCGGTTTTCTCGCGGATTCTGCGCGAGAACGCCGAACGGATAGGCTATCCGCAGTCGTTCACCATCTACGAACCCTCGGACAGCCGCAATCTGCTGAAAACCATTGTCCGCGAACTGAACCTCGACGAAGACAAATACAAGCCTGCGCGGCTTGCGTCGCGTATTTCGTTTGCCAAAAACGCGCTGGTGACCCCCGGCGCTTACCTCGCCAATACGACCTACGGGACCGAGGACCGGCATGCGCAGATTCCCGAATTCGGCAACATCTACAACACCTACTGCCAGCGCTGCAAACGCAACGGAGCGATGGATTTCGACGACCTGCTGCTGCAGACCAACATTCTGCTGCGCGACTGCCCCGAGGTGCTGGCCCGCTATCAGGAACAGTTCCAATATATTCTGGTCGACGAGTACCAGGACACCAACTATGCGCAGTATGTCATCATCCGCCGCCTGTCGCAGATCCATTCGCGGGTGTGCGTCGTGGGCGACGATGCGCAGTCGATCTATTCGTTCCGCGGGGCCAAAATCGAAAATATTCTGTCGTTTCAGAAAGATTTCCCCACGGCCGAGGTTTTCAAGCTCGAACAGAATTACCGTTCGACCCGCACTATCGTCGATGCGGCCAATTCGGTCATTCGGCGCAACTCCAAGAAGCTGGATAAGAATTGTTTTTCGGAAGGTGCCCGGGGCGAAAAAATCCGCGTGCTGAAAGCCTATAACGACCGTGAGGAGGCCGAAATGGTGGTCTCCGACCTGCGCGACAAGGTGCGTGCGGCGGGCGACGAATGGGCCGAAGCGGTCATCCTCTACCGTACCAACAGCCAGTCGGCCGTGCTGGAGGACAACCTGCGGCGGCGCGGGATTCCCTACCGGATTTACAAGGGTTCGTCGTTCTACGACCACAAGGAAATCAAGGACCTGATGGCCTACATCCGGCTGGTCGTCAACCCGCGCGACGACGAGGCGTTCCGGCGCATCGTCAACTATCCGGCGCGTGGTATCGGCGACACGACCGTGCAGCGGATTGCGCAGATGGCCGCCGAGCGGGGCGTTTCGATGTGGGAGGCGGTCGATGCGCTGGTGGCCGAACCGCCTGCCGATGCCGTGCAGAAAGCCATCGTCCGCAAGGTGGCGGAGTTCGTGGCGATGATTCGTTCGCTGGCGGCCGCCCGGGGCGAAAAGGGACTCTACGACTTCGGCCACGAAATCGCTTCGCGGTCGGGCATTCTGGCGGCATATCGGTCCGAGAACACGCCGGAAGCGACTTCGGCGCTCGACAACATCGAGGAGCTGCTCAACTCGATGCAGCTGTTCAAGGAACAGCGCGACGCTGAAATCCGGAACGGTGAACGGCAGCCCGAGGAGGAGGCGACCATCGAGGAGTGGCTGCAGAACGTCATGCTCATGACCGACATGGACAAGGACGACCCCGAGGACCGCAACAAAGTGACCCTGATGACCGTTCATTCGGCCAAGGGGTTGGAATACAAACATGTGTATATTGTCGGGCTGGAGGAAAACCTCTTCCCCTCGCAGCGGGCCGTGGAGACGCCCGACGGCTTGGAGGAGGAGCGGCGGCTGTTCTACGTGGCGCTCACGCGTGCCAAGGTGGCGGCGACGCTTTCGTATGCCGAAATGCGGTTCAAGTGGGGTAACATGGAGTTTTCGCGCCCGAGCTGTTTCCTGCACGAAATCGACCCGCAGTACCTCGAAACCGCTGTGGAAGCCGACGGCGAACGCCCGGCAAGGCGCGAGGAGGGCGGTTCGGCCCTCGACGAGCTGCGCCGACGGTTCGACTACCGTTTTCAGCAGAAACAACCCGGCGACGAACGGGGCTACGGCAGCGGTCCGGCCCAACGGTTCCCGCGGAACGGACAGCCCGGGCGGCCGCAGGGCGGCTATGGCTCGGGCTCCGGGACTTCGCAGGGCGCTTCCCGCTTCGGGGCGTCCAAACCGCGCACGGCACCCGACCCGGCCTTGGTGCAGACCCCGCGGCCTTCGACCGAAGGGATGCGGCGTTTGGGCGTGCGTCCGGCGGGCGATGCGGCTGCGGCCTGCGGCGACTATGCTGTGGGGCAGCGGGTCGAGCACCAGAAGTTCGGCGTCGGCATCATCCGCCGCATCGAGATGCTGGCCGAGGACCAGAAGCTGGTCATCGCGTTCGACAACGCCGGCGAAAAGACCCTGCTGGCCAAATTCGCCAAACTGACCAAACTCTGACCCCGATGCAAACGCCGCTCGTATCGGTCTGCATGACGACCTACAACCACGAAGCCTACATCCGGCAGGCCATCGAGGGCGTGCTGGCGCAGCAGACGTCGTTCGGGGTCGAGCTGGTGTTGGGCGAGGACGGCAGCACGGACGGCACGGCGGCCGTCTGCCGCGAGTATGCCCGGCGTTTTCCCGACCGGGTGCGGGTGGTCGGCGGCGGGGAGAACGTCGGTTGGCGGGCCAACTACCGCCGGACGTTCGATGCCTGCCGCGGCAAGTATGTGGCCTACTGCGACGGCGACGACTGGTGGGACGACCCGCTGAAGCTGCAAACGCAGGTCGGCCTCCTGGAGAACGACCCTGCGTGCGGCATGTGCTGCACGGCGGCGACGGACTTCTACCAGGCGACGGGCGAACGGAAACCCTATCCGCCGGAACGCTACACCGATTTCGGCCGCCTGCTGCTGCGGACCACCGTCGCCAACTGCACGACCCTTGCGCGGCGCGGACTGATTGCCCGCTATTACGACGAAATCCGCCCCGAACTCCACCCCGAATGGCTCACCGACGACTGGCCCATGTGGCTGTGGTTCGCGGCGTGCAGCCGCATCCGCTTCATCGACCGGCCGACGGCCGTGCACCGTCGTCTGCCTGCGAGCGTCAGCCACAGCGCGGAGTACAGGCAGCGGATTGCTTTCCGCGATTCGCTGATGGGTATAAGCCTTTGGTTCGATGAACGTTACACCGGGGGCCGCAACCGCTTCCGCATCTTGCGCGAACGGAGTGCGGTGGCGCTGTGGATTCTCTCCTACCACGGTCCGGTGCGCGAATATTTGGTGCGCTGGTGGCGCGACCTCAAGGCCGCGCCGCGGCTGCTGCTTTGTCCCGAAGGAGCGGGACTGCTGGTGAAAAAGGTGCTGTTCAGGCGCCGGAAAACTCTGCGACTATGACACTCAGACAACGTTACGACGGAATCATCGGCTGGTTTTCGGAGCACATGCCCGTGGCCGAGAGCGAACTGCACTATGACAATCCCTACCAGCTGCTGGTAGCCGTCATCCTGTCGGCCCAATGTACCGACAAGCGGGTCAACATGACCACGCCGGCCCTCTTCGAGCGCTTCCCCACGCCCGACAAGATGGCGGAAGCGGGGGCGGAGGGAATCTATCCCTATATAAAGAGTATCTCCTATCCGAACAACAAGGCGAAGAATCTGGCCGGGATGGCCCGCATGCTGTGCGAGGAATTCGGCGGCGAGGTGCCCTCCGACCTCGATGCGATGCAGCGGCTGCCGGGGGTGGGGCGCAAGACGGCCAATGTGCTGGGGGCCGTGCTGTGGCAGCGCGAGGTGATGCCTGTCGATACACATGTGTTCCGCGTCTCGGAACGTATAGGGCTGACCACCAACTCCAAAACGCCGCTGCAAACCGAACTGGCGCTCGAAAAGAACATCCCCGGCCGTCTGCTTCCAGTGGCGCACCACTGGCTGATTCTCCACGGACGCTACGTCTGTACGGCGCGCGCTCCGAAATGCGCTTCGTGCGGCATAGCCCCCTGGTGCCGCAAATATGCGGCGGAACAGAAGACAATGAACAAGGAATAGTTAATAATGAATAATTATTTCGCTACATTCCGTTCATTATCCACTATTCATTATTAATTATTCACTTGACAAGACTGGTCACCGGGTATTTGAGATTCTTGTAACCGGAAATATAACCGTTGATGCTGCCCACGCGGACGGGCGATTCGATGTAGACCGGAATCTTGTTCTCGTCGTCCGTGATCCAGATGTAGAAGACCGTGCCGTCGGTGAACGAATAGCCTTCGGTCGTGCCCAGCTGGCAATCGAACTTGAGGGTCCGGAACTTGCCCATGTTGCGGATTTTCTTCACCTCGCGGCCCAGAAAGCGGTAGCGGATATTGCGCACCGTATCCTGTAGCACCATCCGCAGGTATTCCGGTTTGTCCTTGCTGAAATCGTCCGCCTCGGCTGTGCGCATGTTGAAAAAGAGCGATATGGCGTCCATGCTTTCGGGCGTGAGGGGCATCTCCTTCTCGGCGAACGGACGCTGCCGGCTGCGCCAGCGGGTCCGCACGACCGAATCCTGCCACACGTAGTCGAAACGGCTCTCGAACGTGTAGTCGCCCTCGCGGATGTCGCTCTGGAAATACTCGCTGCGCAGCGTGACGGGGTCGATCCAGACCTGGTAGATGTCTTCCATGTTGTAGAACCAGCGGTAGGTCGGCAGCGTGCGCCCCACCCCCTTGACGAGGTAGTATTTCTTCCCGTCGCACGTGGTCTCGGTTGTCGTCACCTCGACGGTCCCCACTTCGGTGTTGGGGAACATTTTGGCCTTGTAGCTCACCCTGTATCGGAGTACTTCGCCGGGGTGGTAGAGCTGGGCGGCCAGGGGGCCGGTCCACAGGAGCAGTATGGCAAGAAGCAGTCGTTTCATAAAAATCGGTATGCGTTCGTTAGGAAATGCGTGAGAAATCGGTTTCGCGGCGCCCCGAATAATTGTACCGCAGCACGGCGAGCCCGCGGTTTTCGGGACGGGCGAGTTCGGGGTCGGCAGCGAGGATTTCGATGGCCGCTTCGCGCGAAAGGGTCAGTATCTGCACGTCGGCCGTGGGGTTGGCGATGCGCAGGTCGAATGCCAGTCCGCTCTGCATCGTGCCGTTGACGTCGCCCGCGCCCCGCAGCTTGAGGTCGAGCTCCGCGAGCCGGAAGCCGTCGTTGGTCTCGCACATGGCTTCGAGCCGCGCGCGCGATTCCTTGGATAGCTTGACGCCCGACATCAGAATGCAGTACGACTGCTCGCCGCCCCGGCCGACGCGTCCGCGCAGCTGGTGGAGCTGCGAAAGCCCGAACCGCTCGGCCGATTCGATGACCATGACCGTGGCGTTGGGGACATCGACCCCCACTTCGATGACCGAAGTGGCCACCATGATCTGCGCTTCGCCCGCCTTGAACTGGCGCATCGACTCCTCCTTGTCGGCAGGCTTCATCTGGCCGTGGCAGATGGTCGTCACGTACTCCGGCAGCGGAAAGTCGCGCGAAATGGATTCGTAGCCGTCGGTGAGGTCTTTGTAGTCCATCGTCTCAGATTCCTTGATGAGCGGGTAGACCACGTAGACCTGCCGCCCTTTCTTGATTTCCTGCTTCATGAAGCCGAAAAGCCGCAGCCGCGCCGCATCGGTGTAGTGCACCGTCTTGACGGGCTTGCGGCCCGGGGGCAGCTCGTCGATGACCGAGACGTCCAGGTCGCCGTAGAGGGTCATGGCCAGCGTCCGCGGAATGGGCGTCGCCGTCATGACGAGGATGTGGGGCGGGCGGGCGTTCTTGGTCCAGAGCCGGGCCCGCTGCTCGACGCCGAAGCGGTGCTGCTCGTCGATGACGACGAACCCTAAGTTGGCGAACTGCACGCGGTCTTCGATCAACGCATGGGTCCCAATCAAAATCTGTACCTCGCCCGACGCGATTCCTTCGAGGGCCTGCCGCCGTTCGCGGCTTTTGGAGGCTCCGGTCAGAACCGCCGCCCGGACGCCGAGCCCGTCGAGCATGCGGCTGAACGTGGCGAAGTGCTGACGGGCAAGTATTTCGGTGGGGGCCATCATGCAGGCCTGGTAGCCGTTGTCCACGGCCAGCAGCATCGACATGAGCGCCACCAGCGTTTTGCCGCTGCCGACGTCGCCTTGGAGCAGGCGGTTCATCTGGAACCCCGTGACGGTGTCGCTGCGGATCTCCTTGATGACGCGTTTCTGCGCTCCGGTGAGCGGAAACGGCAGTTTCTGCGTGTAGAACGTATTGAAAACACCCCCGACTTTCGGAAAGAGAAAGCCGTCGTTCTTGGTCATGCGGGCCGTGCGGCGCGACTGGACGTTGAGCTGCACGCCCAGCAGCTCGTCGAACTTGAGCCGGTACTGGGCCTGCCGGAGCGCTTCGGGCGACTGGGGGAAGTGGATGTTGTAGTAGGCTTCGCGCAGGGGCATCAGACCGTAGCGGGTGCGGAGCGCTTCGGGCAGCAGCTCCTCGACATGGTCCTTGGCCAACTGCCATGCGTGGCAGATGATGCGGTACATGCCTTTGGTTCCCAGCACGTTGGAGAGCTTCTCGGTCGAGGGGTAGATGCCCTGCATGCCGCTTTCGGGCTTGCGCGAGAGGGCCTGTTCGATGGTTTCCAGCTCGGGGTGCGCCATCGAAAGTTCGCTGCGATAGAACGAGGGACGGCCGAAGACGAGGTATTCGCGCCCGACCTCGATTCGTTTTTCGATCCACTTGATGCCCTGGAACCACACCAGCTCGGCCGCTCCCGAGGGGTCTTTGACGTAGACCGTGAAGCGGCGTTTGCGCCCCTCGCCCGCGTAGGCCACCCCCGTCACACGGGCCCGGAACTGGACCAGCGCCGGGGCGCCCTCGGTGATTTCGGCGATGCGGTAGATTTTGGTGCGGTCGATGTAGCGCGTCGGAAAATGACGCAGCATGTCGCCCACGGTGCGCACATGCAGCTCCTGGTCGAGCAGCTTCGCCCGCGCTTCGCCCACGCCCGGCACAAATTGGATATTGCTCTCCAGCATGTTCACAGGGCAAAGATAATTAAAAAATCACGGCTTCCGCATTGCGGAGAAGCGGAAAAACCGTTTCCTCCGGTTTGCGCTCCGGCAGCGATGTCCGGCGGCGGATTTCGGGTGTTTCCGTTGTTCGTTTCCTTTTTGTATCTTCGCAGTAGTTTTTCCGACACGAAAAAAATGGAGCTGACAAAATTTTCCCGGCGGCCGTCGTGCGAAGTCGCGTTCGGTCCCGTGACCATCGGCGGGTCGCATCCTGTTGCCGTGCAGTCGATGACCAATACCGACACCAACGACACCGAAGCGTGCGTGGCCCAGATAGGGCGGATTGCTGCGGCGGGCGGGCGCATCGTCCGGCTCACGGCACAGGGACGGCGCGAAGCCGAAAACCTGCAAAACATAGCCCGCCGTGTGCGCGAGGAGGGGTTGGACGTGGCGCTGGTCGCCGACATCCATTTTCTGCCCGAAGCCGCCGCCGTGGCGGCGCAGTATGTCGACAAGGTGCGGATCAACCCCGGAAACTATCGCACGGAACACGGTGAGCTGGAAGCGCTTATCGAACAATGCCGCGAGCGGGGCGTCGCTCTGCGCATCGGCGTCAACCACGGTTCGCTGGCCAAGCGCGTGTTCGACGAGTGGGGCGACACGCCGCAGGGGATGGTCGTTTCGGCCATGGAGTTTCTGCGGGTTTGCCAACGCGTCGGATTCGACAGGGCGGTCGTTTCGATGAAGTCGAGCAATACGCGGGTCATGGTGGCCGCTTACCGGCTGCTGGCCGAGGCGATGGAGGCCGAGGGGATGCGCTATCCCATCCATCTGGGAGTGACCGAAGCCGGAAACGGGCTGGAGGGGCGCATCAAGAGCGCCGTGGGCATCGGGGCCCTGCTGGCCGACGGCATCGGCGACACCATCCGGGTTTCGCTGACCGAAGCGCCCGAACACGAAATTCCCGTAGCGCAGCTGCTGGCCGACTATTTCGCCGAACGGCCGGGCGAATTCGCGGTGCGCCACCCCGAACGCTATTCGCCTACGGAGTTCCGGCGGCGCAGCCGGGTGGCGGTGCCCGTTGTCCACGACGAACCGCTGGACGGATTCCGTATCCTCGAAGCCGTTTCGGGCAATCCGACGGCCGAACTGCGGGCCGCCATCCTCGGTTTGGAGCAGCCCGACGAACCTGTGGTCGTGAAACGCCGCTACGACGATGCGTCGCTCGAAACGGTGGCGGTCAAGGCCGCGGCCGACCTGGGCGTGCTGCTGCTCGACGGGCTGGCCGACGGCATCTGGGTCGACGCTCCGCAGCATGCCGCATCCGCCATCCGGGAGGTGGAACTGATGATTTTGCAGGCCGCCCGCGCCCGCTTCTCCCACACGGAATACATCGCCTGCCCCTCTTGCGGGCGAACCCTCTACGACATCGAAAAGACCCTTGCCGAAATCAAGTCCCGCACGTCGCACCTCAAAAATCTGAAAATCGGCGTCATGGGCTGCATCGTCAACGGCCCGGGCGAGATGGCCGACGCCGACTACGGCTATGTGGGTGCCGGGCCGGGGCGGATAACCTTGTACAAGGGCCGCGATGTCATCGCCCGCAATATTCCGCAGGAGGAGGCCCTCGACCGCCTGATAGCACTTATCAAGGAGCACGGCGAGTGGGAAGAAACCGAAAATTCAGAATTCAGAATTCAGAATTCATAATTGTTTTTTCCGGTTTTGTTCGCAGCGTTTTTCGGTATTCGGCCGGAGCCTGCGATGCACGCAAGCATTGCGGGCCTTCGCCGGGCGAGGCTCCGGCCCGCTATGGAAAGCCAGTCCGGATTTCGTTTTTTCTACTTCTGAATTGTGAATTGTAAATTATGAATTGACCATGCTTCTCCTCCCTCTTGCCTATCTGCCTTCGGTCCGCTACTTCGCCTGCCTGATGCAGGGCGGGTGCGTCGTCGACCTGGGCGAGCATTTCATCAAGCGCTCGGAGCGCAACCGGGCCCGGATTCTTGCGGCCGACGGGACGATGGAACTGACGGTCCACGTGGCGCATGCCAACCGTCCCCGGCAGCCCGTGCGCGATGTGCGGCTCGATTATTCCAAACGCTGGCAGCACCAGCATTGGGGGGCGCTGGTCGCTTCCTACAAAGGGTCGCCCTATTTCGATTTCTATGCCGACAGGCTGGCCCCCTTTTACGAGCGGCGTTTCGATTTTCTCGCCGATTTCAACCTTGGGCTGCTCGAATGCCTTTGCGGCGCGGCGCGGATTCCCATGCCCGCGGTGAGCGAAACCTATGTCGAGGCCCGGCCCGGCGACTGCGATCTGCGGCCCAAAAACGCCGAAGGCCCGGCCTTTGCGGCCGAGCCTTACGTGCAGGTCTTCGCCGACCGTCAGCCGTTCGTCCCTAATTTGTCTTTTGCGGATTTGCTGTTTGCGGAAGGACCGGAGAGCTCTTCGGTGCTGGGGCGCTGTCTATCAGCACGGTAGTGCTGTCGCGCAGCTTTCCGGCCCGGACTTTCACCTCGGCCCGGCCCGTCAGCGTCACCGTGTCCGAACGATATTGGCAGTCGGCGTATCGGGTCAGTCTTACGGTGTCGCCGCCGATGGTCATCAGCGGTTCGCCTGCCGAGCTGTAGACGCGGAACGTCTGTTGCGGCGAGGTGCGGTGACTGCTGTGTTTCCCGGCGATGTGCAGTGTCGGTTCCTCCTTGTTCCACATGGCTTTGTAGAGGTAGTAGGCGTCCTTGCGGCGCCGGCGGTCGATGGTCATCAGCCCCATGGCGTTGGTGCCGTTGTGTCCCCGCACCGAACCGAAGTCGAACATGTTCTCGACCCAGACGCCCCACAGCAGCGAGTCGTTTTGCAGGCAGCGGGCGTATTCTTCGTGGAAAAGGGTCTGGCGTTCTTCGGGCATCCGGTGCGTCGTGGGCTTGTTGTGCAGTGGCGCCGACGCATGGCCTATGACGCCCGGGGCGCCGTACTGGATGGCCGAGCGGAGGTGCGACCAGCTTTTGCCTAATTGTTCGAGCCAGATGTGCAGGTCGTGCGGATGGCCCTTGGCCCAGCCTACGGCCTGCCGCCAGACGATCATTTCGGTGATGAAGTTGATGTCGCCGTTCTTGTCGCTCACGGCCACCGTCGGGCGCGAGGGGTCGAGCGTGCGGGCCGCGTCGTGGAGCTTGCGGATGTAGGGGCGCACGTCGTCGCCCGTGTTGCGCAGGCGCGAGAAGATGCCCCACATCACCACCGAGGGGTGGTTGAGATTCTGGGCGACGATTTCTTGGAGCTGCTGCAGCCCGTTCTGCTCGAAAGCGGCCGTGGCGTAGTAGGCCGCATCGCTCAGAAACTGGGCCCGCTGCAGGGGCGTGTCGATCCACACCAGCATGCCCGTTTCGTCGCAGCGGTCGTAGAGGTGCTGGGCGTGGGGCATCACTGCTGAACGCAGGGCGTTGGCTCCCAAGGTGCGGATTTCTTCAAGGTCGAGGTCATAGTCGGCGGCGGTCAGCGTTCCGGCCGACAGGGCGTTGTCGTGGTAGAGCACTACGCCGCGCACGGGGATGTTCCTGCCGTTGAGCAGCAGCGCGCCCGGCGTGGCCTTTATCTGACGGAAGCCCGTGCGGACCGACACCCGGTCGGAACGGCCGTTTTTGCTCACTTCGACGTTGACTTTGTAGAGGTCCGGGTGTTCGGGCGACCATAGTTGGGGGTTCGGCACCGTGTAGGCGATTTTCAGCGGCCGTCCGTCGAGCTTGGCGTGCATGATGCGGTCGGCGAAGACCTTGCGGCCGTCGGGCGCCGTGATGTCGATCGCCACCGTGCAGGCGGTCTCGTTCTTGGAGGTGAGGTGGATTTCCAGTTCGCCCTCGGCCTTTTCGCGGGTCGCGGTCCGCTGGTGGACCAGCACGCCGTCGGTCCCTAAGTAGAGGGGCGACACGGCCGTGCGTTCGGTGACGATGAGCTCGGCCTCGCGGTAGAGACCGCCGTAGAAATTCATCTCGGCCGAGGTGGGCAGCACGTTGGTCCGTGCGGCGTTGCTCACGATGACCAGCAGCGAATTGTCCATGCCGAAGCGCAGCCTGTCGGTAATCTCGAACGTGAAGGCGGTCGCACCGCCGCGGTGTTCGCCCGCATGGCGGCCGTTGACGAAGAGGTCGGTCACGTTCTGCGCGCCGTAGAAGCGGATGAAGACCCGTTTCGAGGCCCATTCGGCCGGGATGCGCAGGTCGTTCTGGTAGAGCCCCGTGGTTTCGCGCAGCGAGCCTTCGGCCGTCGGGTTGTTGTTCCAGCTATGGGGCAGCGTCACGAACCGGGCGTTGTCGCTGTTGGGTTCCGAGGCGTAGAAGAAGCGCCAGCCCTCGTTGAGCGGATAGATTTCGCGGGCCCCCAGCGGCAGGGCCCAAAGCAGCAGCAGAGCGAGCAGGATATCTCTTTTCATGATGATTCGGGTTTTCCACAAAGGTAGTGCAAACCGGGGGGAATGCCAAATTTGTCGGGGCGTTCTGCGGAAAACAGGGTGGAATTCGCAATAAAATGCCTATCTTTACCCGCAATTTGCCGCTTTGCCGTGAATACGATCGACCTTATCGTTTGTCTGGTGCTGGCGCTGGCCGTGTGGAACGGGTGGCGCAAGGGATTCATCGTGCAGGCCGGGTCGCTCGTGGCGCTCGTCGTCGGGCTGTGGCTCGCCGTGCGCTTCGGCAAGCCGGTGGGCGAGTGGCTGCATTTCGATCCCCTGGTGCGCTCTGCGGGCGGATTCATCGTGCTGCTGCTGGGGTGCATCCTGCTGGTCGCCATCGTCGGGCGGATGTTGAAGCGACTTTCCCGTTTCGCCGGATTCGGGTGGCTGGACACCCTCCTGGGCGTGGGCCTTTCCATTTTGAAATACATGCTGGTCGTCAGCGTATTGTTCGCCGCGTTCGAGAAACTCAACGTCGGCTATTGGCTGGTGGACAGCCGGACCATCGAGACATCGAGAAGCTACCGCCCCGTGCTGCGGCTTTCGGGGCTGATTTTTCCCTATGCGGAACGGCTCGGCGAGCAGCTGCCGCAGGCGGACGAAAAGCAGGACGCATAGCCTATGGAACGGAGTTTTTCGGGAGTGGTGGTCCGCGCGACGGGCAGTTGGTTCGAGGTGCTGGCCGGGCAGGAGACGGTGCGCTGCCGTATCCGGGGACGGATGCGGCTCAAGGGGGTGCGGTCGACCAGCCCCGTGGTGGTCGGCGACCGCGTGGCGTGCGAGCGCGACGCTGCCGGGGACCACGTCATTACGGCCGTCGAGCCGCGCCGCAACTATGTCATCCGCCGCGCGTCGAACCTCTCCAAGGAATCGCATATCATTGCCGCCAACGTCGACCAGGCGCTGCTCATGGCGACGCTCCGCCAGCCCGAGACGGCGCCGGAGTTCATCGACCGTTTCCTGGTCACCTGCGAGGCCTACAAGGTTCCGGCCACCCTCGTGCTCTCGAAAGCCGATTTGCAGGAGCCGCAGGCGCTGGCCGAATTCCGGGCCGTCTATGAATCGGTCGGCTACCGGGTGCTGACGGTTTCGACCGCCACCGGCGAGGGGGTCGGCGAGGTTCGCGAATTGCTGCAGGGGCGGACGACGCTCGTTTCGGGCAATTCGGGCGTGGGCAAATCGACCCTCGTGCGGGCCATCGACCCTGCGCTCGACATCCGCACGGGCGAAATATCCGAAAGCCACGGCAAGGGACGCCACACGACCACTTTTTCGACCATGTATCCGCTTGCCGGAGGAGGGGCGGTCATCGACACCCCGGGCATCAAGGGGTTCGGGCTCATCGACATCGACGAGGGCGAGCTGTGGCACTATTTCCCCGAGATGATGCGCACGGGCCGCGACTGCCGTTTCTACAACTGCACCCATACCCACGAGCCGGGCTGCGCCGTGACTGCGGCGGTGATGCGGGGCGAAATCGCGCCGATGCGCTACGAAAGCTACCTCAAAATGCTGGACGACGATGACAAATACCGCAAATAAGGACACGGCGTGGTACGAGGAGCGGATCGCTTGCCTGGAGGAGTTCATGACCCCCGAGCGTGCCGGTCTGTTCCGCCGGACCCTGGCACAGCGGACGCACTACATGACCGTGCTGGCCGAGAATACGTTCCATCCGCAGAATGCCGCGGCGCTGATACGCCATTGCGAGGCGTTCGGCATCCAGCGGATGCACACCGTCGAGAGCTTCTGCGAGTTCCGCCCGGCCGCGGCCGTGGTGCGCGGCACCGACCGCTGGGTCGACGTCTGCCGCCACGCGTCGAGCGCCGAAGCGCTCCGCGCGCTCAAGGCCGAGGGCTACCGCATCGTGGCCACCACGCCCCATCGCGAAGATACGACCCCTGAGACGTTCGACGTCGCACGCGGACCTTTCGCCTTGGTTTTCGGCACCGAGCACGCCGGGATTTCCGACGAGGCGATCGCCGCGGCCGACGAATTTCTGCGCATCCCCATGTGCGGCATGGTCGAGAGCCTCAACGTGTCGGCTTCGGCCGCCATCCTCATCTATCAGCTTTCGCAGCGCGTGCGGCGGCAGGTCGGGGCGTGGGCCATGACCCCGCAGCAGCAGACCGAAACGCTCTACCGCTGGATGCTGCGCAGCGTTGCCGATGCCCCGCGCATTCTCGAACGGCGGTTCGGCGACGGGCCGGAAGATGGGGTTTCGGAAACGTCGGGTTCCTTGGAGCAATCGTAAAGTGCCAAGGTCTCAGACCTTGCGCCCGGGGCCGGCTCGCGCTTTTGGCGCGACCCCCGCAGCCGGCCCGGGCGAATGCAGCGGGGCTGTCCGGTTCCGCAGTCCATAACACGAAATTTTTCACTTGTATGAATATTCTTCGCAAACGGTTTCTTGCCCACGTGGCGCAGACGTCGCCTTCGCCGATGCTGGTAGAGGTTGCGCGGGCCGAGGGCACGTTTTTCTATACGCCCGAGGGCAAACCCTATTACGACTTGGTGGCCGGAGTGTCGGTCAGCAACGTAGGGCATGCCAATCCTGCCGTCGTCAAGGCCGTGCAGGAGCAGGCCGCGCGCTATATGCACGTCATGGTCTATGGCGAGCTGGTCGAAACGCCGCAGGTGGAGTATGCCGCCAGAATCGCGTCGCTGCTGCCCGGCGGGCTCGAAAGCGTCTACTTCGTCAACTCGGGGGCCGAGGCAGTCGAGGGGGCGCTGAAGCTGGCCAAGCGTTTCACCGGGCGCACGGAGCTGATTTCGATGCGCCGGGCCTATCATGGCTCGACCCACGGAGCTATGAGCATGATGGGGGCGCCCGAGGGCGAGGAGTGGAAGAATGCGTTCCGCCCGCTGCTGCCCGACGTGCAGGCTATCGAATTCAACGATTTCGGCGAGCTGGAGCGGATTACGGCCCGCACGGCCTGCGTGCTGGCCGAACCCGTGCAGGGCGAAGCCGGGGTGCGGCCGCCTGCGCCCGGTTACCTCGAAGCCCTGCGCAGGCGCTGCGACGAGGTGGGGGCGCTGCTCGTGTTCGACGAAATCCAGACGGGAATGGGGCGCACGGGCGCCATGTTCGCCATGCAGAAATACGGCGTCGTGCCCGACATCGTTTGCCTGGCCAAGGCATTCGGCGGCGGGATGCCCTTGGGGGCGTTCATCGCGCGGCACGAAATCATGGATACGTTGCAGACCGACCCTGTGCTGGGCCATATCACCACGTTCGGCGGCCACCCGGTCTGCTGTGCGGCGGGTCTGGCGGCACTCGATTATTTGCTGGAACACCGCGTTGTGGAGGAGGTCGAGCACAAGGGAGCGCTCTACGAAGAGCTGCTGGCCGACCATCCGGCCGTGCGCGGCATCCGTCGTTCGGGGCTGTTGCTGGCCGTCGAGCTGGGGGCTTCCGAACCGCTTTACCGCCTGATGGAGCTCTTCAAGGAGGCGGGCATCATGAGCGACTGGTTCCTCTATTGCGACACGGCGTTCCGCATTTCGCCGCCGCTGACCATTTCCGAGAGCGAGGTCCGCGACAGCGCTGCGCTGATACGGCAGTGCCTGGATGAATTAAAAATGAAAAATTAAGAATTAAAAATCAGGAAGTTACGCCCGGTTTTACGCTCCCTGTGCCTTTTGTTGCTCCGAGGAGCAAGGCGGATTCGTATTGCTTTTATGAAATTCGCCTTTCAGGCGGGCGGGCCGCAGCCTCTCCCGGCGGAGGCCCGCAAGCATCCGGCTGCCGCCGGGCGTGCTCCGCAGGCTCCGGCCCGAATTCCCGGCATCCCGTCATTGCGAGGGACGCTGCGACGACGGTGCTATTTCTCCGCAAAGGCCTTGAGGGCGGCGATTTCGGCGGCCCAGCGGCTTTCGTCGGGCGTTTCGAGAATCAGCGGAATGCCGTCGAAACGGCTGTCGCGGGCGATGTAGCGGAAGCACTCCCAGCCTATTTCGCCGTCGCCCAGCGGGGCATGGCGGTCGACCCGGCTGCCCAGGGGTTTCATCGCATCGTTGAGGTGCATGCCCCGCAGGTATTGCAGGCCCACTACGCGGTCGAGTTCGGCGAACGTGGCGTCGCACGCCGCGGCCGTGCGCAGGTCGTAACCCGCCGCAAAGGCGTGGCACGTGTCGATGCAGTAGCCCACGCGCGTCTTGTCCTCCACCCGCTCGATCAGATAGGCCAGGTGCTCGAACCGGAATCCTAAGTTGGAACCTTGCCCCGCCGTGTTCTCGATGACGGCCGTCACGCCGTGCGTGCGGTCGAGGGCCCGGTTGATGGATTCGGCGATGCGGTCCAGACTTTCCTGCTCGGAGATTTGTTTGAGGTGGCTCCCCGGGTGGAAGTTGAGCCGGTCGAGCCCCAGCTCCTGGCAGCGGAGCATCTCGTCGTCGAACGCCGCGCGCGACTTTTCGAGCCCCTCGGCTTCGGGATGCCCGAGGTTGATGAGGTAGGAATCGTGCGGCAGTATCTGCGCCGGGGCGTAGCCGTATTCTTCGCAGGCACGGCGGAATGCGGCGGTCTCCGCGTCGGTGAGCGGTTTGGCCATCCACTGGCGCTGGTTCTTGGTGAAAAGGGCCAGCGCCGTGGCTCCGATGGCGCGGGCGTTGGCCGGGGCGTTCCATACGCCGCCCGAGGCGCTTACGTGGGCTCCGAAGAATTTCATTCTTGCGAGGTGAAAGGTTGAACGGTTGAAGGTGCGCAGGTTAGGTCGGGGACCTAACCTTGTTGCAAAAATAAGATTTCTGCAAATATTTTCATAAATTTGCGGTTGAAATTCCATCATCCCCTGTTCTATGAAATTCCATTCGCTGCTTTTGCTTCTGCCGGCGCTCGCCGCGGCGCCCTCCGCTTCGGCCCAGTTTTCCATCGACGAGGTGGATGCCCGCCAGGAGAACGTGACTTTCCGCGACCCGGTCAAGTCCACGCCGGTCGACGTGGCCTATTTCAACCGGGCCCGCTACCGGGCTGAGCGGGCCGCCATCCGCAAGGAGCGCAACAAGCTCGAATTCGGCGGCGGGCTGCAGGGCGCGCTCACCTCTTACAACGACCCTTGGATCAAGGTCTCGGGCGGTGACAACTCCATCGCGCTGATGGCCAATCTGTTTCTGAACCATACATATACCAAGAACCTCTTTTCCGTCGAAACCAAGTTCATCGCCAAGTTCGGCTACAACCGCATGAAGGTCGAGACCGAGGTCAAGAACGAGGACGGTTCGACTTCGACTTCGAGCAACGGTGTGTGGTTCAAGAACCAGGACGAATTCGACCTCTCGGTGGCACCCTCGTTCAAGATGACGAAAAACTGGTCTTACGGAGCCATCTTCAAGTTCCGCAGCCAGTTCGCCAACGGCTACATTTCGCGTACCCAGCAGGAGGATTTCGAGCGCAAGAGCGCTTTCATGGCGCCGGGCTACCTCGACATCTCGCTCGGTATCACCTACAAGTGTCCCAAGCCCAAGTTCCCTATCGTGGTCAACATCTCGCCCATCGCCTTGAGCGCCGTTTTCGTGGAGAGCGCTCAGATTCGCGAGAACAAGTGGGACAAGAAGGAGGGTTGGCAGACCTACGGTCTGGCCGGACCCGACAAGTCGTCGAAGTACGAGGGCGGTTCTTCGGTGCAGATTGACTTCGACCGCACGTTCGGCCGCAAGGGCATCTTCCGTTACCGCACGTCGGTCTTCTCGTTCTACGGTTGGATCACCGACATCGGGCAGCGCAACAAGATTTCGGACTATTCCGACTACATGCACGCGCTCGACGAGTGGAACAACACCGAGAATGCGCCGATTTCGGCCAAGCCCAACCTGCCCATCCACCCGACCGTGCGCTGGACCAACACCATCGACATCAAGGCGACGAAGTACCTTTCCACGACGCTCAACTTCGAGCTTTACTACAACCGGGCACAAAATGTGGACGTGCAGACCAAGACGTTGCTGAGCGTCGGATTGGCCTACACTTTCAAGAATAAATAATGTACAACAATTCCATACGGACCGTTGTTTTCCCGCTGCTGCTGGCGGCCGGGGTGGTCGCCGGCGCGGCGCTGGGGCTCTATGCCGGGCGCCATTCGGGCGTGCCGCAGGCGTTTCTGCCCCAGGAGCGTGCCGACAGCAAACTCTTGCAGACCCTTTCGCTCATCGAGAACAAGTACGTCGACCCGGTGCCGATGGATTCGCTCGCCGAGCATGTCATCCCGCTTCTGGTCGGCGAGCTCGACCCCCATTCGGTCTATATTCCCGCGGCCGAAATGGCGGCCATGAACGAGTCGCTCGAAGGCGAGTTCGACGGCATCGGCGTGGTTTTCAACATGGCGACCGACACGGTTATCGTGCTGAATGTCATTGCGCAGGGGCCCAGCGACAAGGTCGGGGTCCGGGCGGGCGACCGCATCATCGAAATCGACGATTCGCTGGTCGCCGGGCGCAAGATTCCGCAGAACGACATCGTCAGGCGTCTGCGCGGGCCGCGCGGCACGACCGTGCGTCTCGGGTTGGAGCGGCAGCGGATTCCCGAGCTGGTGGAGGTGGAGGTCGTGCGCGGCGCCATCCCCATCAAGAGCATCGAATCGGCGTTCCGCATCGAGGGCAGCATCGGTTACATCAAGCTGGGTCAGTTCGCCCGGACCACCGCGGTGGAGATGCGCCGGGCGCTCGCCCTTTTGCGCGCCGAGGGGGTCGACCGGCTGATTTTCGACCTGCGCGGCAATGCCGGAGGGTTCCTCGACCAGGCGATTGCCGTGGCCAACGAATTTCTCCACAAGGGGCAGCTGATTGTCTACACCGAGGACCGCAACAAGGAGCAGCTGCGCGAGTATGCCGACGGAACGGGCACCGCCCAGGAGATGGAGGTCGCGGTGCTTATCGACGAGGGGAGCGCTTCGTCGAGCGAGATTCTGGCCGGGGCGTTGCAGGACAACGACCGCGGCACCATCGTAGGCCGCCGTTCGTTCGGCAAGGGGCTTGTGCAGCAGCAGGTTCCCTATCCCGACGGTTCGGCCCTGCGTCTGACCACGGCGCGCTACTACACCCCTACGGGCCGTTCGATTCAGAAGCCCTATACCATCGGCCGCGATGCCGATTACGAGGAGGAGCTCTGGAACCGTTACCGCAACAACGAGTTTTTCTCGGCCGACAGCATCCGTTTCGCCGATTCGCTGCGCTTCGTCACTCCGGGCGGCAAGGTGGTCTACGGCGGCGGGGGCATCATGCCCGACTTCTTCGTCCCGGCCGACACGACCGACGTGACGGATTATTTCGTGGAGGTCGCGGGCCGCAACATTCTCTATCGCTATACCATCGAGTATGCCGACCGTCACCGCGACGCGCTTAACGCCGTGGAGACCGTCGCCCAGCTCAAGGAACTGCTTGACAGCGACAAAACGCTGGTCAACAGCTTCATCCGCTATGCGGCCCTCAAGGGCGTCGAACCGCAGTACGCCGAAATCGCCCGGTCGCGGCGGCTTATCGAAGCGCAGCTGAGGGCCTACATCGGGCGCAACACCAAGTTGGAAGATACGGGTTTCTACGCCAACATCTACCCCGTGGACAAGGTGATAGGGCGGGCCATCGAAATCTTAAACGACAAACAGACAGATGATTAAGAAACTTATCGGAATGCTCTTTTCGGCGGCCGTCATCGCCGTCTTGGTCTTCACGGTCCTCGGGCGCGACCGCTACCGTTCGATGATCGGGAACGTGGATTTTTCGCTGCCGTCGTTCATGCGTTCGCAGCCGGAAGCGGAAACGGAGCCGAAAGCCAAGGCCGCACGGAACGCCGTGGCCGCTCCGACCAAGGCTGCGGAGGAGTCCGACGCCGAGGCCGAACCCGATTATCTGGAGGAGGACGAGCTGCTTACACCCGACCTCTTTTCGTCGGACGATTATTGATTCCCGTTTCGTTCGCGGCCGCATATTTTTTTGCCTATTTATTTGATTGCTCGCATGTATTTTTTATTTTTGCGGCTATAATCATTTATCCAGCGGAAAGACGAATGCCCCTGCGGGGAGGGGTTGGTGAATATCAAAGCGATAGAGGGCATGAAACGTATACTCTTGTTGTTGGCGATTGCCGTGACAGGTGTTCCGCAGGAACTCTGTGCGCAAAAGGCCGCGATAAAGACGAACCTGGTTTCCGATGCTTTTCTGAACGTCAATCTTGGGGTCGAGACGGGTCTCGCTCCCAGATGGACTTTTGATCTTAGGGGAGACGTCAATGTCTGGACGCTGTCGAACGACAGGCGCTGGCGGCATTGGGCCGTGCAGCCCGAATTCCGTTATTGGTTCTGCGACCGTTTTTCCGGTCATTTCTTCGGCCTGCACACCCATGGAGGACAATACAGTATCGGAGGATTCGACGGCCGGTTCAACCTGCTGGGCACCGATGCGCGCAAGCTCAAGGACGCCCGGTTCCAGGGTTGGTTCGTGGGCGGCGGGGTAGCGTACGGCTACACGTGGATACTGGGTCTCCATTGGAACCTGGAAATGGAGGTGGGCTTCGGCTATTCTTATACCCGCTACGACAGGTTCCGGTGTTCGGGATGCGGGAAAAAGGTCGAAACGAACCGGCCGCATCATTACGTGGGGCCTACCAAGGCGGCCATTAACTTGGTTTACGTGTTTTAGGGCGCAATGAGCTGGAAAAGTACGATATTCATCCTTGCGGTTCTTCTGGGATCGGGAGCGGACGGCCTGGCGCAGGAGACGACCGCCATCGTCCCCGGTGTCGCCGTCGAGCATTTCAAGGTGAACCGGAACGGCAAGTATCTCACCGTGGAGTTAGGCGTGGATTTGGCCGGGCTCGACGTGGCCTCCAACCGGGCCGTGCTGCTCACGCCGCGTCTGGTCAGCGGAGCGGATTCGCTCGACCTGCCGTCGATAGGCGTATATGGACGCAGACGCTATTACTATTACATGCGCAACGGCATAAGCGACATCCTGGGCGAGCAGGAAGCTGTTTACAAGGCGTCGCGGAAGCCGGACAACATGGATTATCATCGGCTCGTCCTTTACGAAGAGTGGATGGACGGGGCCGCCCTCAAGTTCCACCGCCGCGACTTGGGGTGCTGCCATGAAACATTGGCGCAATACGAGGGCGAGCTCGGACATTACAACGAGGTCTTCTTCCCGGAGCTGGTGTTCGTGCGTCCCGAAGCCGAAATCACGAAAACCCGTTCGCTGTCGGGAGCGGCCTTCATCGACTTCCCGGTAGACCAGACCGTGATTTATAGGGGGTATCGGCGCAATGCGGCCGAGCTCGGCAAAATCAAGGCCACCATTGATTCCGTGCGCTACGACAAGGACATATCCATCGTCTCGGTGTGGCTCAAGGGCTACGCCTCGCCCGAAAGCCCCTATTGGCACAACCGGGATTTGGCGATAGGGCGCGCCCGGGCGCTCAAAAGGTACATCCGGAACCTGTACCATTTCTCCGACAACCTCATTCGCACGGAATACGAGCCGGAGGACTGGAAAGGGCTGCGGCGATACGTGGAGCAGTCCGACATCGGTCATCGCCGGGAAATCCTCAGAATCATAGACAGCCGGATGAACCCGGATGCCAAGGAGGCGAAAATCAAGCGGACCTATCCCCGGCAGTACGATTTTCTGCTGCGGCATTGCTATCCGGCCTTGCGGCGTACGGAATATCGCATTGATTACAAGGTGCGCAGCTACACCGATTTGGAGGAAATCAAGCGTATCTTCGTGGAGCAGCCGTATAAGCTGAGCCTGAACGAGTTCTACCTCGTGGCCCGGACCTACGAGCCCGGCACCGCCGAATTTACCGAGGTGTTTGAAAAGGCGGTGCGTCTCTTCCCCCGCGACAAAACCGCCAACTTGAACGCCGCGAATGCCGCCATGCGCCGGGGCAACCACGACGCGGCGCGCAGGTACCTGGCCAGGGCGGGCGATTCGGCCGAGGCGGTCTATGCCCGCGGTGCGCTCGCCATCCGCGAGAAAGATTACGGGACGGCGGTCCTTTATCTGGAGAAAGCCGCCGGCATGGGGTTCGAGAAAGCCGCGGCGACGCTGGAGGAGCTGCGGGAAAGAAAAGGATACAAACAATATATCGAATAGTTTTTTTTCAAAAACAAGTGTAGTAATGAAACTCTCGGGTTTATTGGGGTGCCTGGCCGCCGTGGCGGCGTTCTGCGCCTGTTCTGAAAAAGAAGCGCCGGGCGGTGCGAACGGTTCGGAGGACAGCGGCCGTTTCCTGGCTGTCGAAATGGCGAATCCGGTAACGAAAAAAGCGTTGGCCGACGATTACGAAACCGGTTCGGACGCCGAGGACAAGGTCTATTCTCTGAGGCTTTATTTCTTCGACAGCGCCGGTCAGGCGGCTGCGGTAAGTCCCGGTGCGACCGTCAATTATGTGGATTGTCCGGAGGTCGGAGACCCGAAGGGCGCGGACGCCGCGGAGAAGAAGCTGCAGGCCGTTGTTATGGTCAGTACGGGTACGGCCAGCATCAGCAGCCTGGTCGCCGTCGCCAATTACGAAATCGCCGGGCTCGGAACCGAGGCTCTCTCCCTCGCGGAGCTGTGTCGGAAAATCGGCGCCTACGATTCGCCGCAGAAAGAGAACGGGGCCGACCCGCATTTTCTGATGACAAGTTCTTCGTATGCCGGGGCGGAGGGGTCGGTCGTCGTGACCGAAATAAAGCCGTCGCATCTTTGCGAGACGGAGGAGCTGGCCAAGGAAAATCCCATAGTCGTTCATATAGAGCGCGTTGTGGCCAAAACAAGGTTGAGGACCGCATGGACCGGCGGCGTCGTTACGAAAGGCGGGGTGATCTACAACGGCCAAACCTATGTGGCGGTGGCGCTGAAAGACCACAGCGGCCAGGAAATCAAGTCCGGCGGCAATCAGGTCTACGCCCTCTTTACCGCGTGGGACGTTACCGGCACGGTCGACAACTCCTACCTTTTCAAGAAAGTCAATACCCCGGCCGCCTGGAACTTAGGCTGGATTTGGAACAATTCCGACTTCTTCCGCTCCTATTGGGCCATGAACCCCGACCGGGTGACGCTCGGATATGTCAGGTATAGCGACATCGCGCAGGAGGTCGGGCCCAAGGGTGCCGCCTATTGTCTCGAAAACGCCGCCGACAATTTCAGCGACGGAACCAAGAGCAGCTACGACCCTGCCGCGCAGACCAGCAACCGCACGCAGGCAATCATTGCGGCCGTGTTGGTGACCGTCGACGGCAACAACCAGGCAACTCCGGTCGACCTGGCCAGATGGGCGGGTATGGATTACACGGAAGCGGGTGCGAAGACCGCCATGCTGAACACTGTGTCGACGGATATTTATGTAAAGGAAGGAAGCGGTTTCGTTTCCATCAAGCCGGAGCACGTGCGGTTCGTCACCGCTACGGCCGCGGGGATGGCCGACGACAGTTCGGAGGAGAGCCCCCGATACTTGAGCTGCCTGCAGCTGACCGACGCGGCCAGGAGCCTGCAGTTTTATGCAAGCGCTTCGGATGCCGCCACGCTGACAGGCAGCCAGGTCGACGGCATGCTCAAAGAGATACCCGGGGCCAAAGTCTGGAAGTCCGGCCTGACCTATTATTATACGGACATCCGGCATCTGGGTGCGGCCGAGACCAAGGGCCTTTACGGCGTGGTGCGCAACCACATCTACGACGTCAATATCAACAGCGTGGTCGGTCTGGGCACTCCGGTCTATGACCCCGACGAGGTGATTGTCCCGCAAAAGCCGGACAAGGACGAAACGTACATCGCCGCAGAAGTCAAAATCCTCGCATGGAGGGTGGTCGACAACGACACCGATTTGGAGTGGTAATTACAGGAGAGGGCGGTGGAGCGCGTGTGGCGGCCGCGGTTTCCTTGAAAATTTCAGTATCAGGATGAATACATGGTATCATATTCGGCGGCTTTCGGTGGCGTTGACTGCGTTTGCCGCGCTTGTATCCTGCAATGGCTTTGTCTATGAGCAGGAGGAGGATTGCACGGTCTATTATCGGGTCAAGTTCCGCTATGACATGAATCTGAAGTTCGCCGACGCCTTTGCCCACGAGGTGAAGTCCATCAGGCTCTGCGCGTTCGACATGGAGGACGAGCTGGTGTGGGAGAGTTCCGAGCAGGGCGAGGCGCTTGCGGCCAGGGATTACGTCATGACGCTGCCCCTCGACCCCGGCAAGTACCGGCTGGTCGCATGGTGCGGACTGGGCGACGGAGCGTCTTTCTGCTTGCCGGACGCGGAGCCCGCGCGCGATCCCCGGGACCTGCATTGCCGGATGAACTGCGTTTCGGTGATCTCGCCCGAGAGTTCGGACGGTGTGAAGCAGCCCGCTTATTCCGACCGGGATTTGCAGCCGTTGTTCCATGGCATGATGGAGGTGGAGCTGCCCGACAATCACGACGGGGGAGAGTACATTTATGAAATGTCGCTCACCAAGGATACGAACGTCTTCCGTGTGGTGTTGCAGCATCTTTCCGGCGAGGACATCCACCCGGCCGACTTCGAGTTCAGCATCGAGGACGACAACGGCTGGCTGGCGTTCGACAATTCGATACTTCGCGAGGAGCCTGTCGTGTATCGGCCGTGGAAGGTCTATTCCGGAGCGGCGGGTGTGGAGAAGGGTCGCGCCATCACTTCTGTGCAGGTCGCTGTGGCGGAGCTGACCGTGAACCGCCTGGTCATGAGGGACTGGACGAAGTACAGACAGCCCATGCTGACCATCCGCTCTGCGTCGGACGGCAAGCTGATCGCTTCCTTGCCCGTCATTGATTACGCCTTGCTGGTAAAGGGCGCGCACCATCAGCAGATGGACGACCAGGAGTATCTCGACCGCGCGGACGAGTACAACATGACTTTCTTCCTCGACCGGAACGACAACTGGGTAAGTACCGTGATCCAGGTCAATTCGTGGCAGGTAGTGCTCAACGATTCGGGTCTGGATTGAGCAGGCGTTTTTTCAGTAGGATAAAATGAAACTTATGTCGCGACATATCCTTTGGATGGCTCCGGTGTTCTGTCTCGTCTTGACGCTGGGGGCCTGTCAGCGGAAAGCGGGTGCCGATACGCCCTCCGGTGCCGACGGTACGGTGACGCTCGTGCTCAATACGGAAGTTCTCGGGGCGCCGCGCTCCGGGGCGGACGACGGTTTCCCGGACGAGGAAAAGATGGAGACGCTGCGTATCGTCATCCTGCATGCCGACGGTACAGTGGAGTACAACCGTTTGCTGGATTTCGGCGCCGGTTTGCAGACCGCATGCACGCAGCTCGTCAAGGTGAGGGAGGCCGAGACGAAGGCGGTTTATCTGATAGCCAACGAAGCGAGCGTTTCCGGCTTGGACAATATGGAGCTGGACGGTTTCGCGGCAGGCGACGCCGGGTTCGGGGAGAAGGTCGGCAATCTCTCTTTCGTCCCCGACTACGCAGGCCCTTCTATCCCGATGAGCGCCATGTACGAAGTGGAGGTCGGGCAGGCGTCGAAAGAGTGCCGGTTCTACTTGGTGCGTGCCGCCACGAAATTCACGTTCCGTTTCAAGAACATGCGCAGCGGCCCGGTTACGGTAAACAGCATTGCGGTTTCGGACATTGCAGGCCATACCTATCTGATGCCCCGCAAGAAGAGCCCGACGATGCGGTTTCGGGAAGCGGACGGGAGCGAAAGCGAACTTTTCTGGATAACCTGGCTGAAAAGGGTCTCGGACGAATCGCAGCGAAATCCCGACGACAGGGAGCTGGCGGACAAAAGAGGGTGGATCATGGACTACGACATCCCTGCCGGGACGCTTTCCGATAGGGTCACGGTTCCGGCGCCGGACAATTTCCGGGTGGCCGGATTCGCATACGACATGGGGGTGCCGAAACCCGGCACGGCCGTCTATCCGGCGTTCTACCTCCCGGAAAGCAAGAGCCTGAAAGCGCCCGGCGGCAATCCGGACGGCGAGCAGGCCTACACCATGACGTTCCGCTTGACGGACGACAACAACATGGAGCAGGTGTTCAGCCGTCCTTTCGGTAACCTCAAAGCCCTTTTCCGCAATACGCATGTCGTGGTGGATGCCACCTTTCAGGAAAAGGAGGTACAGGTCGATGTGATTCCTTACAGCGAAGTGATTCTCGAACCCGAGTTCGGATTGTAGCTCATAGCAAGCGTAGAAAGATGAAGCGTTTTATATTGTGTCTCCTCGTTTGTTCGGCGGTCTTTGCAGCCATGGGCTGCCGGGACGATTTCATGGCCGACGGCCTCGCCGAAAAAGGCATGGCCCGGGTGTGCGCCACGGTGGATTTCAAGCCCATGTCTGTCGGACTTGTGCAGACACGGGCCGCCGGCGATGCCATCAAGGAGATTTCCAGCCTTCATGTGCTGTTGTATGATTATCAGAGCGGCAAGCTCGTGAAAAGTTATTCGGTCGCGGATTACAAGGCTTCGGAGATGGACCGTGCCGACGCGGATGCCGAGAACGGGGTGAGCGCCGAGTCCCGGACCAAGCGCGTCACGTTCGAGCTGCCGGAAAAGATCGCTTTCGGCAGATATCGCATGTACGCGGTGGCCAATATCCCCGATTTGCTCGAAGTCCATGCCGGTGCTGTCGGCACCGTGGCGGGGCTCAAGAGCCTGCCGCTCACTTGGAACGCCACCGACATGGCCGCCAACGGTCAGATGATCGGGTATTTCACGAAGACTTCTTCGGTGCAGCCGGAGGACCAGCCGCTCGAATTGCATGAAAATACCCTCAACCTGCATGCGTGGCTGCGCCGCGCAGCTTCCAAAGTGACCGTCGCCTACGACGGCAGCGGGTTGAAAGAGGGCGTTTTCATCTATATTCAGTCGGTGCAAATCAAGGACATACCGCAGCAGTGCTATCTCGGAAAGGACAATAACGTCGGTGCCGCAGGCTATGCGCTGGATTTTCCCGCGAACGGACCCGACATGCCCGACGGCGAGACGATCTATTATCACGACGGCGGCCATTCCGACGATTTCGATTGCGACGACGGCTGCAAGGGCCATTGCATCATGGTGGGTGCTCCCT
The DNA here is from genome assembly GCF_949428155.1 of Alistipes sp. UBA6068. NCBI lineage: Bacteria > Pseudomonadati > Bacteroidota > Bacteroidia > Bacteroidales > Rikenellaceae > Alistipes > Alistipes sp. UBA6068. The sequence goes on along the minus strand of NZ_CASQFS010000006.1, from coordinate 37,808 downwards.
ACTTGGGTTCTCACGGCGAGACCGATCCGGCGCTGTTCTTTTATGAGAACATGCAGGGCACGGGCAAGGACAAAAGGCAGGACGCCGACGGCGACGGTGTGCTGGATGCGCCCGGGCTGCCGAACGACCCGGACAAATATCCGGATTACAAGCTCAAGGACGACAAGACCTACGGTACATACATAGAGGTCAAGGCCCGCTACATCTCCAACAACTCCGAGAAGCTGGGCAACGGTCCCATCACCTATCGTTTCATGTTGGGACAGGACGTGATGAAAGACTATGACGCTCGCCGCAACTGCCACTACAAGGTGACGCTGAAGTTCAAGAATTTCGCCAACGAGGCCGACTGGCACATCGAGTACGAGGAGCCCGAGCCGGGCGTGATGGCCCCCGAGCCTTATTATATTTCCTATCTCTACAACCACTCCATGATGTATCCCATCAAGGTGGCGACGGGCGGCAGGAAAATCGAGTACATGAAGGCGGAAATCATCGACAACCGCTGGGCGCCCCACAACGCCGAGCCGGAGGTTTATTATGATAAGATGGACCTGCCCGAGCAGAACCAGTGGAACGGTTTTCTGTCGCTCCACCAGACGATGCAGACGGTCATCTTCGGAACTACCAACGAGTTCTATTACAACCAGATTCCCAAGCGGGGCGAGCGCGAGTACCGGGATTTCGACGAGGGGGAATTCGCCACGGCCGGTTCCGAAAGCACCGACACCTACCGCGTGGTGAAGCATCCGACGGAGGCCGACACGTACAACATCTACATCCCCATGTACACGCGGGCCAAGCAGCTCATAACGACGACGGGCTACACCGGCAACAATCCCTACGTGGCGCACCAGCGGAAAGCAATCGTGAAGATTACCACCAAGCTGGAGGGGCTGAATCCGCCTTTCGAGAACATCGTGCATATCTACCAGGTCCGCCGAATCGTGAACCCCAAGGGGATTTACCGCAGCAGCGGCAACAACAAGTCGTTCCATGTGGTCCTGAAGCGGCTGCCGGAGGAAAACGCGGAGCGTTTCGAGGCGTTCCAGTCGGACGGTCCGTGGCGGGCTTATGTCGTGAGCAGGCACAACGGCGACGGAATTACGCTCTCGGGCCGTTCCGGCAAGTCGGAGCTGGTCAGGAACGAAGACCCGGTCTACGGCGACATCGTGCACGGCAAGACAGGCAGTACGATAGATTTCAACGTGGATTTCAAGGCCGGAAGTCCCGGTGCGAACCGTTATGCCATCATCCGGGTCGAGTACCACAACTATACTTGCCAGCATCTGATTTTCGTCAGACAGGGGAACGAGCCCGACAATCTGCTCGACGGCGATGTGCTGTGGTATGCCGAGAACATGAAGACCCGCACGGAGCGGGCGCATACCCCCTTGGAGGAGGGTTCTCTGTTCAAGTTCGGCAACTGGGACGATCCCATCGACGCGCTGAACAACAGGAATTCCAAGTCCCCCTGGATTCATGTGGAGCCCGAAGACTTCAAATTGTCTCCGGCCGACGGTTTGGTCATCGCTGGTACGGGCGAGACTAAGCAATGGGACGAAATCCCGTTTGCATCCGTATCGGAGACCTTTGCGGACCCCACGTCCGACATGCGGGTGGCCCAGGATGCCGATTATCGGGTGCTGTTCGAGAGCGAAGAGATAGAGCAGGGCTACGGCGTTCTCTACGGCGACGATGCGGTGGCGACCGCCGACCATATCGACGAGGTCTACGGCTATGACTACACCCATAACAGCGAGGGCCGTGGCATGCGCGGCTGCTTCGTCTATAACAAGGTGACGGGCAAGAACCTCTTTTTCCCGATCGGCGCTTCCGGTTACGGGCACCGAAGAAACGCGGAGCATGGAATCCTGAGATATTCTTCCGGCCGGCAGAGTTACTACCCGTTGCCCGGAGTGAAGGATTGCCCGCTGTTTTACGACATTTTCAGACGACCTGGCGGAGTGTATTGGTATAATAGCCTGGTAAATAGTTGCTTGGGCTGGGACATCAATTACTTCACCTTCGATTTCAACAGCATCGGTTATGCCAACGTTGCGAGTGGCAAGGACGCTTGTTTCGTGCGCTGCATCAAGAAAGAACCATAGCCGCGTCTTGCTGCGTTTCGTAAAAAGGCGGTCCCCAGTATCTGGGGACCGCCTTTGAGCTTGCAGGGGCGGGGGACTATTAATAATATTTGATTTCCTTGCCCTCGATGGCCGACAGCAGGTTGTTCGCGGCCGACGAAGCGCCGATGCGGAACAATTCGGTCGTGAGCCACTCCTTGCCCAGGATTTCCTCGACGATGGTGTAGTAGAGCGCCGCATCTTCGGCCGTGCGGACGCCGCCCGCGGCCTTGAAGCCGACCTTGCGTCCGGTCTTGTTGTAGAAATCGCGGATGGCTTCGCACATCACGACCGCGGCTTCGGGCGTCGCGGCCACGTCGATTTTTCCGGTCGAGGTCTTGATGAAGTCGGCGCCCGCCAGCATCGAGAGAACCGACGCCTTGCGGATGAGTTCGGGGGTTTTGAGCGCGCCCGATTCGATGATGACTTTCAGCACCACGTCGCGGTCCATCTCCGAGCGGATGACCTCCACTTCGTTGGCCGCTTCGTTGTATTCGCCCGTGAGCATCCGGCCCACGTTGAGCACGATGTCGATTTCGTCGGCTCCGTTCTCGATGGCCATGGCGACTTCAAGCGCCTTGACTTCGAGGAACGTCTGTGCCGCGGGGAACCCTCCGGCGACCGACGTGATGCGCATCGGCGTGCCGTCGATGGCCAGCCCCACGGTCTCTACGAACGAAGGGTAGATGCAGATCGACGCCACGTTGGGGATATGGGGATATTTGCCGTAGAACTCGGCGGTCTTGCGGGCGAATTCCGTCACGGAGGTCACCGAATCGTTGCACGACAGGGTCGTGATGTCGATGGCCGAGTAGCAGAATTTGTAGACTTCGGCGTTGTGGTTGCGTTCGGCGAGCTTGCGTATCTGCGCCACGCGTTCGTCGACTTCCGCCGCGCTCTGCGCGGGGGCGTATTCGCTGAGCTGGTTTGCGTATTCCATAGGTATGCGGTTCGTTGGTTTGTTCTTGAAAACGGCTGCCGGCATGGTCCGGATAGTGCAAATGTAGGAAAAAATAATTGATTTTCCGCATGCGGCATGCCTGCAAAAAAAGCGCCCGGGTCGCATGTCCGGGCGCTTTTTTCATGGTCGGCAGGGAAATTATTTCCGCAGCGCTTTCAGATTGATGTCCTTGGCGGCCTTGTCGGCGAGTGCCGGGTTCTTCGACACGGCGCTCTTGAGCTGTGCGTCGGCAGTGTTCAGGTCGCCCTCTTTCACTGCGATGACGGCGCGCAGGTAGTCGGCGTCGGCCGAGTTGTCCTTGGCAATGGCTTTCTTGGCGGCGGCCAGGTCGTTGTTCATCACCGAAGCAACGGCAGCGTTGTAGCCCTCAAGCGAGTTGGCGGCCGTCTTGTAGTCGCCCTGTGCGGCAGCCAGAGCTGCCTTGCTCTCGGCGTCGGCCGACTGAGCGTACTTCTTGGCTTCTGCGGTGCGGCCGTTGGCCAGGTTCGACAGCAGGAGGTTCTTGTTGAGCTCCTTCGACGAATCCAGCGAAGCGGCTTTCTCGAACGACTTCAGCGCCGAGGCTTTCTGACCGGCCTTGGTCTGAGCGACGCCGAGGTTGTTGTAAACGCGTGCGTCGTTGTACTTCTTGGCGGCGGTTGCGAGAATCGAAACCTGCTCGTTGGCACCGTTGGCCAGCGTTTCGGCAGCGTAGAGGTATTCCTCGACGGTCAGGTCGTCACCGTTGCGGTAGGCGGCCATGATTTCGGCGTCGGTCTTGCCCTGGATGTCGGTGCTGTTGACGATCTGCGAGCGGCGCAGTTCGGGAAGAATGTCGCTCTTCAGTTCGTTGAACACCGAGGTCATGTTCTTGATTTCGCTCTCGCGCTGTGCGGGCGAGTTGTAGAGGCTCAGTACCTGGAGAATCAGGTTCTTGTCCTTGATGTCCGACTTCTCGACCAGCTCCTTGAAGCCTGCCCAGTCCTCACCGTAGGCTGCGGCGTCGATTTCCAGACCCGAGTTCTTCAGCAGTTTGGCAACCACTTTCTTACCCGATTCGCTGCGGGCTTTCGAGAGCTTGTCGTTGAACTTCTCCGGACCGTCGGGCGAAGCGTAGCCTTTGATGGCGATGTTCTGCGTAGCGCGGTCGTTGTGCAGGTTCTTGTCGACATTGTCCTTGAAGTTGCCGAGGTCGGCCTTGCGCTCGTTCTTCTTCGTCACAACCGACGAGTTGATGGCGTAGAGCAGGTCGGTCTTGTCCACTACGGTGGTCACACGCTTGTAGTTGTTGGCCATCGGCTCCATGATGTCGCCGTACTTGATGTCCTTCTGCAGGGTGTTCAGACCATAGGCTACGGTCAGACCGAATTCCTTGGCCAGCGCGGCCTTGGCAGCCTCGTCGCTGCCGGCGAGCACTTCCATCTGTTCCTTGGTGGCGATCGAGCCGTCGTTCAGGTTGACCAGCGTGAATTCCTTGCAGCCGCCGCTCGCGCACTTGATTTCGGCGCGGAGCTGGAGGGCGCACTGGTCCATGCGGGGATCGTAGGGGAATTCTACGTGCTGCGTGAAGCTGCCGCCGTTGTTGGCTACGACCGTGTAGTTTTCGTCTACGCTCGAGCCCTGGTAGAACTTGGGCGTGCCGGCCACTTCGCCGCCCTCGAATACGATGACGGGCGTAACTTTGACAACGGCTTTCTTATTGAAATAGCTTTCGGGGAACGTCACGTTGATGTCGGCGGCTACGAAGCCGTTGTTCAGCGTCAGCACCTCCGGATTGACGGTCAGGTTCACCTCGTCGCGGTTCTTGGCCATCTTCTTGAAGCAGTTGCAGCTCGAGAAAGCCAGCGCGCCGGCTACGAGCACGACGCTCAATTTCATGAAGTTTTTCATCTCGATAGAAATTTAATGTGTTTATTTTGTTGTTTGCCTCGTTCGGTTCCGTCGCCGGGTTTCCTTTTCGCAGGCGTCATGCCTGCTTTTTCCTCTTCGCCTCTCCCTCAAACAGGATGCCGCAGGGGAGCAGACAGGGCAAATATAGGAAACTCTCGGCGATTGTGCAATATTTCGGGTCGTTTTTGCGAAAAATTTTCGGCCCGAAATATCATCCTCTCACCGGATTACTCCTCTTTGTGGCCCCGGCGTTCCGGACGGGGGCGGCGTTCGCGTTCCACATAGCCCTCCGGTTTGGGGAGAAGCGCTTTGCGCGAAAGTTTCAGTTTTCCGGTCTTGGCGTCCACGCCGATGAGTTTCACGTCGATTTCGTCGCCTTCTTTCAGGCCCGTTTCGTCCATCGTCTCGAAGCGTTTGTAGTCGATTTCCGAGATGTGGAGCAGGGCGTCCTTGCCCGGCATGATTTCGACGAATGCGCCGAACGCTACGATGGAGCGGATTTTGCCGTGGTAGGTTTCGCCTACTTCCGGCACCGCTACGATGGCTTTGATGCGGGCCAGAGCGCCGTCCAGCGCGGCTTTGTCGATGCCGAAGATGTCCACGATGCCTTTCTGGTCCACTTCGGTGATGGTGATGGTCGTGCCGGTGGTCTTCTGAATGTCCTGGATCACCTTGCCGCCCGGGCCGATGACGGCGCCGATCATATCCTGCGGGATGGTAATCTGTACGATGCGCGGTACGAACGGGCGGTAGTCGGCGCGCGGTTCGGCTATGCACTCCGTAATCTTGTCAAGGATGTGCATACGGCCCTTGCGTGCCTGCTCCAGCGCCGCGGCCAGTACTTCGTACGACAGACCGTCGACCTTGATGTCCATCTGCGTGGCGGTGATACCGTCGCGGGTACCCGTCACCTTGAAGTCCATGTCGCCCAGGTGGTCTTCGTCGCCCAGGATGTCCGACAGCACGGCCCATTTGCCGCTCGCCGAATCCGAAATCAGACCCATGGCGATACCCGACACGGGTTTCTTGATTTTCACGCCCGCATCCATCAGCGCCAGCGTGCCGGCGCAGACGGTCGCCATCGACGACGAGCCGTTCGATTCCAGGATGTCCGATACCACGCGCACGGCGTAGGGGTTCTCCTCGCCCAGCGGAATCATCGGCTTCAGCGCGCGCCATGCCAAGTGTCCGTGGCCGATTTCGCGGCGGCTCAGACCGCGTGCGGCCTTGGCTTCGCCCGTCGAGAAAGGCGGGAAATTGTAGTGCAGTACGAATTGTTCGGTCCCCTGTACCAGTACTTCGTCCTTGACTTTCTCATCAAGTTTCGTACCGAGCGTCACGGTCGTCAGCGACTGCGTTTCGCCGCGGGTGAAAATCGCCGAGCCGTGGGCGGCGGGCAGGTAGCCCACTTCGCACCAGATGGGGCGGATTTCGTCCGTGCGGCGGCCGTCCAGGCGCTTGCCCTCGTCGAGAATCATGTTGCGCATGGCTTTCTTCTGCACGTCGTCGTGGAAGTACTTGTGAATCAGCGGGGCTTTCTCCACCAGTTCCTCCTCGGTGTAGCGCGAGGCGAATTCGGCTTCCAGCGCATCGAACATGTCGCTGCGCTCGTGTTTCATCGTGCCGCTCGTGGCGATGGCGTAGGCCTTGTCGTAGAGTTCGCGGATGATAGTCTGGCGCAGTTCTTCGTCGTTGACTTCGTGGCAGTAGGTGCGTTTCACATCCTTGCCCAGTTCCTTGGCCAGTTCGATTTGGACGGCGCAGTGTTTCTTGATCTCTTCGTGGGCGAACTTGATGGCTCCGAGCATCACTTCCTCCGAAACCTCCTTCATCTCGCCCTCGACCATCAGAATGTTGTCGATCGTACCGCCGACCATGATGTCCAGGTCGCATTCGGCCATCTCCGAGAATCCGGGGTTGATGGCGTACTGGCCGTTCTTGCGTACGACGCGCACTTCCGAAATCGGGCCGCCGAACGGAATGTCCGACACGGCCAGCGCGGCCGATGCGGCCAGTCCGGCCAGCGCATCGGGTTGAATATCCTTGTCCGCCGAAATCAGGTTCACCGTGACGTAAACTTCGGCGTGGTAGTCCGAGGGGAACAGCGGGCGCAGGGCACGGTCGATCAGACGTGCCGTGAGCACCTCCGCGTCGTTGGCCTTGCCTTCGCGTTTCATGAAGCCGCCCGGATAGCGGCCGCACGAGGCGTATTTCTCCTTGTATTCGACTTGCAGGGGCATGAAGTCGGTGTCGGGTTTGGCGTCTTTGGCCGCTACGACAGTACCCAGCAGCATCGTGTCGCCCATCTTGACGACTACCGAGCCGTCGGCCTGCTTGGCCAGCTTGCCCGTTTCGATCTCGATCTGGCGTCCGTCGGCCAGCGTGATGATCTTGCGGACTGCATTGTACAGCTTCTTTTCTTCCATAAATTTTTTTGACCTATAGTACTTGTTGTTGTTCGTTTTTACGAAAATGAAGGCAATCCCTTTGTGGGAGATTGCCCTCATTTCTTCCTCGCGGATTACTTGCGGAGGTTGAGCGTCTTGACGATGGCGCGGTAGCGCTCGATGTCGACCTCCTTGAGGTATTCCAGCAACTGGCGGCGCTTACCTACCAGGCGCAGCAGTGCGCGCTGGGTGCCGAAGTCGTGCTTGTTGCTCTTGAGGTGGTTCGTAAGGTGGCTGATACGGTACGAGAACAGCGCGATCTGGCTCTCGGGAGAACCCGTGTCGGTGTTGGACTTGCCGTACTGGCCGAAAAGCTCCTGCTTTTTTTCTGCGGTTAAATAAGCCATTTGTGTGTTGAGTTATTTAAGTTCCACTCTACGACGCATTCCCCTTACCGGAATCACGCCAGAGCGTTCGGCAAAGGTACGAATAAATTGATAATTAAAAATTAAAAATGAAGAATTATTGCTTATTTGCAATAAAAAGGGCGTATCTCCCGGGAAAATCGTATTTTTGCGGTATAAAAGTACGAATTTTATGCTGAAAGGGTATATGGCGTGTGCCGTCGCCGCGGTCTGTCTGGCGGCCGCGGGGTGTTCGCTCCGCAAGGATTACACGGTCGTCGAGGGGGTCATGTTGGGGACTTCGCTGCGGGTCGTGGCCGACGTCGGGGGAGTCGGTAAGCAGGAGTTGTATGCCGCCGTCATGGAGCTCGACCGCGAGGCCAAGGCGTCGATGTCGATTTTCGACGAGGGTTCGCTGCTCAGCCGGCTGAACCGCAACGAGACCGACAGCGTCGACCGCCATATAGCTTATTGTCTCCGGCTCGCCGACAGCATCGGCGCTTTAAGTAGCGGCCGTTACGACGTCACCGTCAAGCCGTTGGTCGAGGCATGGGGTTTCGCCGGCAAGGAGCCTGCGCGCGAGCCGAACCTCGATTCGCTGTTGGAGTTCGTCGGGCGTGAAAAGGTGGCTGTTCGCGACGGCCGGCTGTTCAAGTCCGACCCGCGCGTGCAGCTGGATTTCAATTCGGTGGCCAAAGGGTATACGGTCGATTTGCTGGCCGGGCTGGTCGAGCGGTTCGGGGCGCAGAATTACCTGGTCGACATCGGCGGCGAGGTGCGCTGCAAGGGGTCCAACCGGCAGGGCAGGCCGTGGCGAATCGGGGTCGAAACTCCGTTCGACGGCAACATGACCGACGGCGAATATGTCCAGAAGCGCGTGCGGATGACCGACGGCGGACTGGCTACGTCGGGCAATTATCGGCGGTTCTATATCGACGGGCAGGGCCGCAAGGTGGCCCATACCATCGACCCGCAGACGGGCCGCAGCGCCGTGTCGCGGCTGCTGTCGGTCACGGCGGCCGCTCCGACCTGCGCCGAAGCCGATGCGCTCGGGACCATGTTCCTGGCAATGGGGGCCGACGATGCGCTCGCCGTTGCGCAGTCGATGCCCGGGGTCCGGGTTTATTTCATCCTGGCGGGCGACGACGGTTACGAAGAGTATGTTTCTCCTGCCATGCAGGAACTGATAATGAATTGAGCAAGCCATGAAAAGTGCCGTGTTCCTTTACAACGCCCAGTCCGGCAGAGGCCGTATCCGGCGCAACGTCGAGCGGGTTTGCGATGTTTTCCGCGAGGGCGGCTACGACATTCTGCCCGTGCCCATCGACTTCGGTGCCAATCCGTTCGACGGCCATGAGCAGATCGACCTGATGGTGGTCGCGGGTGGCGACGGGACGGTCAATTTCGTGGTCAACGCCATGAAACAGAAAGGGTTGGACATTCCCGTCGGCATCATCCCGGCCGGTACGGCCAACGACTTCGCCAAGGCGCTCGGCATGTCCGACAGGCCGCTCGAAGCGGCGCGGCAGATTGCGTTCGGGCGCGTCGACCGGGTCGACTGCGGACGCGTCAACAACCAGTATTTTGTCAACGTGCTTTCGTTCGGCATCTTCACCACCACCTCGCAGCACACCTCCAACACCAGCAAGCACCTCATCGGCAAGCTGGCCTATCTGATCGAGGGGGTCAAGGAGTTCCGGTCGATGCACGCCGTGCCGCTCGAAGTGGTGGCCGACGGCGAGGCTTTCGACCTCGATTCGCTTATCGTGCTGGTTTTCAACGGAGAGACTGCCGGAGGGTTCCGCCTGGCGCGCAATTCGTCGGTGCGCGACGGGCTGTTCGATTGCCTGATGCTCGAAAAGAAGAACGTCATCCGTTCGACCGAGGCGATGATTCGCTATCTGTTGGGCGGCAGGCCCCGCATCATCCGTCAGCTGCAGGCCCGGCAGCTCGACATCCGGTCTGCTCTCAACGAGCCTACCGACGTCGACGGGCAGAAAGGGGCCGGGTTCCCGCTCCATATCGAGTGCCTGCCCGGCGGGCTGCAGGTCATGTGTGCCAACGATAACTAACCGTCATTCCGACCATGCCACAGAGTGTCAAATACAAGTCCGCGGCCGCGCGCGAGAATCTGAAGAAGGTCTCGATTTCGCGCATCAAGAAGGAGATGGCCGACGTTTCCTATCTTTCAGACGACCTGGTGATTACTTCGCTGGATGCCCAGCACAACACCACGGCCCAGTATCCCGTGACCATCGACGGTTTTTCGGTCGTCGTCATGATGGCGGGCGAAGCGACCGTCTCCATCGACATGAAGAACCACGTCGTGCGGCCCAATTCGATTGTCTTCTTCAACCCCGGCAGCATCATCCGCACGGTCAAGTGTTCGGCCAACGCCGCGGCGTTCGTGCTCGCTTTTTCCAAGTCGTTCGTCAACGAAATCCAAATCGACCTCTCGGCGTCGCTGCCCGTCTACATGCGTTTCGGCAAGAACCCCGTGCTGCAGGTTTCGCAGCAGGACGTCGCCGAAATCCGGCAGGTGTTCCGGCTCGTCAAGTCCATGCTGCTCAGCGACAAGGAGCGTTACCGCCACGAAATCATCCGGTCGCTGTTCACCACGGCGTTCTATCTGATTATCGACATCAACCAGCGCGAGGAGCACGGCGGGCAGAAGCAGGGGCGCTGCGAGGTGCTTTTCAGCGAGTTCATGAAGCTGTTGGAGGCGCACCACAAAAGCCAGCGCAACGTCAGTTTCTACGCCCGGCAGCTCAACATCACGCCCAAATACCTCTCGGCCGCGGTCAAGGAGGTCAGCGGCAAGACCGCCGCAAGGTGGATCGACGAATCGGTCATCCTCGAAGCCAAGACCTTGCTGAAATATTCCGGCATGAGCATCCAGGAAATCGCCTACCACCTCAATTTCTCGACCCAGTCCTTCTTCGGCAAGTATTTCAAGCAACATACCGGTACTTCGCCTTCGCGTTACAAGAGGCGGGGTTAAGCAAGGCAGTTCTGGCCCGGAATGGCATGGGCTACGGTTCATTTCAAGCCCCTTTTCCTGCCCCGGCAGGTCCGAACGGCTTCGGTCTGCCGGCGGCTCGCCGAAAAGGTGCGCGCCAGCGTGGTCCGGCAGATTCAGCAATCCGCTGACGGCATACGGCCGAAGAGGCTAAAACGTTTTAACAAACCGCTGAAACGATTCAGCACGCCGTTAGCTATACATCCCAGTCTGGCAGAAAACATTGAGCATTTTTCTGTCATTCATCCGAGCGATTGCTTCAGCGCCTGCTGCGGGCTTCCGCGCTGCTGCGTCGGGAGCCTTGACGGAAGTCGGGGAGAGCGGCTGGTACTTGTCGGCTTCGCCTCGTGTTGCGGGCGAAGGTCGCGTGGGTGCTTTTGCATTCCGTGCGAACAATGTGTCGCCGCTTGCAGTCACAGATCGAGCATTCGGCGACTCCGTGCGCTGCGTCCAGCATCTGCCGGGCTGCCTTGCTCCCCCCCCCTAAAAAAAGAAACGCACCCCGAACGGCGGGGTGCGTTGTCCTGGCGAACGATGCCGGGAAGACTTACGCTTCCTTGGCGGCAAGCGCCTTGTCGACCTCGATGATGAAGTCCGAGAGCACGTTCATGTAGTTGATGAACGCGTCGTAGGCCGAATCGTAGGGGTTGAAATAGGAGTGTACGTCGCCGTCCGAGAGCCATTTGGTGGCCATGTAGTAGAAGTGGTCCGAGGTCTGGAGGAAGTTCCACACGTAGTCGAAGTCGGGGTTGCCGAGCCGTGCGATTTTATCCTTGAGGGCGTAGAGCTTGGAGAACGCTTCGTTTTGCAGTTCGTTGCCCAGCCAGGCCGTTACGTCGCGCTCTTCGTCGGCCCACGACATGGTGTGCGGGCAGTGGAGCACCGATACGGGCTGGTACTTCGCGGCGGCTTCGCTCACCGTGGCGAATTCCAGTTCGTTGGTAGCCAGCAGGGCTGCGGGCAGCGACCGCATGAACTCGAAGATCCCCGTGTCGGCGGTCTGGTGTTCGCCGAACGTTTCGTAGTCCATGAACAGGTTGATCACTTCGCCCGGCGTGTCTTCCGAGGCGAGCCACCCGGCGAACTTGGCGGCCGTCAGCGGCCACTGGTCCCAACCCTGGTTGGAGAAACGGAACGCGATGTCGTCCGAGAGCTTGTAGTTGCGCAGCAGCAGACGCATCCGCTGGTCGATGGCGTTGGCATAGACGAAGTTGGGCGACTTCCAGCCCAGCACGTGCTTGGCGCCTTCGGCCAGCATCGTGTGGAAGCCCATTTCGGCCACGGCGGCGCCGATGTCGTCCGAGTAGATCAGCTCGGTGTTGCGGAACGCCGTGGGTGTTTTGCCGAACTCCTTTTGGACGGTTTCGACATGGAGCTGCACCTGCCGGGCGAAATCCTCCTTCGATGCCAGCGCCGCCAGCGAATGGGAGTAGGTTTCGGCCAGGAACTCCACGCAGCCCGTGTCGGCCAGCTCCTTGAACGAGGCCAGCACCTCGGGCGCGAACTTGCGGAACTGCTCGATGGCGCTGCCCGTGACCGAGAACGAACAGCGGAATTTCCCCCCGTTTTCGCGGATAAGTTTGAGCAGCAGGGCATTCATCGGCAGGTAGCACTGCCGGGCGACTTTCTGCATGATCGAACGGTTCAGCAGATCGTCCAGGTAGTTGTGGTCCTTGCCCATGTTGAAGAAACGGTATTTCTTCAGTCGCCAGGGCTGGTGGACCTGAAAATACAGACAGACGGTTTTCATGCGGGGCTGTTATTTTATTGATTCTTAGTTTCTTCGATGACCTCTTCGTAGACGGTCCTGATTTTGGCGGCCACGTTGTTCCACTTGAGGTTCGTCACCTCCTCCAGTCCTTTGGCAGCGAACATGCCTGCCAGCGCGGGGTACTTGACCAGTCCGTACATGGCGTCGGCCATGGCGTCGACGTCCCAGTAGTCGACCTTGACGGCATAGTCGAGCACTTCGGCCACGCCGCTCTGCTTGGAGATGATGACCGGCACGTTCGAGCGCATGGCTTCGAGCGGCGAGATGCCGAACGGTTCCGAGACCGAGGGCATGACGTAGACGTCCGAGAGCTGGAACATCTTGTGCACGTCTTCGCCGCGGAGGAATCCCGTGAAGTGGAAACGGTCAGCGATGCCGAGACGGGCCACACGGCGGATGACGTGGTTCATCATGTCGCCCGAGCCGGCCATCACGAAGCGCACGTTGGGCATGCGCTTGAGCACTTTGGCGGCGGCTTCCACGAAGTAGTCGGGGCCTTTCTGGTAGGTGATGCGGCCGAGGAACGTGATGATTTTGTCGTCGACGCCGCGTTCGGGAGCCTCGCCCGAATTCTCGGCGAAGCGCACAGCGTTGTGCATCGTCACGACGCGTTCGGCCGGGATGCCGTAGCGGTTGATGACGATGTTGCGCGTGAGGTTCGACACGGCCATGACCCGGTCGGCGGCCTGCATGCCGGCGCGCTCGATGGCGTAGACCTGCGTGTTGATGTTCTCGCCGCTGCGGTCGAACTCCGTGGCGTGCATGTGGACGACCAGCGGCTTGCCCGAAACGCGCTTGGCCGCGATTCCGGCGTAGTAGGTGAGCCAGTCGTGGGCGTGGATGATGTCGAACTGCCCTTCGAGGTCGCGGGCCACCTGCGCGGCGACGATGGCATAGCGGGCCACCTCCTCCATGAGGTTGGCGCCGTACTTGCCGGAGAAGGTGTAGCGCTGTTTCCACGCGTCGGTCGTCGACCACGTTTTCTGCCCCGTCTTGACGAACTGCTCGTAGTAGTCGGCATACTCTTCGGGCGAAATGTAGGGCACCATGTTCGAGTCGATGCGGATGAACGACATGCTGCCGAGGATGTCGTCGGCCCCGCTACCGGTCGGGCCGTAGAGCGCCTCCACCTCGCTGGCGTTCAGCACGTGGGTGAAACGCTGGTCCTCGTCGCCGTAGGCGTGGGGCACCACGAACGTCACATCGACGCCGTTGCGCGCCAGACCGCGGGTCATGCCGTAGCAGGCCGTACCCAGGCCGCCCGCGATATGGGGCGGAAACTCCCAGCCGAACATCAAAACTCTCATAACTGTATCCTTTCTTTGTAACTTTTATTGCCTCTGTTTACCCGATTGCCGCGGCCGGCCGCACCGGGTTCATGCTCCTTTGCGGTCGCGTATCATGCGGTAGAGTGCGAGCACGGCCCCGACGCTCCATGCCTGCGAAATGGCTCCGCGGGGGGCGTAGGGCGGGTCGGCATCGTAGAGGTCGTTGATCGACCCGATGCCGTAAACCTGGATTTCTTCCTCGAACGAAGCCAGCATTTCCTCGGCCTGCGGCAGAAAAGCGTCGCCGTCGATGTCGAACGACGCCTGCGCATAGAACGGCAGCAGCCACGGCCACACCGAGCCGTTTTTCGCCGCGAAGTCGCGTTCGGCAAGCGAGCCGTCGCATGTGCCCTTGTAGAGCGGGTTGCGGGGCGTCAGCGAGCGCAGGCCCTTGGGGGTCAGCAGGTGCTGGCGCACGGTGCGGATGACGTCGATTTGCGTCTCGATGTCGGGCATCTTGTAGGGAAGTCCGCACGCGATAATCATGTTGGGACGGATGGTGTCGTCGGCTCCTCCGTCGCCCACGACGTCGGCCAGATAGCCCTGCGGCAGTCGGAACAGCTTGTTGAACGAAGCCGCGGTGCGGGCCGGAAGCTCCTCCCATGCCCGGACGAACTCCGTGTCGCCGTTCTCCGACGCCAATTTGAGCGTATAGCATACGGCATTGTACCACAATGCGTTGGTTTCGACCTGATAGCCGTTGCGCGGGGTGACGGCTTGCCCGGTCACCACCGAATCCATCCAGGTAATCGGGTGTGCGTCGGACGAAGCCCACACCAGTCCGTTGTCGTTGAGGATGACGCGCCCGGCGATGCCGCGGCGGTAGCTTTCGAGCAACTGCTTCATGGCACTGCCGTAGCGGTCCCATATCTGCCGGCTGTCGAGCGCCTTTTCCAGCTGCTGAAGGGTCCAGAAGAACCAAAGCGGGGCGTCGGCCGCCACGGCTGCCGATGCGGTTCCGGTGAACATGCCGTCGTGCATGTCGCGGACCTGTGTGTCGAGAGCGTCGATGCAATCTTCCTTGTGGTCCTGCGCCAGCGTCAGTCCGGGCAGTGCGATGAACATCTGCCGGGCCGAAAAACCGTGCCACGGGTACCCGGCCACGACCTCGGTGCGGTCGCCCGGACGGCGGACGACGAACTGCCGGGCCGAGTGCTCCATGCAGCTGATGAAGTCGATTTTGTGGGTGCGCCGGGCGATGGAAGCCTCGAAGACCTCCTCGATGGTGCGGGTCGAACCCATCTCGTCGAGCGACGCCGAGAAGATGATGCTTTCGCCCTTCTTGAGCTCGGTCTCGAAATAACCTGTGGTCATCAAGTCCTCGTGTCCCTCGTAACCGCGGGCGATGTCCTGGAGGTACTCGAAATTGTAGTACCAGTCGGGAGCGGGCACGAATTCCGTGCCGGGCTTGCTGGTCTGGAGGTAGAGCCACGGGAAACTCTCGTACAAACGGCATCTGACGCCGTTGACAGCCGGGTAAGAGTGGCCGTTGGCCGCCATGTTGGCCTTGGTCAGCGCGTGCTTGTCGCGGAAAGCGAGGAACGGGCGCAGCCGCAGCCTGGTTTCCGAATGGGCGTCGACGAGCGTGTAGCGAATCATCAGCTGGGTGCGCTTGTGGATCCACAGCATCTCCTTTTTGAGGATGACCCCTCCGACGCGGTAAGTGATCGTGGGGGTGGGCGTGTACTGGAAGTCGGTGATGTACTTGTGGCCGCGCGGCTCGTAGACGCCCTTGAAACGGTGCAGCGCCAGGTTGAAGCTCTGGTCGTGCTGCACGATCGTCTCGTCGAGCGACGAGAGCAGCAGGTAGGTGCGCTCGCTCTGGTCGATGGGCGCCACGATAAGCCCGTGGTAGCGCCGGGTGTTGCAGCAGACGATGGTCGTGCTCATGTAACCGCCGCGGCGGTCGGTGGCGAGCATTTCCCGCTGGAGCGAGTACTCCAGATTGCCCAGTTCGCTCTTGTCGAAGGTTAGTGCTGACATATCGCTGTGAATGACTTTGTTTCGTGTGTATGAAGATACGGATTTTTTCGCCAAGTTGTTCGCCCGGAGCGAAAAAAATCGCTTTTTCACGCTACTTTATATAAATACCGACGGCCGGAACGACAGGTTTCGCCCGGCCGTCGGTATGCACTGCTGCGCAGCTACGCCCACTTCACCAGCGCGAAGTCCATGCGGTGGGGCAGATGTTCGTTCTGCGGGAAGACACGCAGCGCCACGTCGTAGGTGCCGGTCTCGGAGGGGGTGTAGTCGAGCGTGTAGGTTACCAGGCTGCCCTCGGCCTTGGAGCGTTCGAGCCCCACGGTGCGGGTGACGTTGACGCTCTGGCCGCCGACGATCTGCTTGGCGATGACCATCTCCACGCCGATGTCTTCGGGCCGCAGGTTGGCGATGTCGAGCTTCACCTCGAAGCGGTAGGTCTCGCCCACGAAGACAGCCTCCTTGTCGATTTTCACGCGCTGCACGTCGACCACGCGCACCTGGTCCCATGCGGCCGAAACCTTGCGCTTCCACGCGGCGATTTCGCGGGCCAGCTTGTACCCGCCCTCGGTGATGGCCTGCTTGCGGGCTGCGAGCTTGTTGTAGAAGCGGTCTTCGTAGTCGATGAGCATGCGGTTGGTGGTGAAGTTCGACGCGATGTCGGCCACACA
Source organism: Alistipes sp. UBA6068 (assembly GCF_949428155.1). NCBI lineage: Bacteria > Pseudomonadati > Bacteroidota > Bacteroidia > Bacteroidales > Rikenellaceae > Alistipes > Alistipes sp. UBA6068. The sequence goes on along the minus strand of NZ_CASQFS010000006.1, from coordinate 21,289 downwards.
GCGCTTGACGGACGAAACCCAAGCGTGGGGAATGCCGTCCTGCTCGCGCTGGTAGTAGAGCGGGGCTATATGCTCCTCGATGGTGTTGTAGATCATCTCGGCGTCGAGCTCGTCCTGGTAGTGCTGGTCGGCGAAGGTGCGTTCCATGGGAAGCATCCAGCCGGCGCCCTCCTTGTAGCCCTCGACCCACCAGCCGTCGAGCACCGAGAACTGCATGACGCCGTTCATGACGCATTTCTCGCCCGACGTACCCGAAGCCTCCAGCGGACGGGTCGGGGTGTTGAGCCATACGTCGACGCCCTGCACCATGCGGCGTGCCAGCTCCATGTCGTAGTTTTGCAGGAACAGAATCTTGCCCACGAACTGCGGCATGGCCGCCACCTCGACGATGCGCTTGATGAGGTCCTGCCCCGGCTTGTCGTTGGGGTGGGCCTTGCCCGCGAAGATGAACTGCACGGGACGCTCCTTGTTGTTGACGATGGCCGACAGGCGGTCGAGGTTCGTAAAGAGCAGGTAGGCACGCTTGTAGGTGGCGAAGCGGCGCGCGAACCCGATGGTCAGCACGTCGGGCTTGATGCCCTCGATGATCTGAATCATCTGGCGCGGCGAATCGAGACGCACCTGCGCCGGGTCGCTGAAGCGGCGGCGGATATGCTTGATAAGACGGTTTTTCAGATACATGCGCTCGTTCCACAGCTCCTCGTCGGGGATGTTGTGGACTTTCTGCCAGGCCGGTATATTATAGGTGTGGCCCTCGAAGCCGTCGCCGAAGTAACGGGCATAGAGACGGCGCAGCGAGGTGGCGATCCACGTCGGGAAGTGCACGCCGTTGGTCACGTAGCCGATGTGGAGTTCGTTCTTGAAGTAGCCCGGCCACATGTTGCCCAGAATGTCTTTCGACACCTCGCCGTGGAGCCACGACACGCCGTTGACTTCCTGCGAAAGGTTGCAGGCCAGAACGGACATCGAGAACTTCTCGTTGGGGTCGTTGGGATTGGTCTTGCCGAGGTTGATGTACTGCTCCCACGTGATGCCCAGCACATCGGGGTAGTGCGACATGTACTGGCGGATCATCTGCTCGGGGAATGCGTCGTGACCTGCGGGCACGGGGGTGTGCGTCGTGAAGAGCGACGACGAGCGGACGACTTCGAGCGCTTCGGAGAACGACAGCTTCTTGTGGTTCACCATCTCGCGGATGCGTTCGATGCCGATGAACGCGGCGTGACCCTCGTTGCAGTGGAACACCTGGTGCTTGACGCCCAGCTTGCGCAGGGCCCGGATGCCGCCGATGCCCAGCAGAATCTCCTGCTTGAGGCGGTTCTCCCAGTCGCCGCCGTAGAGGTAGTGGGTGATCTGACGGTCTTCTTCGAGGTTGTCCTCGAAATCGGTGTCCAGCAGGAACAGGTCGGTGCGTCCTACCTGGCATTTCCAGACGCGCGCCGAGAGCGTGCGGCCCGGGAACGCGATGGTGATGGTGAGCCAGTTGCCCTCCTCGTCGCGCACGGGCGAAATGGGCAGCTTGTAGAAGTTCTGCGCTTCGTAGGTCGCTTCCTGTGCGCCCTGCGCCGAGAGACGCTGGGTGAAGTAGCCGTAGCGGTACAGCAGACCCACGGCGGCCATCGGCACGTTCTTGTCCGAAGCCTCCTTGAGGTAGTCGCCCGCTAGGATGCCCAGGCCGCCCGAGTAGATTTTGAGCGACGAGTGCAGGCCGTACTCCATCGAGAAGTAGGAAACGGTCGTCGTCGAGGGGTCGGGCTTCTCGTTCATGTAGTTGGTGAACTGGGCATATACGGCGTCGAGCCGGGCGAGGAACTCGGGGTCCTTCTCCAGCTCCTTGAGCCGTTCGATGCTCAGTTTGTCGAGGAACGCGATGGGGTTGCGCTCGCATTCGGTCCACAGCGCCGGGTCGATGTTCTCGAACAGGTCGCGGGCGCCGGGGTTCCAGCACCACCAAAGGTTGCGCGAGAGTTCTTCCAACGCGTGCAGGCGGGCCGGCAGGGTCTTGTCGACCATCATGCGGTTCCAGTTGGGCTTTTCGGCGAAAAGCTGCTGGCGTACGAAGTTGATTTGCTCGGTCTTCGAGCCGCCGTCGTCGAGTACGGCCCGGTTGGTGCGGACCACCGAGGCCTCGATGGCTTCGGAATAGGCTTTTTCGTAGGCCGTGTAGAGGTGTTCCCACAGGGCCGACTTCGAGGTTTCATAGGCCGAGCGGCGGATTTTCGCGACCTGCGTTTCGTCGAGTTTGCTGAAACGCAGCAGCGCGTCGGCAATGGCGCCCACCACGTCGCGGTCGTTGTAGTCGTCGCGGCGAACGACTACGACACCGTCGTGTTCGGGCTGTTTGTTGACCCACAGACCGAAGCCCGCCAGCGTGGTGGTGACGGTCGGCACCGAGAAGGCCACCGATTCGAGCGGCGTATAGCCCCACGGTTCGTAGTACGACGGGAACACCGTCATGTCCATGCCTACGAGCAGTTCGTAGTAGTCCTTGCCGAAGATGCCGTCGTTGCGGTTCAAGTAGGTCGGCACGAAGAGCACCTTGACCTTCGAGTTGTCGGTCGTCAGCACCGAGCCGTTGAGCGCGTGGACGATGGGGTCGCTGTCGGGGTATTCGAGCACATGGGTCGAATATTTGTAGCGGCTGCCGTCGATGGGCTGCGATGCGTCGGCCAGATGGGCCTGGAGGTCGGGCCGCGGGCCGCGGTTGGCTGCCGGCACCGTGATGTAGACCAGTATTTCGCGGTCGAGGTTCCCGGATTCGGCCAGCGTCTTGAGCGAATCGAGGAAGACATCGAGCCCCTTGTTGCGGAATTCGTAGCGGCCGCTGGTTCCCACGATCAGCGGGTCGGTCGAGAACTTCGTGCCTAAGCAGGCTTCGGCCACTTCGATCATCGTCTTGCGGGCTTCGGCGCGCTTGGCGTCGTATTCGGCGCCCGTCCACACGAAATCGTTCTCGAAACCGTTGGGGGTCACGCAGTCGGGCTCGCGGCTGAGCAGGTATTTGCATTCGTTGGCCGTGATGTCGCTGACGGTGAGGAACGCATCGTGGTAGGTGGCGGCCATCTTCTCGATGGAGTGCTTGGCCGTCACGTTGAACTGGCGGGCCAGTTCGTCGGCGTTGAATTTCGTCAGGTCGTTGTAGAGCGGCAGTCCGTTGCCGGCGATGCAGCGTCCCATGACCGTGGCGTGGGTGGTGAAGAGCGTGGCCACATAGGGGGCATGGCGGCGCAGGTAGAGGCCTCCGGCGGCGGTCATCCATTCGTGGAAATGGGCGGCCACTTTCTCCGTGGCGGTGCAGAACGTGTCGACGTAGGAGGCGATTACACGGCCTGCGGCGTAGCCGAACAGCACGGGTTCGATGTAGTCCCACTGGCCCGAAATCGAATCGACGTGGTAGTCCTCCCACAGTTTTTTGAGTATCTCGTCCTTGCGCGGAAAAAGCGACGTGAAGTCGATCAGAACGGCCGTCGGCTCGCCCTTGATTTTCCAGCGCCCTATGCGGATGCGGATGCCGTCGTTGTAGACGCTCTGGCGCCAGTTCTTCAGCAGGCTGAGGTCTTCCTCGAATTCGGGGTTGACCCCCTCGTGCGAGAGGTCGGGACCGAGGAGCAGGTAGCGGTCGCCGAATTTGCGGACGGCGGTCTGCGCCTTGGTCGAGACTACGGTGTGGATGCCTCCCACCTTGTTGCATACTTCCCAGCTCACTTCAAACAGATAGTCCGGGGTCAGTTTCGCGTTGCTCATAGTCTATTTTTCGATTTGTAATTTACTCGGTTTGAGGGATAAGGTCGGGCGCAAAGGTAACACATATATTATTATAAAGCAAAGGCTTCCGCCGCAGGGTCCTCTTGCGGGCGGGGCTGCGGGGCCATTGCAGACGCTTCGGACCTCAATTTCTTAAAAATATTTAATAATAATTTAACATTGCAGGGCCGGGGCTTCTCGGCCGGGGTTTCGCAGGGGTGCCGGGTGTCCATGGGCGTCTGCTGCTAACGGGTCTCGAACAGCGCGCCGATGACCGCGTCCGACACTAAGAAGCGTTCGGGCGGAATGCTGAGCCGTTCGTCCGTCAGCCGGACCATGCCCGAGGGGGCCATCCGGCGGGCTTCCTGTTCCAGCTTTGCAAGCCGCTGCGTCCCGAACAGACGCCCGGCTTCGGCCAGTTCGATTCCCTCGGCCGTGCGCAGGCGTGTCAGCAGGTATTCATTGAAGCGGTCGCAGTCGGTCAGCACCTCGCGTCCGGCCGCTTCTCCGGCTGCGTAGCGGTCGACCGACGCGGCGTTCCAATGGCGCTCGCAGCCGTCGTAGGAGTGGGCCGCAGGGCCGATGCCCAAGTATTTCTCGCCGTGCCAGTAAGCCGAATTGTGGCGCGCCCGCCGTCCCGGCAGGGCGTAGTTCGAGACTTCGTAGTGTTCGTATCCGGCTCGGGTCAGCGTTTCGTGTACGAGCCGGAATTCTGTTTCGCTCACCTGTTCCCCGACGGGTGCGAATGCTCCCCGTGCGGCCCGGCGGCCGAACGCCGTATCGGGTTCGACGGTCAAATGGTATGCCGAAACATGTTCGGGTTCCAGTGCCAGCACGCCGTCGAGCGAGCGGCGCAGCGAATCGCCGCCGAATCCCGGCACGCCGAAAATCAGGTCGACGGTCAGGTTGCCGAATCCGGCCCGGCGGGCCGCCGCAACCGCTTCGCGTGCCTGGGCGGCGGTGTGGCGGCGGTTCATCAGCCGCAGGCAGGCATCGTCGAGCGACTGGATGCCGATGGAAAGGCGGTCGATGCCCGCCTGGCGCAGCGCTTCCAGATAGGGCCCGTCGAGGTCGTCCGGATTGGCTTCGAGGGTCGTTTCCTCCACAGCCGTGCAGTCGTAAAGGTCGGCCGCGCGGGCCAGCAAGTCCCTGATTTGCTGTGGCGTGAGCAGCGACGGGGTGCCGCCGCCGAAATAGCGGGTGCGGACCGGTTCGCCGCCCAGGTAGCCGCGCCGCGTTTCCAGCTCGCGGTGCATCGCCGCCAGCACGTCGTCCATGCGCCGCAGGTCGGCGCTCTTGTAGAAGTCGCAGTAGGCGCAGATGCGTTTGCAGAACGGTATGTGGAAATAGAGGCCTGCCATAGATTATCAAATTTACGAAAAAATTCCGTACTTGGTGCGCTCTTCGGCCGAAAAAGCGAGCCGGGCCGCAAAAAGCGCATCCGTTTTCGGCGGATTATTTGCTGTACGGGAAGCGGGCGGCCATGCCGGGAACCTTTTCGACAGGCCCGGCGCTGTGCCGAATGCGGCCGGAGCGGGAAAGCCGTGCGATTGCCGGACCGCCCGGAGAAGCCCCCGAATGCGTTATGAATGAACCGGATAACCGGTGCCGGAAAAATAATGGGTATTTTTCGGAATTTTCATTGTTATTTTTTTCACAAGTATGAAAGTTTTTCTACCTTTGCGTCGGAAAAACGCAGGCGCCCCTGCCGGGCGCCGTCATGCAGGAAATAGGTTTAATTCTAAAAATAAGTTAGTTATGGACAAACTGGATTTGACAAAGTACGGGATTTCCGGCGTCAAGGAAGTCGTGTACAATCCCTCCTACGACGAGCTCTTCCGCGAAGAGACCAAGAAAGGCCTGAAAGGTTTCGAGAAGGGTCAGCTGACCGACATGGGTGCCGTCAACGTGATGACAGGCGTCTACACCGGCCGTTCGCCCAAGGACAAGTTCTTCGTCATGGACGAGACCACCAAGGACACGATCTGGTGGACTTCCGACGAGTATAAGAACGACAACAAGCCCGTGAGCAAGGAGGCTTGGCAGGAGCTCAAGAAGATCGCTTCCAAGGAGCTGTCGGGCAAGAAGCTCTACGTGGTCGACACGTTCTGCGGCGCCAACAAGAACACGCGTCTGAAAATCCGCTTCATCATGGAGGTGGCATGGCAGGCTCACTTCGTGAAGAACATGTTCATCCGTCCGACCGACGCCGAACTGGAGGAGTACGGCGAGCCCGATTTCGTGGTGCTCAACGCCTCGAAAGCCAAGGTCAAGAACTACAAGAAGCTGGGTCTCAACTCGGAGACGGCCGTGGTCTTCAACCTCACCGAGAAGATGCAGGTCATCATCAACACCTGGTACGGCGGCGAGATGAAGAAGGGCATGTTCTCCTACATGAACTACCTGCTGCCGCTCAAGGGCATGGCTTCGATGCACTGCTCGGCCAACACCAACGAGAAGGGCGAGACGGCCATCTTCTTCGGTCTGTCGGGCACGGGCAAGACCACCCTTTCGACCGACCCCAAGCGCCAGCTCATCGGCGACGACGAGCACGGCTGGGACGACGACGGCGTCTTCAACTTCGAGGGCGGCTGCTACGCCAAGGTCATCAACCTCTCGAAAGAGAACGAGCCCGACATCTGGAACGCTATCCGCCGCAATGCGCTGCTGGAGAACGTCACGGTCGACAAGAAGGGCGCTATCGACTTCGCCGACAAGTCCGTGACGGAGAATACGCGCGTGTCGTACCCGATTTTCCACATCAACAACATCGTGAAGCCCGTATCGAAGGCTCCCGCCGCCAAGAAGGTCATCTTCCTCTCGGCCGACGCTTTCGGCGTGCTGCCTCCGGTGTCGATTCTGACCCCCGAGCAGACGAAGTACTACTTCCTCTCGGGCTTCACCGCCAAGCTGGCAGGTACCGAGCGCGGCATCACCGAGCCCACGCCGACTTTCTCGGCATGCTTCGGCGCCGCTTTCCTCTCGCTGCACCCCACCAAGTACGGCGAAGAACTCGTTAAGCGCATGCAGCAGTCGGGCGCCACGGCCTACCTGGTCAACACGGGCTGGAACGGTACGGGCAAGCGTATCTCCATCAAGGATACGCGCGGCATCATCGACGCCATTCTCGACGGTTCGATCGACAAGGCTCCGACCAAGATGATTCCGACCTTCGACTTCAAGGTGCCGACCGAGCTGCCGGGCGTGGACCCCAAGATTCTCGACCCGCGCGACACCTACGCGAACCCCGCGGAGTGGGAGACCAAGGCCGAAGACCTGGCCAACCGTTTCGTGAAGAACTTCGTGAAGTTCACGGGCAACGACGAGGGCAAGAGCCTCGTGGCCGCCGGTCCGAAACTGAAGTAAGACTTTTCGTAACACATAATTTTTGGATGCTTCCGGTCGCTCTTTCGGGCGGCCGGAAGTGCTTTTTGGGAAATAGCCTTGCAGATGCTGGACGCAGCGCACGGCGAAGCCGTAGGCCCGGTTGGTTCCGTTCAGCGGCCGCACGTCGCCCGCGCGGAAGAACAGGTAGCCCGCATTGTGGTTGCCGGCGTAGTAGGACGACGAGCACCAGACATTGCCCTCCGTGCCGACGTACGTCAAGGATCCCGTCGAGTTGTGGCGGTAGCCCGTAGCAGGGCTTAAGCAATCGCTGGGATGAATGACGGAAAAATGCTCAATGTTTTCCGCCAGACTGGGATGTATAGCTAACGGCGTGCTGAATCGTTTCAGCGGCTTGTTAAAACGTTTTAGCCTCTTCGGCCGTATGCCGTCAGCGGATTGCTGAATCTGCACAACCGCGCTGGCGGAAGCCGTGACCTCCGCCACTCCGGGTTGCGGCTATTTTTTGGGCTTGAAAATCCGGCAGCCGATGGAGACGCCGATTTTGTTGGGGTACCACTCGGACGAACCGTTGAACGGGTCGGGGTGCTTGGGCTGGACGGGGCGGTGGGGGTACATGTCGATTTCGCCGTCGAAACTATATCCGTTGTAGTGGCTGTCCATCCATGCCCAGCCCAAAAAGGCGTCGACGAGCCAGCGCTCGCAGAATTGGTACTCGTAGCCCACGCACAAACCGATCATCATGCCGTAGCCCTTGCAATAGCGGTTCTCGAACTTGATGCTTCCGTGTGCCAGGTAGGGTTTCGACATGTCGAACGCCATCATGCCGAGGTTGGCGCCCAAGTACCAGCCGCGGCTGTGTTCCTTGAAATAGCGGCGGTATTCGCCCATGAGGATGCCGAACTTCATGTGCTTGCCGTTGATGGATTTCCACGGCGAGACCACGATTTCGGTTTGCAGGGTCGATTTGGGCGAGATGGCGAACTCCACGGCGGGGTTGATGACTCCAGCCAGTGCATAGAGCCCGTTGAGTTTGACGTATCCTTGTGCGGCGGCACTCCCGGAGCCCAGCAGGGCGGGCAGAAGCAGGAGCAGCAGAGCGGCGTATTTTTTCATGCGGCAGGCGTATCGGTGTGAAAACGGGCGGAACGCGAAGATTCCGCCCGCAGACTGGTGACCGGAGAGACTATACGGTCATGATTTCCTTTTCTTTCTTGTTGAGCGTGTCGTCGAGCAGCTTGGTGAACTTTTCCAGCAGCTTCTGCGTCTGGGTTTCGCCGTCTTTCGATTCGTCCTCGGGCATGCCCTCCTTCTGCGCTTTCTTGAACGCTTCTACCGCGTCGCGGCGGGCGTTGCGGAAACTGATGCGGGCCGTTTCGGCTTCGGAGCGCACCTGCTTGACCAGCTCCTTGCGGCGGTCTTCGGTCAGCGGCGGAATCGACAGCCGGATTTGCTCGCCGTTGTTCGAGGGGGTCAGACCGATGTTCGAGTCGACGATGGCTTTCTCGATGGTGCGGATCATGTTCTTGTCCCACGGCTGAATCAGGATGGTCTTGGCGTCGGGCACGGTGACGCTGGCCGCCCCCGAAACAGGCACCTGCGAACCGAAGTAATCGACCATCACGCCGTTGAGCACGTTGGGCGACGCTTTGCCTGCGCGCACGTTGAGCAGTTCTTCTTCGAGGTGGTCGAGGGCTTTCTGCATCCGGACGGAGGCGTCGTTGAGAATGGTTTTGGTATCCATGATTGTGTGTGTTATTGATTCAGTGTCTGTTCGATGGCTTCGACAAGCCGCCCGAATTCGTCCGCTTCGTAGCCCACCGACGAAAGCACGATTCTGCCGTCGCGGCCGATGAGGATGTTGCGCGGGATGTGGTTCGAGGCGTAGCGGTCGTAGACGCTTCGCTGCGGGTCGAGCCCCATGGGGAAGTTGTAGCCCTGCTGCTGACGGAAAGCCGCCACGGCTTCGCGGCCCTCGCCGCGGGCGATGGGCAGGAAGATGAAGTCTTCGCCTACGAAACGGTCGATGACGTCGGCTTGCACGCGTGCAAGCTCCTGCCGGCAGGGCGGGCACCACGTTGCCCAGAAGTTGAGCAGAACCACCTTGCCGCGCAGGTCGGAGAGGGTGACATGGGAGCCGTCGAACATTTCGACCGTGAAGTCGGGGGCCGTGTCGCCCGGCTTGACCAATGCGGCGGGGTCGGTCGGGGCGCTGTCGGGGCGGCTGCCGTCGGGCAGCAGCAGGATGGCCGCGGCGCTGGCGGCTATCAGCGCCAGCATGATCCAGAGTTGCTTGTTGCTCTTTTTGGTTGCCATTTCGTTAGGTGAAAAGTGAAAAGTGAAAAGTGAAAGGTGCGGCGGGGAACCGGAGTTCTTTGGCAAGCCGGGCTATGCCGCGCCCGGGCGGGCCCTATGGTTTTACGAGCGTGCCGACCTTTTCTCCGGCAAGGACCCTGCCCAGGTTGCCGGGAGTGTCCATGTCGAAGACCACGATTTCCAGCCCGTTCTCGCGGCAGAGGGTGAACGCCGTGAGGTCCATGACCTTGAGCCGTCGGTCGAGCACTTCCTCGAACGTGATTTCGTCGAACTTCGTTGCGGCGGGGTCCTTCTCCGGGTCGGCCGTGTAGACACCGTCGACGCGCGTGCCTTTCAGCAGAACGTCGGCTTCGATTTCGATGCCGCGCAAGGCCGACGCCGAATCGGTGGTGAAATAGGGGTTGGAGGTGCCGCCCCCGATGATGACCACGCAGCCCGCTTCCAAGTACTCGATAGCCCGCGCCTTGGAGAAGTATTCGCCGATGGGCTCCATGCGGATGGAGGTCAGCACCTTGGCGCGCACGCCGTTGTCCTCCAGCGCCGACTGGAGCGCCAGCGAATTGATGACCGTGGCCAGCATGCCCATCTGGTCGCCCTTGACACGGTCGAAGCCTTTCTTGGCCCCCGTCATGCCGCGGAAGATGTTGCCGCCGCCGATGACGATGCCTATCTGCACGCCGCTTGCGGCCGCTGCCTTGATTTGCTCCGCGTAGGATTGCAGCACCTCGGGCGAAAGCCCGTATTTCTGCTGGCCTTGCAGCGATTCGCCGCTCAGTTTCAGAAGTATGCGCTTGTATTTCATCTTTCTGTGCCGTTTGTCGGACGAAGATACGAATTTTTATTCGATTTTTGCAGGGTTCGCGGTTTTTCGTTGGCTGCGGTCAGGGAAGCCGGAACGTGAAGACTACGGGATAATGGTCCGAAAGATAGGCCGCACCGTAGCCGTCGCGCAGCGTTTCGAGGGCGGGGCCGGAGACGTTGCGGCAGAAGATGTGGTCGATGACGATGTTGCCCGGAGCCGAACCGAACCCGTTGAAAGTCCCCCGGCGGTCGGTCGGGTCGGCGATGTCGCGGGCGATTCGGAGCTGTTCTTTCAGCGGCGCCAGGTCGGGGTGGGCGGCGTCGGTGTTGAGGTCGCCGCCGACGATGACCGTCGCGCCGTCCGGAATCCGCTCCCGGACGAAGTCGGCGACCATCCGTGCCGATTCGCGGCGGGCGGTTTCGCCCATGTGGTCGAAATGGGTGTTCAGATAGTAGAATTCCTTGCCTGTGGCCTTTTCGCGCAGCTGTGCCCATGTCACGGTGCGGTTGCAGGCCGCATCCCACCCGCGCGATACCTGCCCGGGGGTCTCGCTCAGCCAGAAAGTGCCCGACGCCGGAACGTCGAAACAGTCGCTGCGGTAGAAGATGGCCATGATTTCGCCGCCCTCGGCTCCGTCGTCGCGGCCGACGCCGATGCGGGCGAACTGCGGGCAGTGGAGTTCGAGGTAGCGCACCTGGTCGATTTCGCCCTCCTGGATGCCGATGACCGAGGGACTTTGATGCTCGATCATGTCGAGCACGGCTTCGCGGCGCTTGGTCCAGCGGCAGGGCCCGTCCTGTTCGGCGGCGCTGCCCTGGCGGATGTTGAAACTGATAAGTTTGATTTCGCCGGCCGGGAGCGTGTAGGCGATTGTGCGGGGCCGGGGCGCGCACGAACCTAAAAGGGCGATTCCTCCGAGCAGAAGAAGCCGGAAAGCCTGTTTCATGGGTACAAGGTTTTGAATGATGTACAAATATAGCGATTTTTCGGCTATCGGAAAAGGGTCCGCGGCCGATTTTGCCGAAGTCGGGCGTCTGAGAATATTTATTCTAACGACTTGCGCACTTTGGCTTCGCCGAAGATACTTCGTCTCGGAAATGCTCAAATAAATTTGGCATTCCGCTCGGCTTATTCGTATCTTTACAGAAGATAGGCTGCGTCTCGGCAATGGCCAAATAAATTTGGCATTGCTCTCGACTTGCGTACTTTGGCTGCGCCGAAGATACTCCGCCTCAACAAAATCCAAACAAGTTTGGTTTTGTATTCGGCTTATTCGTATCTTTGCAACAGCTCCGGTGCGGCCGGGCCCCAAACTACACCACTATGGCAGTATTCAAAGTCGAAGGCGGACACCGCCTGAGCGGAAGCATCACCCCCCAGGGCGCCAAGAACGAGGCGCTGCAAATCATCTGCGCCACGCTGCTCACCGCCGAGCGGGTGACGGTCTACAACGTACCCCAGATTCTCGACGTCATGCAGCTGATCGAACTGCTGCGGCACATGGGCGTGGAAGTCGACCGGCTTGCCGACGACACCTATGCGTTCCGGGCGCGGGAAATCGACTTCGACTACCTCCGCAGCGACGACTACCGCCAGCGCTGTGCGCGTCTGCGCGGCTCGGTGATGCTGATAGGCCCGATGCTGGCGCGCTTCGGTGTGGGCTACATACCCAAACCCGGCGGCGACAAAATCGGCCGCCGCAGGCTCGACACCCACTTCCTCGGGTTTCAGAAACTGGGCGCCAAGTTCGATTTCGATGCGTCGGAAGAATTCTTCACGGTCGAAGGACGCCATCTGAAAGGCACCTACATGCTGCTGGACGAGGCGTCGGTGACGGGAACGGCCAACATCATCATGGCGGCTGTCATGGCACGGGGCACGACGACGATCTACAACGCCGCGTGCGAACCCTATATCCAACAGCTCTGCCGGATGCTCAACCGCATGGGAGCCCGCATTTCGGGCATCGCCTCGAACCTGCTGACCATCGAAGGCGTCGACCTGCTGGGCGGCACGAAGCACACGCTGCTGCCCGACATGATCGAAGTGGGCAGCTTCATCGGCATGGCGGCCATGAACCGTTCGGAACTGACCATCAAGAACGTATCGTACGACAACTTGGGCATCATCCCGGCGCAGTTCAAACGCCTGGGCATCCAGCTCGAACAACGCGACGACGACATCTACATACCCCAGCAAGACCATTACAGCATCGAGAGTTTTCTGGATGGCTCGATTATGAACATCGCCGATGCGCCGTGGCCGGGACTGACACCCGACCTGCTGTCGATATTCCTGGTGGTTGCGACGCAGGCCAAAGGCTCGGTGCTGATCCACCAGAAGATGTTCGAGAGCCGCCTGTTCTTCGTCGACAAACTGATAGACATGGGTGCGCAAATCATCCTCTGCGACCCGCACCGTGCGACGGTCATCGGCCACGACCACCGCATCCGCCTGCGGGCCACGCGCATGACCTCGCCCGACATACGCGCGGGCGTGGCGCTGCTCATCGCTGCCATGTCGGCCGAAGGGACGTCAACGATTCAGAACATCGACCAGATAGACCGTGGCTACAAGGAAATCGACACGCGGCTCAACGCCTTGGGCGCCAAGATTACACGAATCGAAGAATAACGGGCCGAGGCCCGCGCGACACCGCCTTGCACCTGTAACTTTTCACCCTTCACCTTACCGAAATGTTTTTGGAAAACGCCAGCCGCAAGGGCTGGATCGAAGTGGTCTGCGGCTCGATGTTTTCGGGCAAGACCGAAGAACTGATCCGCCGTCTGAAACGGGCCCAGTTCGCCCACCAGCGGGTCGAGATATTCAAACCGCGCGTCGACGTGCGCTACTCGGAGGAAGAGGTCGTTTCGCACGACGCCAACGCCATCCGCTCGACCCCGGTCGATTCGCCGCAGAACATCCTGCTCATGTCGGCGGGCGTCGACGTGGTGGGCATCGACGAAGCGCAGTTCTTCGACGAAAGCATCGTCGAAGTATGCCGCCGGCTGGCCGACAACGGCGTGCGGGTCATCGTCGCGGGGCTCGACATGGACTACACGGGCAAGCCGTTCGGCCCGATGCCCGCGCTCATGGCTACGGCCGAATATGTCACCAAGGTGCACGCCATTTGTGTCCGCTGCGGCAACCTGGCCCACCACTCCCACCGTCTGACGAGCGACGACAAGCAGGTGATGCTGGGTGCGCAGGACACCTACGAACCCATCTGCCGCCACTGCTTCAAGGAACTGGTGCGCGAAAAGAGAGAATAACCCCGCCGGGGAGAGACTTCCGGCGACCAAATCCGTCTGCCTATGGACACTTTCGACTACATACTGCTTTACGTTGTTGCTGGGCTGTGCATCCTTATCCTCAACAAACTGGGCTCCCTGGAAACCAGAGTATCCCGACTGCACCAACTTCTCGAACGCGACAGGCAGGCGTCTCCGCAGCCGACCGAAGACCCCTGTCCGGAAGAACCGCAGTCCCCGACCGCAAGTGCCGAAGCCTGCACGGCGGAGAACCCGGCCCTCAATCGGGAAGCCGAAAAGACCGCCGCCTTGGCGGAATCCCCGCAGCCGTCGCCCGAGCTGCTGCCTGCCCCGGAATCTTCGCCCGGCCCGGAATTTTCGCACGCTCCGGAGCGGAAGGGCGCACAGACCCCGTCCCGCCGCCGGAAAAACTACGAAAAGTTCATCGGCACCCAACTTTTCGCCGCCATCGGCATCTTCGTGCTGATTGTCGGCATCGGCTTCTTCATCAAATACGCCATCAACAACGACTGGCTCGACGAGAGGATGCGCACCGGGCTGGGCTTCGCCAGCGGCTCCGCCCTGCTGGCTCTGGCCGCCCTGCTGCAAAAGCGCTACCGCTGGTTCGGCTCGCTGCTGGCGGGCGGAGCATTTGCGGTGTACTATGTGACGGTCGCCGTAGCCTACCACTATTATGAACTCTTTTCGCAGGGCTGGGCATTCGGGCTGCTGACAATCACCACCCTGCTGATGACGGCCATCGCCCTGGGCTACGACCGTCGCGAATTGGCCGTAGTCGCCTTGGCCGGCGGGTTGGTGGCGCCGTTCATCACGGCGAGCAGCAACGGCAACCACCTGATGCTGTTCGGCTATCTGACGATTCTGCACAGCGGCATGTTCGTGCTCTCGCTACGCAAAAAGTGGTGGGAACTGCCCGTCATCTCGTTCGCAGCGACCTATGCGATTCTGGCCGTCTTCGTAGCATACACCGCCCATTCGTTCGACGAACCGGCTTTCGCCCGCAACATGCTGGGATTCGCGGCGCTTTTCTATCTACTTTTTGCCGCGGCCATACTCTCGGTCATTCAAGCCCGCGACAACCGCCGCTTCTATTGGATATTGGCGGGGCTGGTGAGCCTCAACAATTTTCTGTTCCTGCACTTCGGACTGCTGTTCCTGGGCCACATGAAATCCGCTGCAAGCTACGCAGGCATCATACCGCTGGCCATCGCGGCTGCGAACGTCGCCATCCTGCGGCTGACCCGCCGGCACTCCGGGCAACTCCCGCATCTGCAAAACCTGCTGCTGGGACTGACCGCCCTGTTCCTTACGCTGGCCGCCCCAATTCAGTTCCGGGCCGAGACCACAACCTTATGCTGGGCCGCCGAAACGGTCGTGGCGCTCGGGCTTTACGTCCATACGCGCCGCCGCATTTACGAAGCAAGCGCCGTCGCACTCTACTTAGCTACAGCGCTGAATGTTATGGCGCAACTTCTCACAGGCGACAGCGACGCCGGAATTTTCCGCAGCAGCGAATTTCTGACCGCCCTGTCCGCTGTGGCGATGTTCGCCTGCGGAGCCGGGGTCATGCGCTGCAAACGGGAGGTATTCGGGCAGGCAAAGCTCCTGGTCTATCCGGCCGTCTACATTGTATGGGTCGTCCTCACGGCAGGGCTGCTGTATTTCATGCTGAACGTCGAATTCTTCCGCCATCTTTCGGGCGGCATACGGCTGCAAGCATGGCTGTTCACGAGCGTAGCGACGATTTCCGGGCTTCTGCGGCTGCTGGGCGAACATTTCCCGGCCGCGAAAAACACCCGGCTTCATCTGACAGCCAACGGGATTGCCGTACTGCTGTTGATTATGTTCTCTACGCCCGGCCAAAGCAGCGCAGCATGCGCCGTATTCTCGTGGCTCTCAGTAGCAACAGTCATCTATTCGCTGACGAACATGGCATGCCGATTCTACCGCGGCGCAACGGAAGAGGCGCAGCGCAGAACTTTCACCATCGTGCTCAACATCATGGCCACGCTGGTCTGGATTAGCGTCTTCTGCCGCCTGCTGACGCTGCTGGGCATCGACCGCAATTTCAGTACGGGACTCTCGCTGGGACTGATAACGGCGGGAAGCGTACAGATGGGGCTGGGCATGCTCCGCCGCCAGAAAATCCTGCGCATCTTTTCGCTATTCGTCTTCGGACTGGTGCTGCTCAAACTGGTGCTGCACGACCTGTGGCAATGGCCCACGCTCGGCCGGATTGTTGTTTTTATCCTGCTGGGCGTCACGCTCCTGCTGCTGTCGTTCCTCTATCAAAGGCTCAAAACGACCCTTTTCAAGGACGACGACGAATTGCATATCCCCGGGAAATAACTACTTTTGTACTCCGATTTCAACACAAGAAACACGTTATGAAAAATTCGTTTGCAAAATGGGCGGCCGCACTTCTGTGCCTGGCCGCCGCGATGCCTGCACAGGCGCAGTTCAATCTGAAAAAAGCAATCAGCGGCGCCGCCAAGGTAACGCAGGCCGCCACGCTGACCGACGAACAGATGGCCGCCTACGTCAAGGAGTATATCGACTGGATGGACGAACACAACCCGGTCTGCGCCGATGACGACCCCTACACGCTCCGGCTCAACCGGCTGACCGAAGGACTGACCGACGCCGACGGCATCGCGCTGAACTTCAAGGTCTACTATGTCATCGACGTCAACGCGTTCGCCTGCGCCGACGGCAGTATCCGCGTCTTCTCGTCGCTGATGGACATCATGACCGACGAAGAACTCCTGGGCGTCATCGGCCATGAAGTGGGCCACATCGCCCACCGCGATTCCAAGAAAGGATTCCGTACGGCGCTGCTGGCTTCGGCCCTGCGCGACGGCATTTCGTCCAACGGCGGCAAGGCGGCGCAGCTCTCCGAATCGCAGCTGGGCGACTTAGGCGAAGCGCTTGCCAATGCGACCTACTCGCAGAAGCAGGAACGCGACGCCGACGACTACGGCTATGAATTCCTTCAGAAAGGCGGCAAAAACCCGTGGGCCATGGCCTACTCGTTCCGGCGTCTGAAAGCGATGCAGGAAGAAGCCGGCGCACAGAAAAACAGCAAAATCAACCAGCTGTTCTCGACCCACCCCGACCTGGATGTTCGCATCAAACGCATGGAAGAACGCGCCACGGCAGAGGGAATCGCAGAACCGACCACGACCTGCGCAGAATAGAAACGCGGCCGGCTCCCAAACAAAAAAGCACCCTGACAGCAGGGTGCTTTTTTATGGTTGGCAGGTCCTTATTTCGCGGCCGACTGCAACGCTTCGATAAACCGCGGCCACAGCACCCACAAATTTTCGGTCCGAAGCCAAAGCTCGCGGGCCTGCGCCTGCAACGAGGGGCGCTCGCTCTCGATGTCGCGCAGGTAGGCGGCATCGGCCGGATGCTCCGCCGCCGTGAACTCGGCGAAAAAGGGAGCGAAACGGGTCTTGAAACGTTTCAGCTCACCCTCCGGAAGCCGCCCGTCGCGCCGGAACGCCGCCCACAGCAACAGCAGCTCCCGGCTGGCGCTCTTGTCCGAAAGGTCGTTGATGACCTCGTCGAACAATTCGGTTTCGTCCATCGCCAGATAATCGAACGCGAGCAGCTCGCTCCCCTCCAGATGGTCCTCGGGGTCGAGGTCGAGCAACATTTCGAGCAGCGCCGCCGACAGCTCGAAATCGTTGATAAGGAAATGATCGACCGCCGAAGCGTGGACCAGTTCGAGCGCCGCCCGCGAATTGCGGTGGTTCCACTCCAGAATCACCTCCTCGTCGTCGGGAATCAGCCCGGCCAGCCGCTGGAACGCCTGGAACCGCTCGTCGCAAGCCTGCTCCACAGCGCCCGAAGCCTGCAATTCGCGGCTGTGCGCCAAGACTTTGACGAAATTATATGCCCCCTCGCCGACGACCTCGAACGTCTGGTCGGGAGTGGGATTGAGATATGCTTTCTGCATCGTAGCGAATATTGAAAATCATGTTGCGCAACGGTCTGCGGCTATACTCGCCAGGTGGACGCCCGGCCGTTTCAGCGCGAATATAGCAACAAAAGCGATATTTTCGGTCAAATTGTTGCGAGAAATATTTTTTTTTCGGATATTTGCAATCCCAACCGAAGACCTCGTGTCTTCCAAGGCCGAAATAGCTCAGCGGTAGAGCACTTCACTCGTAATGAAGGGGTCCCGAGTTCAAATCTCGGTTTCGGCTCTGAAAGTCAGCAATTTACAGAAATGTAACTGCTGGCTTTTTTCGTTTCTGTACGGTGGAAAAAGGGGTTGAAACGGGCTTTTCGCAGCCCTGACTTCCCATAAACTTCCCATTGAACTTCCCATAGGAAAGTCTGCCAACCCCCTGCATCAAATCGATGCAACACGATGACATTCAAAGCAATAATACGCAAAGACGTAATCTATAAAAACAACAATTCTCCCCTATGCATTCAATTTCTTCATGACGGACGTAAGAAAACCATTGGTTTAGGCATCTCCATAGCCCATGAATATTGGAATGCAGAGGCTCAAAAAGTAACGGATGACTGCCCCGACAGGGACAATATTCAGTTTCAGATAACAGCCAAAATCAAGGAATACAACAAGAAAATCCAGCGGTTGGAAGCGTTGGATATTCCCATAACATTCGACACGCTTTTCGAGACCAACAAGAGCCGCCATGCAGGGATTACCATAGAGGACGGTTTCAAAGCAGAAATTGAGCGTTTGGAATCGCTCGGCAAAATCAACTCGGCCACCAAACACAAATATGCCCTACAAGTGTTGGATGGCTACAAATCGGTCAAAACTGCATTAGAGGCTATCGACCTCGACTATCTGAAAGGGTTGGAATTGTACCTGCGTCAGCGAGGAAACAAGGACAACAGCATCGCTACACGGTTCGCCATCTTCAAGGCCATCTACAACAAGGCGGTTAAAGAGGGTAAGGTCGCTGTAAAACAGAATCCGTTCACGTTATTCCAAGTAGGCAGTTTGTGGGCCAAAACACGCAAGCGAGCAATCGACAAGGACGACATCCAACGGCTAATCGACCTCGAAATTACAGAGGGTCATAAGACAGAATATCGACGCCTTGCAAGGAATTTATTCTTGTTCTCTTATTTCACAGCAGGCATGAACTTTGGCGATATTGCACGGTTGCGTTATAAAGACATCGTGAAAGGCCGTGTGAACTACTCCCGCCACAAGACACAGAAACTATTGTCCTTTCAACTTGTACCGAACGCCATGCAGATTCTCGAAAAGTACGGTACAGTAGGACACGGAGAAGATTATATCTTCCCTATCCTCAATCGCCATGAACACACCACCCCGCAGCAGATTTTCAATCGGCTGCATAAGGTGCTGCGGAAAATCAATCGGGAATTGAAAGTGTTGGGAGAAATGATTGGACTGGAAATGCCCTTGACAACATACGTAGCAAGGCATACCTATGCAACAGTCTTGAAGCGGTCTGGTGTAAGCGTGGCACTCATATCCGAATCGTTAGGACACTCCGATTTATCCACGACACAAATTTACTTGGATAGTTTCGAGAACTCCCAAATCGACGCGGCGATGGCTCATTTGTTATAGACTGGAAAGAGGACAGACATCGACAAGGGGTATGGATTAAGCCCCTATGTCAATGTTTGTCCCCTTACTCTCATCAAGATTTATATATATTATCGGACTAACAGAACAAAATGCAGGTGCGCTCCAATTATATGTGGCTTGGAACGAGGGCTGTCTATGTGTTCTTGTCGGTCGATTCAATGGTATTCTGCCGAGTAAATTATTTCAAAATATTCATTAAATAATTTGACTTTCGGTTGAATATTTTATATCTTTGCAAAGCAATTCAGCAAAGACATCTCCACTATAAATGGTATTCATTCTTTCAAGGCAGATTTCCTCTGCCTTTTCTTTGCGTTGCATTACCACATTTTTTGAGTGTGAAATGAAGATTTCCTTTATAAGTATAGATTCAGAATCTAAAATTATGGAAGATAGTAGAAACAGAAGATTTCAAATCAAGAGATATTATTAATAATTCAATACTTACAGTTATGATTAACAACTGAGCTATCAACGCTCCCGAGGGAGCAACTTACTTGTCAGACTTTCTGACCGAGATTCCCATTAATTGTTTATTCAACAAGAAGCAGACAGGATGCGGTGCTACCGAGCTGGCCATCCGCAACTCCATTCCAACCATTATCGCTATGCCTTACGTGGCATTGGTAAAGAACAAGACCATCTACCGCAAGGATGATATTTCCGTGCTGGGCGTTTACGAGGGCATCCAAGAGCAGGACATCATCAACTATGCACAGAACCATTCTCCATTAAAGATAGCTGTTACATACGATTCCCTGCCACGAACCATTAAGGCATTGCAGAGTATCGGCATAGACCCTTATAAAGATACTTTCCTGCTGGTGGACGAATGACACGTATTGTTCAACTCCTATTCGTTCCGCCATACCGCTATTAAGAATTTACTTGCAGAAGCCGCTAAATTCGACAGGGCAACTTATATGACGGCTACTCCGATAGAGCAGGAGTATGTTTTAGAGGAACTAAAACCCCTGCCTGTTTGCGAAATCAACTGACCGCATTTGCAAGAGGTCAAGATACGTTCCCGCCAGACATCCAAACCAGCCCAATATATCGTTAAGGAGTGCCGCAGGGTATTGGATAACGATATGCCCCACAACTTGCATATTTTCGTAAACAGCGTGGAGTTCATCGCAAAGGCAATCGACCTTGCAAAACTCACTCCCGAGCAGGTCAAAGTCGTTTGCTCGGTCAGCGGGGACAATGGCGAGAGCAACCAACGCAAATTAGGCAAGGATTATCCCATCGGCCAGCCGTCAGCCCCCGCAAGGAAGATAAACTTTTACACCTCGACCTGCTTTGAGGGGTGCGATATTTACGACGAGAACGGCGTTACATTCATCGTCAGCGACGGTAACAAATCCCACACGCTGTTGGATATTTCGACCCTGTTCACACAGATTTGCGGGCGGCTCAGGGATTCCAAATACAAGGGCGAGATTATCCATGTTTACTCCACAACCAAGTACAGCCGAGAAGTAACCTTGGATGAATTTGTGGCATCGACAAAGAAAGTGCTTGCAGAAGCGACAAGCTATGCCGACGAGATAAATTCATTGAGCGATACGGCACGGGGAAAGACCTTATCGAAAATCAAATACATCAACGAACAATATGTCCGCGTAGAAGACAATCGGCTGGTGGTCGATAAGAACCTCGCCAACATGGATATAGTCAACCCATCTATATACTTTGATGTACCAACAGGCTTAAGTATTATTTCATATAACAAGGTACCCCCTGCCTATCGGCAAATAGGCAGGGTTACGGACTACATTCGATTTGTTCAAAATAAAATGGCAATCGCACGTTCGATGAGTTTCTGCACAATAACTTGGAGAAGCCATTTTAGCATTGGTCTGTCATTGACAAATTGACGAATCCAATGGACTGACTTTGATAATCTGCCGATTATCCGAGAAACGAATGATTTCATAGTACAATGTTTTGAAAATTCGCCTCGTATGTATCAATCGTATTTTCGGTAAATCAAGATTCTTCAAAGATTAGTTTTTGGATTGATAAATTGATTGTATTCCAACTTGTTAATCAGAAACAGGTGCCCATTTTCGAGCACCTGTTTCATTGTGTATAAAACACGATTATTCGACTGCGAAATACAATCAAAAGAAATGATAATCAATCCCTCGTTTACACATACCCACACATAAGTTCCGCCAGCCTTACTCTTTCCGT
>NZ_CASQFS010000005.1:0-161239 GCF_949428155.1 Alistipes sp. UBA6068 | reverse complement strand
ATACGAAAAGTCGAGCGCAGAAGCAAGCACCGCTTGGTTATGCCGAGACGAAGTATTTTCGGCTCCCCATGTACGAATAAGCCGAATATCCGGGAAAAACAAGCTACGGAAAACCCGGCAACGGAAGAAGTTCGGAACGACCGGAAACAAAAAGCCGCCTTTTTCAAAGGCGGCTTATCAACGGGAGGTATCGCCCCGGCTATTTGCGGTCGTAACGCTCGCCGACGGTTTTCCAGTCGATGCGGTCCCACAACGCTGTGACGGCATCGGCGCGGCGGTTGCGGTAGTCGACATAATAGGCATGCTCCCACACGTCGATGCACAACAGCGGCTTGAGCCCCTCGCGCATGGGATTCCCGGCATTGGGCGAGCTGACGACGACCAATTCGCCCGACGGCTTGGCGGCGAGCCACACCCAACCCGAACCGAAAAGCCCGGCGGCGGCCGTGTTCATCCGGGTCTTCATCCGGTCGAACGACCCGAAACTACGGTCGATAGCCTCCAGCAACGCACCCTGCGGCTGGCTCTGCGGCTTGGGCGAAAGCTGGTCGAAATAGAATTCGTGGTTCCAAGCCTGCGCGGCATTGTTGTAAACGGCGCCGTCGGCCGTCATGATGATGTCTTCGAGCGGCTGCCCGGCGTAGGGCGTGTCGATGACCAGCTCGTTGAGCTTGTTGACATAACCGACATAATGCTTGTCGTGGTGATAATGGAGCGTCTCCTCGGAGAGCTGCGGAGCCAGCGCATCGTAGGCGTAGGGAAGTTCCCGCGGCGTGAAACGGGCGGCCGTGGCGGTATCGTTCTGCATAAAAGAGAATATTAAAAAGGGTAAAATCAACGGAATCATCCTATGAAGCGAAAGATTTGCTAAAACGTTTCAACAACGCACAGAGAGCCTTTCGGACCGCATTCAGTCGATCGGCTCGAAGACCTCCTTGGGCTCTCCGCAGACAGGGCAAATCCACCCGTCGGGCAGCTCCTCGAACGGGGTGCCGGGAGCGATGCCGTTATCGGGGTCGCCGAGCGCAGGGTCGTAAATGTATTCGCAGACGGTGCAACGGTATTTTTTCATGTCGATAAAAGATTGGTTCGCCCCGACCTCAACAAATAGGGTGCCCGAATCGTTTTTCCGGAAAATTTTTCGCCGATTCCGAAAACCGGCCCGCAACCGCAAACAAAAAAGGACCGGAAATTCCGGTCCTTTCAATATCAGCGCAAGGCAACCGCTACAACAGTGTTTCCAGAATCTGCACGGCGTTGAGCGCGGCCCCCTTGCGAATCTGGTCGCTGACGCACCAGAACGCGAGCCCGTTGTCGCACGCGAGGTCCTTGCGGATACGCCCCACGTACACAGGGTCCTGCCCGGCGACGAACAACGGCATGGGATAGACCTTATCGGCGGGCTCGTCCATGAGCACCACCCCGGGCGCGGCGGCGAAAGCGGCCCGTGCCTCCTCGGGCGAGAGGGGCCGTTCGGTTTCGACCCACACGCTTTCGGAATGGGCGCGCATGACGGGCACGCGCACGCAGGTAGCCGAAACCCGGATGTCGGAGTGCATGATTTTGCGCGTCTCGTGGAACATCTTCATCTCCTCCTTGGTGTAGTCGTTGTCGGTGAAGACGTCGATATGGGGAATGACGTTGTAGGCGAGCTGAAAAGCGAATTTCTCGACCGTCGGCGCCTGCCCGGCCCCCAACTCGGCATGCTGGGCTTCGAGCTCGGCCATGGCCGCGGCACCCGCCCCGCTGGCCGACTGGTAGGTAGACACATGCACGCGCCGGATATGCGACAGCCGCTCGATGGCCTGCAAAGCTACGACCATCTGGATAGTGGTGCAGTTGGGGTTGGCGATGATGTGCCGCGGTGCCTGCCGGGCATCGCCGGGATTGACCTCGGGCACGACCAGCGGCACGTCGGCGTCCATGCGGAAAGCACTCGAATTGTCGATCATGACCGCACCGTGCTTGGTGATGGTATCCGCGAACTCGCGCGAAGTCGACGCCCCGGCCGAAACGAGGGCGAAGTCGATGCCGCGGAAATCGTCGTTATGCTGCAACAATTTGACCGTAAGCTCCTTGCCGCGGAACATGTATTTGCGGCCCGCGCTGCGCTCCGACCCGAACAGCACCAGTTCGTCGACGGGCAGCGGACGCTCTTCGAGAATCCTCAGAAACTCCTGACCAACGGCGCCGCTGGCCCCTACGATTGCGATTTTCATCTTCTATAACGTTATTTATGATTACACCGGAAAGCGGGCCCGGACAGATTCTTCGCCCGGCTCAGCATAGCGGAACCGTCGACGCGAAAAATCCGCGGCGGGAACAGGCTCAATCGAAGAACAGCTCGTCCTCGGTAGGCTCCTGCTCCTGCGGGAAAAGAACCTCGCCCTCCGCTTCGAGCGCCTCCCGCAGCTTCTGCTCTTCCTCGGCCTCCTTGACCCAGCCGCAGTCGTAGCGCGGCATCGAAGCCGGACGCACGAACTTGTCGATGCGCGACACGCCTAACGTACCGTTGTCGTAGACCGACTTGAGGAACTCGCCCACGATAGGAAGCGCCACGACACTACCCTCGCCGCGCGAAACCAGGTGCACGGCCTGGTCCTCGCCGCCGACCCATGCCCCGGCCACAAGGCGCGGAGCGACGCCGACGAACCACGCGTCGCGGTTCTTGTTGGAAGTACCCGTCTTGCCGCCGATTTCGACGTCGTCGAACCCGAACTGCCATTTCAGACGCCCGGCCGTACCGCCCTTGACAACGCCCTGCAACATGGAGAGCATCGTGTAGGCCGTGCGCTCGCTCACTGCGTCCTGCGACGGCGGGATGAACGAAGCGATGACATTGCCCTGCCTGTCCTCGATACGCGTGACGAAAATAGCATCGGTATGGACCCCCTGGTTGGCAAAGGTCGAGAAAGCGCTCACCACCTCGAAGACGTTGGACTCGGAAGTACCGAGACACAACGCCGGAACGGGGTCGATATAACTGCGGATACCCATGTTATGGATGAAGTCGGCCACGGCGGCAGGCTCCTTGGCCTGCTTCATGATCCACGCCGAATAATTGTTGCGGCTGAGGGCCAGGCCCCACGACAAGGGGTGCAGCTCGCCCTCCTGCGGCACCTTGCCCGCTTCCTTGGGCGACCACGCCGTACCGTTGGCCGTCTCGATGGTCACGGGCAGGTTGGGCACGGGAGTGCAGGGCGAGAGCCCCAGATGGTCGATGGCGAAGGTATAGATGAAAGGCTTGATGGTCGAACCTATCTGCCGCTTGCCCTGCTTGGCCATGTCGTACTTGAAATAACGGAAGTTGGGGCCGCCGACATAAGCCTTGACGAAGCCCGTGCGCGGGTCGAGCGCGAGGAACGCGGCGCGCATGATACGCTTGTGGTGACGAATCGAATCGCGCGGGGTCATGAGCGTGTCGCGCTCGCCCTTGTAGGTGAAGACCTTCATCGAACAGGGCTTGTCGAAGGCCGCTTCGATGTCGCGCTCGCTGAATCCGGCGTGGCGCATCTCGCGGTAACGGTCCGAATAACGCACGGCCCGGGCCATGATTTGCTCGCGCTCGGCACGCGTGGTCTCGAAGAAGAGCTGCTTGGTCCGCCGGTACTGGTCGTCCATCTGCGGCTGGATGACCTCGGCCAACTGCTTCTGCACGGCCTGCTCGGCGTAGCGCTGCATGGTGGAGTTGATGGTGGTGTAGATTTTCAGCCCGTCGCGGTAGATGTTGTAGGGCGTGCCGTCGGCCTTGCGGTTCTTGTGGCACCAGCCGTAGAGCGGATTTTCGTCGTACTCCTTGATGGCCTGCTCGTAATCCCAGGCGTTGTAGAACTGGTTGCGGCGGGGCCGCTGGGCGGTCATGACCAACCGCAGCATTTCGCGGAAATAAGTGGCCGTACCCTCGTTGTGCGAAATGGGCTTGAAATTGAGCACGATGGGCAGGGCGGCAATCGAATCGTACTGCCGGCGGCCGAGCGCACCGGCGGCCTTCATGCGCGAAAGCACGAGGTTGCGGCGGGCGAGCGACCGCTGGGGATTGCGCACGGGCGAATAGAACGTCGGAGCGTTGACCACGCCGACGAGCACAGCGGCCTCCTGCACATTGAGCTCGTGGGGCTCCTTGTTGAAAAAGGTGTGGGCCGCCGACTTGATGCCGAACGCGTTGGAACCGTACTCGACGGTATTGAGGTACATGGCGGCAATCTCCTCCTTGGTGTAGTTGTATTCGAGCTTGAGGGCCGTAATCCACTCCTTGAACTTGGACGAAACGAGCTTGGCCGTGCGGACGATCTTGCCGCGGTTGCGCACCGTGTCGCGCGGAAAGAGGTTCTTGGCCAACTGCTGGGTGATGGTCGAACCGCCGCCCTGCGAGGTGTTGAGCATACCCACGGTCTTCACCGCCACGCGGGCCAGCGACGGGATGTCGATGCCCGAATGGCTGCGGAAACGGACGTCCTCGGTGGCGATGAGCGCCGCGACGATGGGCGGCACCTCGTGGCCGTCGAGACGGATGTTCTGCGCGGGGTCGAGCGGAAAGAGGTCGGCATACTGCACGTAGGAACGGTTCTGAACGAAAAACGAACCGATGATTTTACCGTCCTCCGAATAGATTTCGGTGGCGAGGTTGCTGCGCGGGTTCTCCAGCTCCTCGAACGACGGCATCCGCCCGAAGATACCGCAGGCGGTGAGAATCAGCAAGGTGAAAACCAAGGCGAACGGAGCGAACGCCACGACCCATATCCATCTTATAATCTTGGGGTCGACCCCCTTTTTCCTGCGCTGTGCCATAACAACAGAATTTGGTGCGAAGATAATCAAGAATTCACAATTCAGAATTCACAATTCGGAATTTTTCGTCTTCCGACCCAAAAATCGGCCGGACGTTGCAGACGTTCCGATTCTGCCCGAAACACGCCCGAACGGCATATCGAATCTCTCCTATAACGGCAATTCTGAATTTTGAATTGTGAATTCCTCCAAATTAAAAAGGCAGTCCCATGGCGGCGGTGAACCAAAGGCCGCCGCTGGAGGGACGGTAGAACGAGAGCTTGACGGTCGAAGTGGCCGACGCGGGCTGCCGGAAGACGTTGACGTCGAAGACGATGTCGCCGCCCACGGACCAGATGCGGCGCGGGACCATGCGACCATCCGAGGCATGCGGCCCCGGCAGATAGTCGCGGAACCGGGCGTAGTCGCCGCCGATATTGAGCCGGATGCGCTTGAAATAGAGCACCGCCCCGATACCGCCCTCGGGATACCACACGGGCAGCTGGTAATCAAGCGATGCAGCCAAGTAATTATTCGACAGAATATCGCCCGACGAGAATCCGCGGGGGATAAGCCGCGTCGAAAGATAGCTCAGCGGCGCGTAGCCCGAGGGGAACTTGTAACCGCCTATCGAAGTCTGATAGTTGACCGCGACCTTAACCGAATGGTGGCGCGCGAAACCGGGCAGATAAACCTGGGCATAAGTGGAAACCAGATTGCTGAAATGACGGTCCGAGGGATTGAAACTATAATTCGCACTCACCGTATATCCCCAGCGGGGTGCAAAATCGCGGTGCGCTCGTTGTACTTGGTCCGAGAATGCCGCTCCGAACGATAATTTATGCAGTCCCTCATAAAATCCGATATACTCTAAATTAGTAATATTATGGTTCTTCCACTCGATACGGTCAAGTTTGGCAACCATACCGTTGGAATAGTTCCAATGAGCCGAAACTGTGAATTGCCGAGTATGATAGCCGCACTGGAAATAGAATGGCAGAGAAGCAGATAGCCCCACAGAATAGTACTTGTCGGGAGAAAAGCGTTCCGGAAGTTTGAGAAATCCGGTGTTCGTATCCACCTCCAACAAGGATTTCGGCTGTCCTGTCATCTTAAACGGCGAATAGAGGACCTGATTGCCGCCGTAGGCCGCATCGAGCGCGAAACGCACCCCCAGGCCTGAATAGCGCGCCCCGAGCCGGAAGACCGATCCCTCGCGGCGGTTCCAGCCGTAGGAAGCGAACGCCTCGGTGTTCGAGAGCAGGTTCTGCGACATGAGCGTGACGCCTATGTTCGCGTCGATGACATGCTCCTCGACCGCCGAGAAGGGGTCGAACGCCACGGGCATCCAGCTATGGACGTTGACCAGATTGGGCGCCTTGCGGTAACGTTTGGTGCGGAATTCGCCCGCCTGCCGGAGCGAATCGGCCGCCGTGAAACGCACCGTATCGAGGTTCACCACGGGCCAGCGCTCGCGCGGCGGATTGACCAGGTCGACGGGCAGCCGCGCCGGAACGACAGGAATCAAAGCGCTGTCAGCAAGAGCCTGCACGGCCGGCCGGTAACCGAGCCTGTCGTAAGTCGTGACCAAGACCTTGTTTTCCGCCGGGGCCGGGTCGAACGAACCGTATTGCGAAGCCGTCACGCGATACTCGCGCCGCGCCAGCAGGTCGTAGCAATGGACTTCGTCCTTGCCCGAAGCGATGGAACCGTAGTAGAGCTTTCCGCCGCCAGCCCGCAGGTTGGAGAGGGTGATGTAGGCCCCCTCGGTAATCGGGTGCACCCCCTCGCTGTCGATGCGCCCGAGCCACATGCCGCTGTCGTCCGTGACGATGACATACCACGCCACCGTCGTATCGTCCCAGGCAAGGCCGTGGATTTCGGCCCGGTCGGGAGCGGCGAAACGCTGCCGCGTGCCGTCGGCCTGCCGCACGACGACCGCATAGCTGCCGTCGTAGTTGTATTCCACCCAGCCCAGCCCGTCGCCTGCCGAAGCGGGATAGAGTGCCCGCCGCTCGCCCGCAACGCTCCGGGGCCGCCCCTCGGCGAGGTCCATGTAGCAGAGCTGCGAATTGACGCGCTGCTCGAAGAGCTTCGAGCGCCGGTACTCGGTCCACCACACGCGGCCGCCGTCGAGCGCCGGACGGGTCGAAACGCTGCCGACGCGGGCAATCGTCCGCTCCCGGCCCGTCGAGGGGTCGAGCTCGACCAAACGCGCCGGGCGGTCGAAATCCTCCTTGAGCGCCAGCACCCGCCCGCCGGGAAGCGCCTGCGGCCAACGATAGGTCGTGTAATTCTTTTCGGGCAGCTCGCACAGCGGCGCGGCGGTGTCCTCCACCTTGGGAAGCGCGGCCCAAAAGTCGTGCAGCTCGTTGAACGTGCCGCGGAAAAGGTCCGAAACGCTTGTGCGGTAATACTTTTTCAAGGCCACGCTGGTGGTGAAGAAGACATAGGGGTTGCGCGCGCTGTACCACGCGACCTTGTCCCAGATGTTCTCGCCGAAACGGGCGTAGGAATAGGAACAAATCTGATAGCCCAGCTCGTACTGGTCGGGCACATGGCTGCGGTAGGAACCGCAGAACCAGCGGTCGAGGTTGCGACGGTCGCGGCCGATGTTGTCCATCGCCCGGTAGGCGAGCGAAAACGAAGGCTGCAATCCGCGGCCGAACGACGACATGGCGGTCTCGGACATGACGGCGTCGCCCTCCATGGCCCAGATGGGCATGCACAGCAAACCGATGGTCGACCCCTGCTGCCCGAGCACATAACTCAGCGCGCGGATGAAGCCGCGATTGAGGTTGTTGTACTGCACGGCATGGCGGTACTCGTGGGCCACGAGCTGCTTGCACCACGGCATCGAATAACCCTCGATGGCGGGCGCCGTGAGGAACTCGACGCGCTTGGGCAGGAACATGACCAACCCGTTCGAGCGGAAATTCTCGGGGTGCATGACGAACGGGATGCGCATGGGCCCGTGGCGGAACCCGTAGCCGATGTCGGGCCGGACGGTGCGGATGTAGAAAAGCGTGCGGGCCGCGAGGTCGGAAACCGTGTCGGGGTAGATGATCCGCACGTCGGGCGTGCGGACGGTCGACCACCGGAGGTTGGCCGGGTCGGAACCCCACGTATAATATTGGGCCCGGACGCTCTGCAACCCAGCCAGCAGGGCGAGCGCGAAGAGAAAATGAAGCCGCCTTTTCAAAATCAGCTGCCGGCTTTCTTGCAGCGGTAACCGCTGCGGGTGAGCAGTTCGACCACGCGGTCGCGATGGTCGCCCTGGATGATGATTTCGCCCTCCTTGGCCGCGCCGCCTACGCCGCATTTGGTTTTGAGCATCCGCGCCAGCTCCTGCAAATCGGCGTCGCGGCCGACGAATCCCCGCACGAGCGTAACGACCTTGCCGCCCCGCTGCTTGCGGTCGAGCCACACGCGCAGATCCTGCGCCTGCGGGGCAAGCGTCGCGGGCTCCTCGTCGCGGACGGTCTGGTATTTGAAGCCGGGGTCGGTCGAATAGACCATCCCGAGCCGTGCTTTCCAATCGTTGTCGGCCATCTCGATTCAAGTGAAAGGTGAAAGGCGAAAGACGGACCTTGCGCTTTTTCCTCTTGTTTTGTCTCCGAAAAGTAACAATCAAACGCCGAAAAGGCGCCGATATTTTGCGCAAAAATACGAAAATATTTAACTTTACGGAAAATAGCTGCTCCCGCACTCTGCCGCCGATGACCAAACTGCGCAAAAAGAACTTCGCCCGCCGGGCGCCCGACCCTGCGACGCTGCCGCAGCCACTGCCTGCCGACCCCTCGCAGCGGCTGGTGCGCGTATTCGTCGAGGGCTACGAGGACGTGGCTTTCTGGCGCGGCATCTTCGACCACTTCCGCAACCCCTACCTGCGGTTCGAGATTTCGGTGCCCAACCGCGAGGACCTGCCCAAAGGCAAGAAAGTCCTGCTCAACATGATCCCCGAAGCGGGCGACGACGTGCTGCTGTGCGTCGACTCGGACTTCGACTACCTGTTCGCCGACCGCACCGACCAGTCGCGGGCGGTCAACGCGGCGCGCTGCATGTTCCACACCTACGCCTACGCCACCGAAAACTACCTGTGCTACGCCCCCTCGCTACACAACGTATGCGTCAAGGCGACCAAGAACGACACGCGGATTTTCGACTTCGTGGCCTTCATGCGCGACTACTCGGTGACGATTTACCCGCTGTTCGTGTGGTACGCCTACTCGGCGCAGTCGGCCACGGAACACATCTTCACGCTGGCCGACTTCAAGTCGTCGGTGAGGCTGGGCTATCTGGACATCGCCGACAACGGCGCGCGGACGCTCGAATGGCTGGCCCGCAACGTGGAGAAACGCGAAAAACTGCTGCGGCAGCGCAACCCGAAGATGCTGGAACCGATGCAGCTTTTCGAGCAGCAGCTCTGCGCCCGGGGGCTGACGCCCGAGACGACCTACCTGTTCATGCACGGCCACACGCTGATGGACAACGTAGTGATGGTGCTGCTGAACTCCGTGTGCGAGAAGCTGCGGCAACTCTCCATCGCCAAAATTAACTCCTCGAAGAAGCAGGGGGTGGCCCTGCGCAACGAACTCTCGAACTACACCAACTCGCTGCGCTCGATACGCGACGTGCTCTTGGACAACGAGAACTACACGCGCTGCCCGCTCTACAAACGGCTCCAGCGCGACATCCAACGCTACATAGCCCGCACCATCGTGGCCATGAAACGCAGCGGCGAAATCCACGACGACAGTTTCTGGGCCATCCTCTCGAAAATGAAAAACTTAGAATAGAAACGGCGGCCGCTCTTATTTCGCTTCGGCTTTCCGCACGACTCGCACCGTCGACTGGGTAGCCTGCCGGATGAAGACCTGCGGCCCGCAGGCGTAACGCTGCCACAGCCCGTCGGTATATCCGCGCACGGTCAGCAACTCCATCCGGCCGATTTTCAGCACGTCGAAACCCTCCTTGCGCAAGGCGTCGACCGCCTGGTCGATATGCCACGAATCGTCGACGCAAAGGCTCAGGTTGACGGCCGAATTGTGGACGAGATTGGCCTTGATGCGGTAACGCTCCAAGAGCGAGAAGATCGCCGCGAACTTCTCCTCCAGCACGAACGAGAAGTCGCGCGAACGGATGGTCAGCAGCACCTGGTCCTTTTTCAGTATCAGAATCGGCACCTCGACGGGCGCCGAGACGCCGCGGATGACCGTGCCGGGCTTGCGCTTGTCGCCGAACGGCCGGACGTAAAGCGGGATGTTCTTGTTTTGCAGGGGCTTGATGGTCCGCGGGTGGATAATCTGCGCCCCGCTGTAAGCCAGCTCGATGGTATCCAGGTAGTTGAGTTCGGCAATCTGCACGGCGTCGGGGAAAATCTTGGGGTCGGCGTTCAGCACGCCGTCCACGTCTTTCCACACGGCCATCGACTCGGCGTCGAGGATATGGGCCGCCACGGCCGCCGAGTAGTCGGAGCCCTCGCGCCCGAGGGTCGTCGTCGTGCCGTCGGGCGCACCGCCTATGAAGCCCTGCCCCACGAATATCCGTTCCGAACGCCCCTCGACCTCGGCCCGCAGGCGCGGTGCCGAAGCGGCCAGATCGACCTCGGCGTCCTTGTGGCGCTGCTCGGTGACCAGCGCCCGGCGCATGTCGACCCACCGGTTCGGAACCCCGGCATAGGCGAGGTATTCCGAAATGATGGTCGTCGAAATCAGCTCGCCGAACGCCACGATGCGGTCGTACCACAACTCGGCGTCCTCGGGGTTGTAGTCGCTGCGGGACGTCACCTCCTCCAGCTCGGCGAAGAACGCTTCGACGCGCTCCAGCCGCACGGGACCGTGCCACAGCTCCTCGATGATGGTCGCATGGCAGTCGCGCAGCGCAGCGATTTCGGCCGCCACGGCCTGCCGGTCGGCCTGCTGCACCCCGGCGAAAACCCGCTCCAACGCATTGGTCGTCTTGCCCATGGCCGAGACGATGACGAACAGGTCGCGCTCGTCGCCTATGATTTTCAGCAGGTTGCGCACCCCGTCGGCATTGCGGACCGACGCTCCTCCGAACTTGTAGACCTTCATCGGGCGCTTATTTTTTGACCGGGCGATAGGGCACGCCGATATTCTGGAACAAGAAAGCATACATGTCCGTAGCCTCGTCGATGCGCTTCGAGGTGGGTTTGCCCGCGCCGTGGCCCGCGTTGGATTCGATACGAATCAGCACAGGAGCTTCGCCCGCCTGGCAATGTTGGAGCTCGGCGGCGAACTTGAACGAGTGGGCCGGCACGACCCGGTCGTCGTGGTCGGCCGTCATGACCAGCGTAGCGGGATAGGCCACGCCCTCCTTTATATTATGGAGAGGGGAATATTTGTAAATGTACGAAAACTGCTCCTCGTTGTCCGACGTGCCGTATTCGACGGCCCAGCCCCAGCCGATGGTGAACTTGTGGTAGCGGAGCATGTCCATCACCCCCACGGCAGGCAGGCAGACGGCGAAAAGGTCGGGGCGCTGCACCTCGCAGGCGCCGACCAGCAGACCGCCGTTCGAGCCGCCGTTGATGGCCAGCCGGTCGGACGAAGTGTACTTGGCGGCAATCAGATACTCGGCCGCGGCGATGAAGTCGTCGAAAACGTTCTGCTTGTTTTCGAGCATGCCCGCCTTGTGCCAGGCCTCGCCGTACTCCGAACCGCCGCGCAGGTTGGCGACGCAGTAGATGCCGCCCTGCTCGACGAACATCAGCGCCGAGGGGTTGAAGCCGGGCGTGAGGTTGATCTGGAAACCGCCGTAGGCATAGAGTAGACACGGGTTCGTGCCGTCGAGCTCCATGTCGCGGCGATGGGTGATGAACATCGGCACGCGCGTCCCGTCCTTGGAGGGGTAGAAAACCTGCTCGGTGACGAACAATTCGGGGTCGAAACGCACCTCGGGCGCCTTGAAAAGCGCCGATTCGCCCGAAGCGATGTCGTAGCGGTAAATCGTGGCGGGCGAGGTGTAGTTCGACAGCGAGTAGTAGAACTGCGCATCCTCCTTTTCGCCGCCGAAACCGCCGAGGGTGCCGATGGCGGGCAGGGCGACTTCGCGGACGGGCTTGCCGTCGAACCCGTACTGAACGACCTTATGCTGTGCATCCTGCAAGTAGATGGCGAACAGGCAGTCGCCGCCCGTCGAAACGCTCTCCAGCAACTGCTCCTTTTCGGGGATGACCACCTCCGGCTTGCCGGGACGGTTCAGATCGAGCTTCAGCAGACGCCGATTCGACGCTCCGTCGTTGGAAGTATAGAAAAACTCGTCGTTGCGGCACTCCACGAACTCATAGTCGGCATCGAAGCCGGGCAGCAGCGTGCGGAACTTCTTCTCGCCGATTTTCCTGTAGAGGATTTCGGTGCCCGAGGTACCCTCCGACGCGACCACGAAGAGCCACTTGCCGTCGTCGCTGGGCCAAGCCGAGAAGTAGCGGAGCGGATGGGCCGCGTCGCGGTACACCAGCACGTCGGCCGACTGCGGGGTGCCGAGGAGGTGATAGTAGACCTTCTGAAACTGGTTCTGCGACGAATAGACCCCCTTTTCGGGAGCGTCGTAGGCGCTGTAATAGAAACCTTTGGAATCGGGCGACCACGTGGCGCCCGAGAACTTCACCCACTCGATGCAGTCGTCGGTCAGCTTGCCCGAAGCCACGTCGAGCACCCGGATCTGGACCCAGTCGGAACCCGAAGCGGCCACGGCGTAGGCGCAATATTTGCCGTCCTCGGAGAACGAGACGTCCGAAAGCGCCACCGTACCGTCGTCGGACAAGGCATTGGGGTCGAGGAAGACCTGGGCCTCGCCGTCGGGCGCGGCGGCCCGATAGAGCACCGACTGATTCTGCAACCCGTTGTTATGGAACCAGTACCACGCATCGCCATGCTTGGCGGGGATGCCCTGCTTGGGATAGTTCCACAGCTCGGTGAGCCGCTCGCGGATGGCCCCGCGAAACGGAATCTGCGCCAGATAATCGTCCGTCACGGCGTTCTCGGCAGCGACCCAGGCGGCCGTGGCCTCGGAATTGTCGTCTTCGAGCCAACGGTAGGGGTCGGCCACGACGGTGCCGAAATAATCGTCGACCACCTCGCCGCGCGCGGTGTCGGGATAGGGCTGATGCTTGATCTGTTTCATCTGCGAACAACTTGCTGCAATCATCGCCGCGCCGCCCGCAAGGAGCACGGCCATACGTACCGATTTGAACATGGTGGGGGATATTAACGTAGTTTTATCAAGGCAAAGTTAGAAAAATTTGCCTAACTTTGTCTCTCTGCGAACGAAAACAACGAAACCGTTATGTACGAAGAACTCAAAACGATAATCGAACGCACGTGGGAAGACCGCACGCTGCTCGGCAGCACGGAATCGCAGGAAGCGATACGCCGTGCTGTGGAACTGGTGGACAAAGGCCTGCTGCGCTGCGCCGAACCCGTCGATGCGGAAAAAAGCGAGTGGCGGGTGAACGAATGGGTCAAGAAAGCCGTCATCCTCTACTTCCCGATTCAGCCCATGCGCAAGATGGGAGCGGGCGAACTGGAGTGGTTCGACAAGATGGAACTCAAACACGGCTACGAAGAATTAGGCGTGCGGGTCGTGCCCCACGCCGTGGCGCGCTACGGCGCCTACATCGCCCCGGGGGCGATTCTGATGCCGTCGTATGTGAACATCGGAGCCTACGTCGACACGGGGACGATGGTCGACACGTGGGCGACGGTAGGTTCGTGCGCCCAAATCGGCAAGCACGTGCATCTGTCGGGCGGCGTGGGCATCGGCGGCGTGCTGGAACCTGTGCAGGCGGCGCCTGTCATCATCGAGGACAACTGCTTCATCGGTTCGCGCTCGATTGTGGTGGAAGGCGCCCGCATCGGCCGCGAAGCGGTCTTGGGCTCCAACACGGTCATCACGGGCTCGACGCACATCATCGACGTGACGGGCCCCGAACCCGTGACCTACAAGGGCTATGTACCGCCCCGCTCGGTGGTGGTTCCCGGCAGCTACCGCAAGCAGTTCCCGGCAGGCGAATACAGCGTCAGCTGCGCCCTTATCATCGGACAGCGCAAGGAATCGACCGACAAGAAAACCTCGCTCAACGACGCACTGCGCGACTTCGGAGTATCGGTATAAAAATAAATAATGAATAGTGAATAATTGCCCGGCAGCAAAAACCGATTATTCATTATTCATTGATTCCAACGCCAGCAGCTTTTCCTTAACCTCCAACCCGGCGGCATAACCGACCAAGGCGCCGGAAGCCCCGACGACGCGGTGGCACGGCACGACGATGGCAATCGGATTGCGGTTGTTGGCCATGCCGACGGCACGGCACGCCTTGGGACGCCCGATGCGCCCGGCAATCCACCCATAGGAACAAGTCGCGCCATAAGGGATTTCCCGCAGGGCGGCCCACACCTGCTGCTGAAAAGGCGTTCCGGCGGGCGCCAGCGGCAAGGTGAATTCGCGCCGCTCGCCTGCGAAGTATTCGCGCAGCTCCTCCACCGCCTGCCGAAGCACGGGCGGCAAATCTCCGGCCTGCCCGACAGCGGGCCCCGCCGCCCCGAAACGCACGGCCGTCACCGCCCGCTCCGTCGCCGTGACGGTCACGGGCCCCACGGGCGTATCCAACCAGACCGAACGCTCCATCCTACAAGTGTTCGAGCGTGTAGTCGATCATCTTCTGCCGCACGTTGGCCGTATCGTCGGGCATCATCGAGTGGTTCTGGTCAGGATAGACCATCATGTCGTAGCGCTTGCCCGCGCGGTTGAGCGCCCGTGCCATTTCGGCCGTATGCTGGAAATGCACATTGTCGTCGGCCGTGCCATGGATAAGCAGCAGCCGCGTGCGCTTGTCGTCGAGCAGCCGCGCCAGCCGCAGGGGCGAATGGTCGTCGTAGCCCGCCGCGTTGTATTGCGGCAGGTTGTTGTAGATTTCGGTGTAAATCGTATCGTAGTAGCGCCACGAAGTCACGGGCGCCACGGCAATGGCCATCTTGAACAGCCCGTGGCCCTTGAGCGCGCAGTTCAGCGCCATGAACCCGCCGTAGGACCAGCCGTAAATGCCTATCCGCCCGGCATCGACCCACGGCTGAGCCGCCATGTGGCGGGCCAGCGAAAGCTGGTCTTCGGTCTCCATCGCGCCCAAGCGTCCGTAGGTCTGTTTCTTGAACCGCTCGCCGCGGAACCCCGTGCCGCGCCCGTCGGCCGAAACGACGATATAGCCCTTGTCGGCCAGCGCATCCTCCCAGTCGAGCGACCAGCGGTCGGCGACGGTCTGCGACCCGGGACCCGAATACTGCGTCAGCAGCACCGGATAACGCCGCGAGGGGTCGAAACCGCGCGGCCGGACGATGTAGGCGTTGAGCGTGTCGCCGCGCTCGGTGACGAAGGTGAAGAATTCCTTCGCCGGGCGCTGCGTGGCGGCCAGTTCGGCCCGCAAGGCGTCGTTGGTCTCCAGCGTGCGCACGACCGTTCCGTCGCCCTTGCAGATTTCGACCCGGTTGGGGGTCGCGGCCGACGAATAGGTCGAAATATAATATTTCATCCCCGAGCTCGGAGCGATGGTATAATACCCGTCGTCCGGGGTCAGGCGGCGCTTGTCCTTGCCGTTGAGCGCCACGCTGTAAAGGTTGCGGCGCAGGGGCGAAGTCTCGGTCGAGAGGAACCACACCCGTTTGGGCGTTGCGGCGACCACCTCGGTCACCTCCCACGGCCCTTTGGTCACCTGGGCGAGGAACCCGCCGCGGATGCCGTAGAGGTAGAGGTGCATGAATCCCGTGTGGCTCTCCTGGCGCACCAGAAAACGCTCCTTGTCGATGAACGTGACCGTCCGGTCGTCGACCCGCTCGACATACTGCTGGGCCCGCTCCTCGTAGATGGTCCGCTGGGCGCCGTTGGGTTCGCACAGCTGCACCTCGAACGTATTCTGCCGCCGGTTGATGCGGTGGTACCACAGCCGCCCGTCGGGCGTGAAGCCGATGCGGGGAAGGTACTGGTCGCTGTCGGGCCCGGTGTCGATGCGCTCGCGCTCCCCGGTGGCCAGGTCGACGACGAAAAGCTGCACCTTGGAATTGGGGTCCCCGGCCTTGGGATACTTGAACGAAAAGGCCTCGTTGTGCAGCTTGCCGTCGAAACGCATCATCTGCATCGTGGGCACCTCGCGCTCGTCGAAACGCAGGTAGGCCACCCGGCGCCCGTCGGGCGAAAAGGCGTAGGCCCGTGTCAGCCCGAACTCCTCCTCGTAGACCCAGTCCGTGGTGCCGTTGATGACGGCGTTCCACTCGCCGTCGGAGGTCAGCCGCCGCGTCTTGCGGGAAGCCATGTCGTAGAGATAGAGGTCGTTGCGGTCGGAGTAGAGAATCGCCGAGCCGTCGGGCGAGAACGACGCATCGCGCGGCGCCTGGGCGTCGGGCAGGACAGGCTCCAGCGTCTGCCCGTCGGAAAGATAGTATTTCGTGGTGTACGAATGGCGGTAGATGGGCGTGCGGCCCGAAGCGACGAGCAGGCAGCGCTCGTCGGGCGAAAAGGCATAATCGGCAATCCCCGTCGAGAGAGACCGGGGCAGCAGTTTCTCGCCGTCGCCCGCCTCGGCATAGCCGTAGCGGACCACGTTGTTCTCCTCGATGACCGTATAGTGTTCGCCGTCGTTCATCGACCGGATGCCGCCGACGCGACGGTTCATGGCCCGCAGGCGGGCGATTTCGTCGTACTCGCCGCCGGCCTGCGCCGCACCCAGCGCAAAGAGCCCCAGCAGCAGGAAGATAGCTTTCAACTCACACGTCTTTAGTATCGAATTCGTAGCCCAGGCGTTTGCCCGTCACGAATTTCGAGTTGTCCATCTTGGTGTTGAACTGGTCGACGGTCACCCGCGCCAGCGTCTCGTAGGGGGTGGTCAGCAGGTCGAAGCCGAGCGCGAAGTCAATAGCCTCCTCGAGCACCGTCACCAGGGCGTCGCGGTCGATTTCCGCCCGCCCGAAGTCGGCGGCCCGCAGCGAAGTCTGCCCCTTGCCCTCCACGAAATAACGGCGTTCGCGGTTGATGAAGAGCCGCCCGATCAGATAGCCCTCGTCGGCGTTGCGGTTGAACTTGAACGAATCCGACAGAAAGTTGTAGATGTTGACCACGCCGCAATAGGCGTTCTCGGCGTCGGCCTGCACATAGGGCGTCTGCCGCACGGGGTGCTGCGCGTCGAAGTCGAAAACGTCGGTGTGCATCTGGAAAATCAGCACGTCGTTGGCCACCTGCAGCTGCACCTCGAACTTGCCGCGGTCGCGGTATTCGATGCGCACACGGCGGTCCAGACGGCCGTCGAGCTGGTCGTCGAGCTCCGAAGCCATCTCCAGCAAAGTCTCCTTCAAGAGGTTGAAGACCGCGAACGTGTGGTCGAAGACCTTTTGCTTGAGGGTCGACTTGCGGACCAGCGTGTCGAGAATCCGCACTCTGAGCGGGGTTGTATCCATAAAATCGTCGGTTTGCCGTTCCGGGCCCCTGCGGCAGAACCGCAGCCGCAGCGGAACTATTTGATTCGTATTTCCTGTCCCTCACCCAGGCGGAAGCCTTTCTTCAGCCCGTTGAGTTTTTCGAGCGAACGCGTGCGGATGCCGTAGGACTGCGCCACGGCCCACGTGGTTTCGCCCTCGTGGCAGATGTGGTGCCGGGCATTGCCCCGCCATGCCGTCTGCTTGCGCTCGATGAAGACCACTTCGCCCCATGCGGGCTGCGAGCGGCGGCCCTTCACGTCGTTGAACTTGCGCAGGTTGCCCGCCGACAGGCGGAATTTGCGGCCGATGTTCTCGAACGTGTCGTTCTCCTTGGCAAGAACGTAATGCACGCCGTTGGTAGTATATACGTTATAGCCTTCGTGGGCGTTGATGGTCACACGGTAGTTGTCCGGGTCGATCAGGTAACCGCCCACCGCCAGCCGTTCGGCATCGCTGTACGACGTCTTGGCGATCTCCTCCAGCGACTTGCCGCTCTTGTGGGCCGCATAGACCCGCTCGCCCTGCGGCTGGTCGAGCAGGTAGAGCTTCATGCTCTCGATGAGCCGCACGAGCCGCTGCGCATAGTCGGGAGCCGTGGCGTAACCCGCAGCCTTGAGCCCGCGCGCCCAGCTCTTGTAGTCGGTCGACGGATAGGCGAAAAGCGAATCGTAGCGGGGCTGCGTGTCGAGGAACACCGCGTGGTCGTGGTACGAAGCTTCGACCGATTCGTAGGCCCGGAAACATTCGTCCGGGGCGTCGTCGTCGTGGAAGACGCGCGGACCCGTCCAGCCGCGCTTGCACTTGATGCCGAAATGGTTGTTCGATTCGACCGACAGCCGGCTGTTGCCGCTGTCCGATTCGAGGATGCCCTGCGCCATGGTGATGCTGGCCGGGATGCCGTAGCGCTCCATGTGGGCCACGGCGATAGACTTGTAGCGCTCGACGTACTCTTCGCGCGTGAGGCGGCTCTGGGCCGCGGCCGGAGCCGATGCGAAAAGCACGATTCCGCCCAAGAGTATTGCGGTTCTGGAAAAAATCATTATCTTTGTTTTGGGTTTGCCTGACAAAGGTATGACTTTTCGCCGAAACTGCAATAACGGAACCGCAACAATAAACCTTGCTGAAGCTATGTTCACCCCAAACGCCCTCGCGATTTTCAGCCGCGCCATCGACGACTACCACCGCTTCGACGACGTGGACCGTCCCGTCGAGAATCCCTACGAAGCAGGCTCGCTCGACCACCTGCTCTACCTCAAGAACTGGATCGACACGGTTCAGTGGCACCTCGAAGACATCATCCGCAACCCCGAAATCGACCCGGCCGAAGCGCTTCTGATCAAGCGCCGCATCGACCGCTCGAACCAGGAGCGCACCGACATGGTGGAGTATATCGACTCCTACCTGCTGGACAAGTACAAGGACATCGTTCCGGCACCCGACGCACGGCTCAACACCGAGACCCCGGCCTGGGCCGTCGACCGGCTGTCGATTCTGGCGCTCAAAATCTACCACATGGAGCAGGAGACGCGCCGCACCGACGTGGCCGACGCCCACCGCGACGCCTGCCGCCGCAAGCTCGACGTGCTGCTGGCCCAGCGTACCGACCTCTCGCAGGCCATCGAGGAGCTGCTGGCCGACATCGAGGCGGGCCGCAAGTACATGAAGACCTACAAACAGATGAAGATGTACAACGACCCGGCGCTCAACCCGGTACTCTATGGCAAAAAATAACCCGCATCCGCCGCGGCATCTGCTGGTGATCCGCACTTCGGCGATGGGCGACGTGGCCATGCTGCCGCACGCCCTGCGCGCCCTGCGTGCGGCCTACCCCGAGCTGCGGATCACGGTTGCCACGCCGCGCCTGTTCCGTCCTTTCTTCGACGGGCTGGGCGTCGATTTCCTGGAAGTCGACACCAAGGGGCGGCATCATTCGCTGGTCGGCATGTGGAAAGCCGCCCACGAGGCGTGCAAGCTGGGCATCGACGGGCTCGCCGACGTCCACGGCGTCATGCGTTCCGAAGCGTTCCGCCATATCATGTGGCTCCACGGCGTTCCGGTGGCCCATATCGACAAGGAGCATTCCCAGAAGCGGCAGTTCATTCGGCAGGGAGGAGCCAAGGCTGCGCCCCTGCGCCACACCGTGTTGCGTTATTGCGACGTCTTCCGACAGCTGGGGTTCGAGTTCGACGACCCGGCGCCCGCCGTGCCGCACGAGCGGCCCAACCCCATGGGCGACAAGCACGGCCGCTGGCTCGGCTTCGCCCCGTTCTCGGCCCAGCAGGGCAAGACCTACCCCGACGACTTGGCCCGCGAAACGGTCCGGCTGCTCGCCGCCCGGTGCGAACGGCTCTTCATTCATAGCGGCGGAGGGTCGGAAGCGGAGTTCGCCCACGAAATGGAGCGCGCCTACCCCAACGTGACGGCGCTCTACGGCAAAATCGGGCTGAGCGACGAAATGAACCTCATCGCCCACTTGGACTGCGTGGTGTCGATGGATTCGCTGGTCATGCACCTTGCATCGCTGGTCGCCACGCCCGTCGTGTCGGTGTGGGGCGCCACCCATCCCGGCCTGGGATTCCTCGGCTGGGGCTGCGACCCGCGCCACGTACTCCAAGCCGACATGCCCTGCCGCCCCTGCTCGGTCTACGGCGCCAAACCCTGCCGGTTCGGCGACTACCGATGCCTGCGCTCCGTCACGCCGCAGATGATTGCCGACAAGGTCGACGAAACGATTCAAAATTCAGAATTGAGAATTCAGAATTCATAATTATCCGTTTTCTCAGAAAAGACCCGGCATTTTCGCAAAAACCGGACATTGCACTCGAAAGCAATGCCCGGTCTTCTTTTTTTGCAAGAGAACTTTCAACCGCGAATTTTCCCTCGGATATATTCGTCTATCGCCTTGGCGGCCGTGCGGCCTGCACCCATGGCAAGGATGACCGTGGCAGCTCCCGTCACGGCATCGCCGCCCGCAAAGACCCCTGCGCGCGTCGTCGCACCCCCGGCATCGGCCGTGATGCAGCCGCGGCGGTCGGTCTCCAGCCCCGCCGTCGTCGCGGCCAGCAGCGGATTGGGCGAGGTGCCCAGCGCCATAATCGCCACGTCGCACTCGATGTCGAATTCCGAACCCGGTTTCACCACGGGCGAACGGCGGCCGCTCGCATCGGGTTCGCCGAGCTCCATCTCC
Source organism: Alistipes sp. UBA6068 (assembly GCF_949428155.1). Taxonomy (NCBI): domain Bacteria; kingdom Pseudomonadati; phylum Bacteroidota; class Bacteroidia; order Bacteroidales; family Rikenellaceae; genus Alistipes; species Alistipes sp. UBA6068. The sequence goes on along the minus strand of NZ_CASQFS010000005.1, from coordinate 140,797 downwards.
ACGCAGCGCATGCCGCGCACCCAGCCGTCGTCGGTGCCCAGCACCTCCACCGGATTGGTCAGCATCCGGAAACGGATGCCCTCCTCCTTGGCGTGGTGGACCTCCTCGGCACGCGCCGGAAGTTCGTTTTCGCTCCGACGGTAGACAATCGTCGCTTCGGCGCCCAGACGGCGGGCCGTCCGCACGGCATCCATCGCCACGTTGCCGCCGCCGACCACCACGACCCGCTTGCCTACATAAATCGGCGTGTCGTACTCCTCGTCGTAAGCACGCATCAGGTTGGCGCGCGTCAGAAATTCGTTGGCCGAGACCACGCCGTTCAGGTTCTCGCCCGGAATGCCCATGAAGCGCGGCAGTCCGGCACCCGAACCGATGAACACGGCATCGTAGCCCTCCTCGTCGAGCAGGGAATCGACCGTGACGGTCCGGCCCACGATGACGTCGGTTTCGATTTCCACGCCCAGCCGGCGCACCTCGTCGATTTCGCGGGCCACAATCTTCTCCTTGGGCAGGCGGAACTCCGGAATGCCGTAAACCAGCACCCCGCCCACCTTGTGCAGCGCCTCGAAAATCTTCACCCCGTAGCCCATCTTGGCCAGGTCGCTCGCGCACGCCAGCCCGGCCGGACCGCTGCCTACCACGGCCACCCGACGGCCGTTGCGGGGCGGCAGCTCCGCGGCGGCAGGTTCCTGCGCCAGCTTCCAGTCGCCGACGAACCGTTCCAGCTTGCCGATGGCCACCGGCTCGCCCTTGATGCCCAAGATGCAGGCACCCTCGCATTGGGTCTCCTGCGGGCAGACCCGGCCGCAGATCGAGGGCAGCGAGCTGTCGCGGGCTATGACGGCCGACACCCGGGCCATATCGCCCTGCCGCAGGGCGTCGATGAATTCGGGAATCCGCACCCCCACGGGGCAGGCCGCCACACAGCGGGGGTTCTTGCAGTTCAGGCAGCGCGACGCTTCGAGGGTCGCTTCTTCCGGATTGTAGCCGTAGCAGACCTCCTCGAAGTTGGTCGCACGGCGTGCCGGGTCTTGTTCGCGCACAGCTACGCGCGGTATCTTCGTTGACATGGCGTTGTAAGGGTTAATAGCGGACTATTTATCCAATCCGATTTTACATTGGTGTCCCGCTTCGCGTTCGGCCGCAATCGCTGCCGCGCGCTGTTCCTGCGTGCGGTACATTCCCTGGCGGCGCATCGCTTCGTCGAAATCGACTTCGTGGGCGTCGAACTCGGGTCCGTCGACACAGGTGAAACGGGTCCGCCCGCCCACGCTCACGCGGCAGGCTCCGCACATCCCCGTGCCGTCGACCATCAGGGCGTTGAGCGACACGGTGGTTTTCAATGCGTATTTCTTGGTCGTCAGCGCCACGAACTTCATCATGATCATCGGACCGATGGCCACGCATTCGTCGTAACGGCCGCCGTCGGCAATCAGTTTCTCAAGCAGCTGCGTCACAAGCCCCTTGAACCCTTCGGAACCGTCGTCCGTAGCGATGTGCAGGTTCTTGGCCACGGCGCGCATTTCGTCGGCATAAATCAGCATCTCCTTGTTCTTGGCCCCGATGATGACGTCGGCGTCGACACCGTGTTCGTGCAGCCACTTCACCTGCGGATAGACCGGCGCCGTGCCGACCCCGCCGCCGATGAAGACATAGCGCCGCGAACGCAGCTCCTCGGGCGACAGCCGCACGAATTCCGACGGATGGCCGAGCGGCCCCGCGAAATCGGCCAGCGCGTCGCCGGTCTCCAGCGCGCAGATTTTGCGCGTCGAAACGCCGATGGTCTGGGTGACGATGGTCACCGTGCCGGCTTCCTTGTCGAAATCGGCGATGGTGAGCGGAATCCGCTCGCCGCGTTCGTCGGCGCGGACGATGACGAACTGCCCCGGCAGCGCCGAAGACGCCACACGCGGCGCGAGGATTTTCATGAGCCAGATGCCTTGGGCAAGGCACCGCTTTTCGAGAATGGGATACATCTGTCTGTGTTTGGGTTTCAGTCTTCGATGATGGCCGTCAGACGCACCCGCCGCATGGGGCGCACCGGGTCGTTGGTCACCAGCAGCAAATGGTCGGTCAGCAGTCCGTATTCCTGCGCCGAGGGGTCGAGCACAAGTTCCACGCGGCAGCTGCTGCCGGGGGCGATTTTGCGGCCCGCCGTCAGCCCCACGCCGAATCGACCACTATGTTCCACCGCGCGGACAATCAGCACGCCGCGCCCCTCGTTCGAGAGGACGAAACTTTTGCGCACCGCGGGCGCCGAATGTTTCACCGGGCCGAACTTGACAATCATGTCGCTCAGTTTCACCTGCGGCGCGTTCTTGGAGGTCACCGCCGCCGGGTCGTCGGCCCCTATCGCATGCGCCGTCAGCGAAACGTCGCTCCTGCGCCCGTCGACCCACACTTCCAGCGCATCGCGTATCGTCCCATAATGGGGTTTCCCGGCAGGAAGCGTATAGCGCAGGTTGATTTCGCCCCGCTCGCCGGGAGCCACCGAACGCGGATAATCGGCTGTGAGCAGCCCGCTCGAAATCCGGGGCCGAAGCTCCAGCCGCACCGGACGGCCGGAGGTATTCGCATAGCCGACAGCCATCTGCTTCTGCCCGCCCTGATATATATAGGTAAAGGCACAGAGCGTTCCGTCCAGCCGGAGCCCGGAGCCCGCCTCGAAAGGATATTGTTCCCCGATCGTCTTCTCCCGCGGCACGACCGTGCCGGAGACCGTCAGCGTCGCGATTTTCTTCCGCTCCGACGAATAGACGCCCAGCGATTTGGAAAAGACGCCCGGCCGGTTCATCGGATCGTAAGTGACCGTCACACGGGTCGAATCGCCGGGCAGCACGGGCCTGCGCGAAAACTCCGGGACGGTACACCCGCACGAAGTCACCACATCGAGCACCACCACGGGCTCCGCGCCCCGGTTGACGCCCGTAAAGGTATGGCTCACCCGCCCGCCGCTCTCCTCGATAGTGCCGAAGTCCCACGCGGCAGGCGCGAACACCAGCTGGGCACAGGTCTCACCCGCGCAGCCCAGCGCCATGAAAATGAGCAATATCCGCGTTATCGAATTCATCGTCATCGGTCGGTTCTGCCATGCAAAGGTACATTTTTTGCGAAAATTTCGCACAATAATTTTGCGGGAATGAAATTTTGCTATATATTTGCACTCCGAAACGATGACACCGAGCGTCGTTCCGAAGCCTGAATAGCTCAGTTGGTTAGAGCACATGACTGTTAATCATGGGGTCCTAGGTTCAAGTCCTTGTTCAGGCGCAGATGTGCGAGGGTTGCACGAGGTTCTTTCAATAGCAAGGTGGTTCTGAAGAGCCGCGGCCGGGATACCGGCAGCGACGAATCCGAAACCTGCGGATAAAATTTTCGCCCGAAAATTTGGAGTTCGCAAAAATTGAATTACCTTTGCAGTCCCAAGCCATTTTTAGGGGAGCTTAGCTCAGCTGGTTCAGAGCGTCTGCCTTACAAGCAGAGGGTCGGGGGTTCGAATCCCTCAGCTCCCACAGAGAAACGAAACATCAAGACAAAGCCACTCTTTCGAGTGGCTTTTGTTGTTATCGGCATGGACGCAATTAGTTGCAGAAGATGCCGATCCGACAAAAGAGCCCGTACGCAATCCGGCTTTGTCTTCGGGGGGGGGTACTTCTTTTAGGCGCCAAGGGGAAAACGAGCGCAGCGAGTTAGTTCCTCAGCGGGTTCCTACAACCTCAGCAGCATGTTCGGCGCAATGGCGTCGATTACTTTCCGCGACACCCCGCAATCCGCGGCAATCGCAGGCCAGCGGGAAGCGGCATCGCAAATTCCGTCTATGATTTGCGGCGCATTCTTGATGTTGTTCCGCGCCGCACATTCCAGCAAATCCCGGCGCGTAATATCGTCGAATTTCCCGTTGACCGACATCTGGTGCGTGCTCGTCCAAACACCGTCGGGATTGTAGGCATAGCCCATATCATACGCGGGCGACAGGCGCCACACACCGTCCTCGCCCATGAGAAACGATATGTTCTTCGTGTGGTCGTCCTGGTTGCGGACCACCACGTTGAAAACCATCCGGCGGAACATTTCCTGCGCATCCGAATAAGGCAGCCGCAGGGCCCGCATGACGTTGAACGCCTGCTCGTAGGAATAGGCACGGTGAATCCCGTAGTCGTAGTGCGCGATGCCGCACAAGGTCTGCATGTGCACCTTTTTCCCGCCGACCCGGTCGAAACGCTTAGTCAGAAAATGGGCCCGGCCGCTCTCCTCGATGAGCGAGCATTCCGACATTTCGATGCCGCACTCGCGCACCAGCCGGGAAAACGAATATTCGAGCCGGCCGTAGTTGCCTGTTTCCCGGAATCCGGCTTCCGCCGACACACCGTCCAGCTTGATCAAGTAGTAGTCGAATCCTTCCGGAGCCTCGATCTGCCCCGAACGCACTTCGCCCGTCGTCTTGTTGTAGGCAATGATCGCCTTGGCCCGCTGCCCGCCGGCCGAGGTGCCGAGCCGCAGGATTTCCGCAATCGCCGCCCGCTTGTCGGCTTTCAGATTGGCCCCGAATTCCGTCTTTTCGGTCAGCGCGTCCCGCGCCACGTCGACCAGCGTGTCGATTTCGATTTTCAGATTCGGGTCGTGAACCATATCCGCCGTCGGCTCGAATTCCAGCGCGCCCATGCACCGCTTGCCCAGGAAGCAGAGCGTCTCGACAGCGTTCCCGCTCGTCCGCCCCGTCAGCGCAAGCCATCGGTCGAACAGCGCACGGCCGTAGGTATCGGGCAGCGAATCCGCCAGCAGCCCGGGCAGCCCCTTGAAAGTCGGCCGGCTGAGCTCGCCGAACGAATAGACGCGCCCCGGCCGCACGGGCATCATCAGCGGCGAGGGCTCCATCCCCCTGCCCGCGAAATCCCGGTCGTACTCGAACTGCGCCACCTCATGCCGGGTGTCCCACCGGAACGTCCCCACATGGGTGCCGTACAGATTCACTCTCGCAACGTCTACCATTCCGATTCCTCTTTGTTCGTCTTCTCAAGGCGGCTCGTCGCGCGCTGCCGCGTCTTCTTGCGCGCCGAATTCACGAGTTCGTAATATTCGCCGGGGCTCAGTTCTTCCTCCTCGACCAGCGGCTGGAAAACATCCAGTTTCCCCAGCGTCCGCAGCAGCCGCAGCAGCGAATCGAACGACCCGATTTCGCCGCCCTCTATCTTTTTTACGGTCGAGAGCGACACTCCGGCCGATTCCGCCAGACTGCTCTGCGTAATGTTCTGCCGCAGTCGAAGATTTTTGATTTTGCTGCCGATGCGCTGTAAAATCATCGTATCGGAAAGCGCATAGAGGTCGCCCATAACAGCCGCGAATTAAACCATTACACCGCAAATATAGCAATAAAATCTGAATTTACAACCATTAACACCGGAATCGCGAACCGCTTTCCCGCATGAACTATTCGGCTGCCTTGCCCCGCTCCCGCATGATGGCCTCGAAATTTTCGACTGCCCAATCGCACAAGGCCGACAGACAGGGATACAGCGATTCGGCCCTTTCGGTCAGCCGATACTCCACCCTCGGCGGCACCTCCGCATAAACCGTGCGCTTTACGTATCCGTCTTCTTCCAGCGTCCGCAGGGTGACCGTGAGCATCTTCTGCGAAATGTCCGGAATCCGGCGCTGAAGTTCCTTGAAACGCAGGGGAGCTTCCCCGTTGGAATGCAGCGTATGCAACACCAGCAACGACCATTTGTCGCAAAACCGCGACAGAATATTGCGGATAGGGCAGCCGGAATATAGGACGGCATCGGTGTCGGTTCTTTTCATGGCTTTTTATTGTACGGTATACAAAAGTAAGCAAATAAATTTTCCACAGCAAACATTTTTTTTCGCATTGCCAACATCCTCGCACCCAGCTTTAGTTACCTGACAGTAACCGACTTACTGCGAAGTGCCTACTTGACAAAGCCAAAAACAGACCCTAATTTTGCGGCGTACAACAAACTCAAAAAGCCATGAAAAATCTCGCGCAACTCTTCGCCGGGCGCAACTGCACGGCAATCGACGCTGGCCGTTTCGACCGCTTGGGCGAATACGTCCTCGAACTCGGACCCGAAATCCGAATCCCCGGCAAGGTCTTCTGCGGGCAGGCCCTGCACGCAACCGGAGCCGAACTTTCGTTCCAGTCGTTCGCTCCCGGGACGGAGACAGGATTCCTACACTCCCACGAGACCCACGAGGAGCTCTATGTATTCCTCTCGGGCCGCGGCGAATTCCAGGTCGACGGCTCCGTCTTCGCGGTCGGGCAGGGGTCTGTCGTGCGCGTGGCTCCCGAGGGCAGGCGTTCCGTGCGCAACGGCGGCGGCGAACCGCTCGTCATGCTCTGCGTGCAGTATCGCGCCGGCACGTTCACCGCCGACGATGCCGCCGACGGCCATATCCTGCCCGGCCCGGTCGAGTGGTAACCACCCCTCCGTCAGCACGAATGCCCGCTTTCACAGCGGGCATTTCTTATAAGGTATGTGCCGAAACGTTTTACAGCCGCTTGACGGAAGCGCTGATGACGAACTGCGCCGGCAGCTCGATGGACGCATTGGCATCGGACTGGCCGTTGATTTTCCCCATCAGAATCTTGATGGCCAGCGTGCCCATGTTGTTGATGGGCTGGCTGACATGGGTAATCGCCGGGTCGAGCAGGTCGAAGTACGACGAATTGTCGAACGACACCAGCGAAATGTCCTCGGGCACGTGCAGCCCCGATTCGCGCACCGCCTTGATGGTTCCGAGCAGAATCGTGTTGCTCATGGCGAAAATCGCCGTCGGGCGCACGCCCGAACTGAGGGCGAGTTTGGTTTCGAGATAGCCGTTGTCCACCGAGAAGCTCGCGCCCCGCACCATCGCCCGGTCGGCAAGTCCCGCGTCCTGCAACACATCCAGATAGCCTTTCACCCGGGCCTTCACGGGCGAGGATTGCAGGTTGCCGCGGATGCAAAGAATATCGCGGTGGCCGCATGCGACCAGATAGCGCACCGCCTCGACGCTCCCCTGGTAGTTGTCGGTGCAAACATACGACAACTCCGAATTATCGTAGTGACGGTCTATCAGCACCACGGGCGTCGCAGCGTTCACGCTCTCAAGCAGCGAGGGGTCGTTGCCACACGGCACCACAATGATTCCGTCGACCTTGTGCGACAGCAGCGACCGGATGCCCGCCTGTTCGTCGGCTTCGCTTTCGACCGAATCGACGATGATGATGGTGTAGCCCAGGCGTTTGGCTTCGGCCGTCACGACCGACGCAATCATGGCGAAGTAGGGGTTGCCGATACACGGCACCACCAGTCCGATGGTGTGCGTGCGGTTGGTCCGCAGCCCCTTGGCCAGCAGGCTCGGCGTATAGCCGCAGCGCTTGGCTTCCGATTCGATCAGCGCAATGGTTTTGGCACTGATGCGGTAGTCGGCGGCCTGTCCGCTCAGCACCCGCGACACGGTCGACACCGAAAAGCCCGTCCGCTGCGAAAGACTGATGATCGTCTCCTTCTTCATACGCCCCTGATTTTTAGTATTCCACCACAAAATTAGCAATTTTTCCATCAAAAACCGCGGCTTTTCGTTGCACTTCTGAAAATTATGAATATATTTGCACAAACGTTTGTGCTAAACAGCAACCCAACCCAAACCCCAATACCAACCCAAAAACCTGCGCAAATGAACAAAATAGTCGTTTTAGGCAGTTCCAACACCGATCTCGTGGTCCGCACCGGCCGCATGCCGCTGCCCGGCGAAACCCTGCTCGGCGAGCAGTTCATGATGACGGCCGGAGGCAAGGGCGCCAATCAGGCCGTGGCGGTCGCCCGCCTGGGCGACGGCGTGACCTTCATCGCCAAAGTCGGCCGCGACATGTTCGGCGACAGCTCCGTGGCGGGCTACGAAAAGGAGGGCATCGACACCCGCACCGTCCTGCGCGACGACACCGCCCCCTCGGGCATCGCCGTGATTACGGTCGACGCCCAGGCCGAGAACAGCATCGTCGTCGTTCCGGGCGCCAACAACAACCTCTCGAAAGCCGACGTCGACGCACTCCGCCGCGACATCGAATCGGCGCAGTTCCTCCTCATGCAGCTCGAAACGCCCGTCGAAGTGGTGGCGCACGCCGCCGCCATGGCCCGCAAGGCCGGGGTCAAGGTGATTCTCAACCCCGCACCCGCTGCCGAGCTGCCCGCCGAGCTGCTCGACGGACTATATATCATAACGCCTAACCGCACCGAGGGGCAGATGCTCACCGGCATCGAGATCAGCGATTGGGAGAGCGCCGAGCAGGCCGCGCAATCGTTGGTCGGCAAGGGGGTGCAGAACGTCGTCATCACCCTCGGTTCGCAGGGTGCGCTGGTCTGCGACGGCAAAAACTTCGAGCGCATCCCGGCCCGGAAAGTCAAGGCCGTCGACACCACCGCCGCAGGCGACACCTTCAACGGCGCCATGTGCGTGGCCCTCTCCGAGGGGGCGACCCTTTCCGACGCCGTGCGGTTCGCTTCGCGCGCTTCGGCCATCGCCGTCACCCGCCTGGGCGCTCAGGCGTCGATTCCCTACCGCAAAGAGCTGGACGGCAAGGAGTAACTTTTCGGCAGACCGGGTAAGCCGCATCCAATGCACCTTTCCGCCAAGCCGGATGCAGAGCCGAACTCGTCCAAGCCCTCCCGAAACCGAAAAAGCAACATACCAACAAACTACATAAACCTACCAACCTCATGACGCACTTTTTACACCGAGTTCTCGCCGCAGGCATCGCGCTGCTGACCGCGCTGCCGCTGGCGGCACAAAACCGCACGGTGACGGGTACGGTCACCGACGCCCGCAGCGGCGAACCCCTCGTGGGTGTTACGGTCACCATCCAAGGTACCACGCTCGGCGCCACAACCGGGCTCGACGGCGTTTATACGCTGCAACTCCCCGCCGATTTAGCGGGGGGGGGAATCCTGCACTTCAATTATTTAGGGTATAACCCCGTCCAGGAAACCATCGGCTCGCGCACGGCCGTCGACGTACAGTTGGCCGAGGAAGCGCGTTCGCTCGACGCCGTGGTGGTCATCGGCTACGGCACGGCCACCAAAAAGGAGCTGACCGGTTCGGTCGCCAGTCTCGGCAGCGACGACATGAACACCGGTTCGTTCACCTCCGCCGCAGGGCTCCTGCAAGGCAAGGTCGCCGGTCTCACGGTCACCAATCCCAGCGGCGGCGACCCGGCCGCTTCGTTCGAGATCATGCTGCGCGGCACCAACACCCTCGCCGCCGGGCAGGGTCCGCTGGTCATCATCGACGGCGTCGTGGGCGCCGACATCCGCAACATCAACTTCCAGGAGGTCGAGAACATCGACGTGCTCAAGGACGGTTCGGCCGCCGCCATCTACGGCACGCGGGGTACCAACGGCGTGGTCATCATCACGACCAAGCGCGCCAGCAAGGGTTCCACTTCGCTGGAATACGACGGACAAGTGAGCGTCCAGACCGTGCTGAACCGCGCCAAGCCCATGTCGGCCCGGGAGTTCGAGCACACCATCAACAACTACGCCCCCTCCAACGCCGGGTCGCTCTACGGCTACGACACCGACTGGTTCGACGAAATCACCCGCACCCCCATCAGCCACAAGCACAGCGTCGCTCTCTCGGGCGGTTCCGAGAAGTTCTCCCACCGCACCATTCTCAATGTCGAGCAGAACCAGGGCTTGCAGCGCCGCAACACGGCCAACAAGTACATGTTCAAGACCAACATCCGCCAGTCGGTGCTCGACGGATGGCTCGACCTCGACTACAACGCCTTCTACACCCGGCGCGACGCCCAGCCCGCCAATTACGACGCGTTCCGGCAGGCGTTCTTCCACAACCCCACCGAACCTGTCTACGACCCCGCCAACAAGGAGGCGGGCGGTTACAGCCGCATCGTCGGCATGGACTACTTCAACCCCGTGGCCATGGTCAGCGAGCGGACCGAGAACAACACCTCCGATGACTTCGGCGCAAACGTTCGCGCTTCGCTCAACATCCTCCCCGTCAAGGGGCTCAAGTGGGACAATTTCTTCGCCTACAACATGCAGCGCTACGAGTCGCGGAGCTATTCGACCCGTTACTACCCCTCGCTCATCGGCACCGACGGGCGCGCTTCGATCTACAATTCCTACAGCAACGACATCCAGTGGGAGAGCACCCTCAACTACATCCGCACGTTCGGCAAGCATAATTTGCAGGCGCTCCTCGGCTACACCTACCAGTGGGGCATGAACCAGTATGCCGAAATGGCCAACGAGGGCTTCGACAACGACCTCTTCGGCACCAACAACATCGGCGCGGGTTCGGCCCTCCAGCAGGGCACCGCCAGCATGGGGTCGCACAAGGAGGCCAACAAGTACATCGCTTTCTTCGGACGCGTCATGTATAATTACGACGACCGCTACTTAGTGTCGGCTTCGCTCCGTCGCGACGGTTCCTCGCGCTTCGGCACCGACCACAAGTGGGGCTGGTTCCCCGCCGTGTCGGTCGGGTGGCGCCTGTCGAACGAATCGTTCCTGCGCGACGCCGAGTGGCTCGACGAGCTCAAAATCCGCGCAGGCTACGGCGTCACGGGCAACCAGGACTTCGACAACTACCGTTCGCTGCTTCTCATGCGCGCCAAGGGCTACTTCTACAACAACGGCAAGTGGCAGAGCACCTATTCGCCCAAGAGCAACGCCAACCCCGGACTGGGCTGGGAGAAAAAGGCCGAATGGAACGTCGGTATCGACTTCTCGTTCTTCAGGGGGCGTCTGTCGGGCGCCGTCGACTACTATTCGCGCCGCACGACCGACCTGCTCTACGAGTACGACGTGCCCGTCCCGCCCTACGACTACAACGTCTACTTCACCAACGTCGGCGAGGTCCGGAACCAGGGCGTCGAAGTCACCCTGTCGGGCATTCCCGTCGTCACCCGCAATTTCCGCTGGACCACCACGCTGACCCTGGCCCACAACACCAACAAGCTGGTGAAGTTCACCAACGAGGAGTTCAAGAACCAGGAGTACAAAATCGGCTGGCTCAACACCCCCGTAGGCGTCTACTGCCAGCGGCTCATCGAGGGGCAGAGCCTCGGCGCCTTCTACGGTCCGGTGTGGGAGGGCGTCGACCCCGAAACGGGCAAAGATATTCTCAAGAATTCCATCGCCGGGTCGGTGGCCGAAAGCAAGTGGGAATATCTCGGTTCGGCCTATCCCGACGTCACGCTGGGCTGGAGCAACAATTTCACCTACCGCAACTGGGAGCTGGGCTTCACCCTGCGCGCTTCGGTCGGCGGCAAGGTCTTCAACAACATGCGGGCCGAGTTCGAGAACATCAACGGCATCGGTCTGCGCAACATCATGGCTTCGTGGCTCGACGACCCGACTTTCACCGGGCAGGTCACCTACTCGTCGAAATACCTCGAAGACGCTTCCTACCTCAAGCTCGACAACATTTCGCTCGGCTATTCCATCCCGTTCAAGCCCACGAGTAAAATCAAGCGGCTCAAGCTCTACTTCGCGGCGCAGAACCTCTTCTGCCTGACGGGCTATTCGGGCGTCGACCCCGAAGTCTCGCTCATGGGGCTCACCCCCGGCATCGAAAGCCCGCGCTATTACCCGCGCACCCGCGAATTCACTTTCGGCATGAACCTCAAATTCTGACGCAACGCCATGAAAACATCCATAAAAGCCCTATTCCTGTCGGCGGGTCTCCTCTTCGCGGCCTGCACCGACCTGAGCGAGGAGGTCTACTCCGACATCCAGAAAAAGGATTTCTTCACCTCCGAGGAGAGCCTGCGCATCTACGCCGCCCGGGCCTACAACATGTTGCAGGCCTACGGTTCGGAGCAGAGTCTCTGGACGCTCAACATCCAGGCGGGCGACGAGCTGGCCGCCCCCAAGAACTGCGTCAACGACTGGGTCGACCCGCGTTACGCCGAGTTGCAGCGGCACACCTACACCCCCTCCAACAAGCTCGTGCGCATGGGTTGGGACTATTGTTTCGACGGCATCGCCGCCTGCAACGACGTGCTCCACGAAATAGAGAACAATTCGCTCGAATTCGACGGCAAGGCCAAGATTCTGGCCGAGGTGCGTATCCTGCGCGACTATTTCTACATGTTGGCCATCGACGGCTGGGGCAACGTCCCCTTCTCGGTCGACGCGGCCGACAAGAACTATCCCGAGCAGAAAGACCGCAAGTTCGTCTTCAGCTTCATCGAGCGCGAAATCCTCGACAACATCGGCTTCCTCGAAGAGGTTCCCTCGCCAGCCAACTACGGCCACGTCACGCAGGGCATGGCCTACACGCTGCTGGCCAAAATGTACCTCAACGCCGAAAAGTGGGTCGGGGAGCCCATGTGGGACAAGGCCGAAAAGGCGTGCCTGGCCGTCATGAACCCGGGACACTACCAGATCGAGGCCAATTACTCGGCCAACTTCGCAGTCAAGAACGAGGCGTCGCGCGAAAACATCTTCGTCATCCCTTACAGCACTGTCTACACCCAGTCGGACCACAACGATTTCGTCATCTTCATCCTCACGCTCAACCAGCAGCTGTGCAAGCTCTACAACATCCCCGCCGCCGGGTGGGACGGCTTCATCGCGCAGCCCGATTTCTTCGCGTCCTACGATGAAGCCGACACGCGCCGCGCCAAAACATGGCTCTACGGCGAGTTCAGCGGCGCCGACGGCACCTTCACCATCAGCCCCGAGGTTCCCGAGGAGGCCTACGCCAACGGCCGCTCGCTCCACATGGGCGCTCCCGTGGGCAAGTGGGAGTACCAGACCGACGGGCTGCTCAAGAGCGACCAGACCAGCATGGACAACGATTTCGCCGTCTTCCGCTATGCCGACGTCGTGCTGATGTACGCCGAGGCGTGCCTGCGGCAGGGCAAGGCCGCCGAAGCGGTCGCCCACGCCGATTTGCAGGCTGTCCGCACCCGCGCCGGGCTCGCACCCTTCACCGCCGCCACCCTCACCGAGGAGAGCCTGCTGGCCGAGCGCGGCCACGAGCTCGCCGTCGAGGGCTGGCGCCGCCAGGACCTCATCCGCTTCGGCAAGTACAACGGCACCTGGTGGTGCAAGCCCTCCGCGTCGCCCGCCTACACCGAGCTCTACCCCATCCCGCGCGAGCGGCTCGGCGCCAACCCCAACCTCAGACAGAATCCCGGTTACACCAAATAAACCCCTCCCATGACCCAACTCAAATACATCGTCACCGCCCTGCTGCTCCTGCTCGCAGGCAGCACCGCAGCCCGCAGCCGTTCCATCTCCATGGAGGAGCTGCGCGACAAAATCGCAGGCGCCTGGATCGGCCAGATGGTCGGCAACATCTACGGCCTGCCTTTCGAGAACAAGTTCGTCGGCGAGCCCGGCAGCGAAGCCGACTTCCCCTACGGCTACTCGAAGAACCTCGCCAAGCTGGCGCAGTACGACGGCGCTTTCTCCGACGACGACACCGACATCGAGTATCTCTACCTCACCCTGATGGAGAAATACGGTTCGGAGCCCACCTACGCCCAGATGCGCGAGGGGTGGATGTACCACATCCGCGACCGCGTGTGGCTCGCCAACCGGGCCGCGCTGGGGCTCATGCACTACGGGTTCACGCCCCCGTTCACGGGCAGCGCGCAGTACAACCCCCACTGGTACCAGATCGACCCGCAGCTCATCAACGAAATATGGGCCTACACCGCCCCCGGCATGACGGCCTACGCCGCCGCCAAATCCGAATGGGCCGCCCGCATCACCAGCGACGGCTGGGCCACGTCGCCCACGGTCCACTATGGGGCCATGTACGCCGAAGCGTTCTTCTGCCGCGACGTCCGCAAGCTGGTCGAAACCGCGTTGAAGTACCTGCCCGCAGGCGACCGCTACGCCGCCACCGTGCGCGAGGTGCTCGCCCTCTACGACGCCCACCCCTCGTCGTGGCAGACGGCCCGCGCCGAGCTCGCCCGCAAATACTACCACGAGGAGGAGGCCATGACCAAAACCATCTGGAACGCCAATCTCAACGGTGCGATGGGCATCCTCGCCCTGCTCTACGGCGGCGGCGACCTCCAGCGCACCATGGACATCGGGTGCGCCGCAGGTTTCGACTGCGACAACCAGACGGCCACCATCGGCGGGCTCCTGGGCGTCATGTACGGCGCCAAGGCCATCCCCGACGCCCTTTCCAAGCCGCTCGCGGGGTGGACCAAGCCGTTCAACGACCGCTATATCAACATCACGCGCTACGACATGCCCGACGCCTCCATCGACGACATGATCGACCGCACCGTGGCTCAGGCCGTTGCGCTGGCCTGCTCCAAGGGCGGACGCGTTGTCAAGACCGCCAAGGGCGAACGGCTCTCGGTCGACACCCGGGCCCGTTTCGTCGCGCCGCTCGAATTCTGCGTCGGTCCCCAGCCCCGCATCGAGGCCGGCACGCCGGTCGACCATTCGTTCGCATGCGTCACCAACGCCGGCTGCGACTGGCAGCTGGCCAAAGGCACCCTGCCCGAGGGGCTCGCTTTCAGCAACGGCCGGCTCTCCGGCACCGCCGCCCGTCCGGGCAAGTACCCCGTCACCCTCTCGCTCTCCAAGGGCACGCAGCGCATCGAAAAGGAATTCACCCTCGTCGTGCGCGGCCGCAACATCGCCCCGCAGGCCGATTCGGTGCTGGCCAACGTGCGCAACGTCAACAAGGAGCATCTCTACAACTGCTGGATCACTTTCGGCCATCCCATGTACGCCGACCACGTCGGGGTCATCAACGACGGCGTGCGCTACGGCGCCGGGTCGGTCTTCTACACGCTGGCGGCCGAGGCCTGCATCCCCAAGGTCGACTACTTGGGCTACGAGTTCGCCGCGCCGCGCAAAATCGGCATGGTCGCCCTCGACATGGGCTGCATGGAGGAGTTCGGCGGCTGGTTCTCGTCCATCGCCGTCCAATACCGCGACGGGCAGGGCCATTGGCACGAGGTGAGCGGCTGTTCCGTCTCCCCCGGCCTGCCCGCATCGGACGAGGTCTTCATCCAGCCCCATTTCGTCGAATACCTCTTCGAGTTCGAGCCCGTCGAGACCACCGCCGTCCGCATCATCGCCGACACCAAGGTGCAGCCCCATTGGAACAAGGCCACCAAAAACACCTCGGCGTTCCTTTCCGTCACCGAACTGAGCGTCTATGAAGCCGAATAAAATGAAAATCTTCCGCCATACCCTGCTGCTCGCCCTCGCATGGGCCGCAGCCTGCACCCAGCGGCCCGCCGCCGAAGCCGAGCTCTCCACCGCCGCCCTGCGCGACAAAATCATGGGCGGCTGGGCCGGACAGACCATCGGCGTGGTCTACGGCGCCCCCACCGAGTTCAAGTTCACCGGAACGACCATCCAGGACTACCACCCCATCGCGTGGAACGACCACTTCGTGAAATACTGGTGGGACAAGAAGCCCGGTCTGTTCGACGACATCTACAACGACCTTACGTTCGTCGAATCGTTCCAGCAGCTGGGGCTCGACGCCACCCCCGAGCAGCTCGCCCGCCGCTTCGCCGACGCCGAGTACCACCTCGCCCACGCCAACCAGGCCGGGCGCTACAACATCCGCAACGGCCTGATGCCGCCCGCTTCGGGCCATTGGCTCAACAACCCCCACGCCGACGACCTCGATTTCCAGATCGAAGCCGACTTCATCGGGCTCATGGCTCCGGGCCTGCTGCCCGAGGCACTCGACATCGCTTCGCGCGTGGGCCACATCATGAACAGCGGCGACGGGTTCTACGGCGGCGCTTTCGTGGCCGGGCTCTACTCCGCGGCTTTCGTCTGCGACGACCCCGTGCGGATTCTCGACATGGCGCTGGAGCCCATCCCGGCCGAAAGCCAGTTCTACCGATGCGTCGACGAGGTGCGCCGCTGCTACCGCCGCAACCCCGACGACTGGGAGGCCTGCTGGTTCGAGCTCCACAAGAAGTGGAACCGCGACGTGGGCTGCCCCAAAGGGGTCTTCCTCAGCTTCAACATCGACGCCAAAATCAATGCGGCCTACGTGGCCGTCGGGCTGCTCTACGGCAAGGGCGACTTCGCCCGCTCCATCGAAATCGCCACCCGCTGCGGGCAGGATTCCGACTGCAATCCCGCTACGGTGGGCGGCGTCCTGGGCGTCATGCTCGGCTACTCCGGCATCCCGGCCAAGTGGCTCGACCCGCTGAAAGAAATCGAGCAGCTCGACTTCGAGGGCACCGACGTTTCGCTCGCCAAGGCCTACGACATGAGCTGCGCCCACGCGCTGGAGATGATAGGCCGCGCAGGCGGCAGCGTCACGGCCGACAAGGTGACCATCCCGCAGCGGCGGCCCGAGGTGCTGCCCCTCGAACAGAACTTCACCGACACCTACCCCACCTCGCGCAGCCGCATGGACTGCTTCCTGCGCGACCGGCTGACGTTCGATTTCGACGGCAACGGCTTCATCGTCTGGGGCAACCTGGTCTGCCTGCGCAGCGTCACCGAAGACTACGTGCACCGCGTGTCGATGCGCCACATCGGTTCGGAGGTCTTCGGCCTCGCCGAGTTGGACGACCCCTACGTGGCCGAGCTCGAAATATGGATCGACGGCCGGCTCGACCAGCGCGTGCGCATGCCCATGAAGAACACCGACCGGCGGCTCGAACCCGCCTGGCGCTACCTGCTGCCCGAGGGACACCACACCGTCGAACTGCGCTGGCTCAATCCGCAGCGGGACTATCTGATTCGCTTAAACGATTTAGCAACCTATTCGTCCATCGACCCGATGAAGAACTGACAACATGAAAAAGCTACTATTCACCGTACTTTGCGCCGCGGCGCTGGCAGGCTGCAACAGCCGCACGGCCATCCCCTACGGCGGGACCGTCACCTTGAGCGAAGAGGTGTTGCGCGACAAAATCAAGGGCGGCTGGGCCGGGCAGACCATCGGCTGCACCTTCGGCGGCCCCACCGAATTCAAGTACAAGGGCGGCATCATCCACGACGAGGTGCAGTTCGTGTGGTACGACGACTACGCCTGGGACACCTTCATGGAGGACCCGGGGCTTTACGACGACGTCTACATGGACCTCACGTTCGTCGAGGTGATGGCCCGCGACGGCATCGACGCTCCGGCCGAGAACTACGCGCTGGCTTTCGCCAATGCCGACTACAAGCTCTGGCACGCCAACCAGGCGGCGCGCTACAACATCCTCCACGGCATCATGCCCCCCGCCTCGGGCCACTGGAAGAACAATCCCCACGCCGACGACATCGACTTCCAGATCGAGGCCGACTTCATCGGAATGCTCACGCCGGGCATGCCCTCCAGCGGCACGGCCCTGTGCGACCGCATCGGCCACATCATGAACTGCGGCGACGGCTACTACGGCGGGGTCTACATCGGGGCCCTCTACTCGCTGGCGTTCGTCTGCGACGACATCGAAACACTGGTCACCGAAGCGCTCCGCACCATCCCGGCCGAGAGCCGCTACCACCGCTGCATCGCCGACGTCATCGGCCTGTGGCGCACCTACCCCGACGACTGGCACCGCTGCTGGTTAGAGACCGAAAAACGCTACGGATTTGAAAAAGGGTGCCCCGAAGGCATTTTCAACGGATTCAACATCGACGCCGTCATCAACTCGGCCTATGTGGTCATCGGCCTGCTCTACGGCGAGGGCGATTTCTTCCGCACGATGGACATCGCCACACGCTGCGGGCAGGATTCGGACTGCAACCCCGCTTCGGCGGCGGGCATTCTGGGCGTCATGCAGGGCTACGAGGCGATTCCCGACAAGTGGAAACCCGCCATCGAGAAGTGCGAGGAGATCGACTTCCCCTACACCTCCATTTCGCTCAGGCGCATCTACGACCTCAATCTTCAGCTGCTGACCGAGTTCATCCTGCGCGACGGCGGTTCGGTCGCCGACGGGCAGTACACCATCCGGCTGCAGGAGCCGCAGACCGTGCCCTACGAAGAATCGTTCGAGGGCATCCGGCCCGTCGAGCGCCGCGTGCTCAAGCGTCAGTTCAACGATTCGCTGACGCTCCGTTTCACGGGCAACAGCGTGGTGGTCATGGGACAGATTACGCGCGTCAACCTCACCGACCAGCCCTATACGGCCCGCATCGAATGTTCCGTCGACGGCCGGGTGGTCGAGACGACCGAAATGCCCTACGACTACATCAAGCGCAAGTACGACATCTTCTACACCTACTGCCTGCCCGAGAACGGGGAGCACGAGCTGACGCTGCGGGTGCTCAACCCCAGCCCGGACTACGTGGTGGAGGCCAAGGAAATGGTCGTCTATGAACAAGAACAAGCATAAACCCATGCGTATGAATCTGCTGGCCATCCTCGCCCTCGGCCTGGCCCTCGCGGGCGGCTGCGGCGAGAAGGAGCGCGCACTGCCCCCGGCGCCCGACAAGTTCGTCCGCTACGCCTGCGAAATCGGCGTGCGGAGCGAAATCCTCGGGCAGAACGTCCAGACAGCCGTGCTGCTGCCCCGGGACTACCTGTCCAACCCCGAGCGCCGCTACGGCGTGGTCTACCTGCTCCACGGGCTGGGCGACACGCACAAGTCGTGGAACGACCAATGGCTGCGCATCGAGAACACCGTGGCCCAATGCGAAGCCGCCGGGCTCGGCGACATGATCTACGTCATGCCCTCCGGCTTCCGCTCCTACTACGTGAACCGTCTCGACGGCAATTTCGACTACATGCAAATGTTCGCCGAGGAGCTGGTGCCCTATGTCGACAGGACCTACCGGACCCTCGCCGACCGCGGCCACCGCGCCGTGGTGGGCTATTCGATGGGCGGCTTCGGAGCGATGATTCTGCCCTCGTGCCACCCCGAGCTCTTCTCGGTGTCGGTGCCGCTGAGCATGTCGTTCCGCACCGACGAGCAGTACATGTCCGAACCCGCTTCGGGGTGGGATTCGCAGTGGGGCGCCATCTTCGGCGGCAAGGGGCTGGCCGGAGAGGCGCGCCTGACCGACTACTACAAGGCCCACTGCCCGTTCTACATGTTCACCCGCGAAAACGCCGCACAATATGCCGACGTGGCCTATTACTTGGACTGCGGCGACGACGAGGAACAGCTTCTGGTCGCCAACGACCGGCTGCACGGCCAGCTGCGCGACATCGGCTTCGCCCACGAATACCGCGTCCGCAACGGCGCCCACACGGGCGACTACTGGCGCGGAGCGATGCCCGAGGTGCTGCGCTTCATCGACTGCCGTTTCAACGGCCGTGCGTTCGACGCCCCGGCGCGGAACACCTACACGCCCCACAAAGCGACCCGCCGCACGGCCGAACTGGCCGGAGTGCAGGCCGAGGTCTTCACTCCGTCGGACTACGACCCGCAGCGCAGCTACACGGCGCTCTATCTGCTGCACGACGGCACGCTGCCGCTCACGCCCGACGAGTGCTTAAACGTTTTAGCAACCACTCAGAACGCCAAGCCGTTCGTGCTGGTCGCAGCCGACGCATCGGCCGCCGGCTTCCCGCTGGAGAAGTTCATCGCCGCGGCCGAAGAAGCGTTCGCCCTCGGTGCGGACAGCGAACACCGCCTGTGCATCGCCGCGGGAGAAGCGGGACGGACGGCCTATGCCGCCACGGCTGCGAAGTCGCCGTTCAACGCGCTGTTCCTGCTCGATGCGGCCACGGACCCCGAGACGGCCCCGTCGCCCGAAGTCTTCTACTTCATCGCGCTGACCGACGAGGGACGCAACTATGGCCCGGCGAACCGGCTCTATGAAACCTGCCACGCGCAGGGAATCGGCTTCGAGTACCGCGTCGCGGAGGGCACCCCGGCCGATGCGGGAGCGGCGGAACGCTGCCTGGAAGCCATGCGCCCGACCCTCGGCGAGAAAATCCGAATCCAATAAAAAACCACCTAAAAAAATCTATCGGCTATGTTTATCGTTGAAAGCTATTCCCTGGCCATCGTGTTCTGCTTCGTCACGATGCTGTGCTGGGGCTCGTGGGGCAACACCCAGAAGCTGGCCCAGAAAAGCTGGCGCTACGAACTCTTCTATTGGGACTATGTCATCGGCATGGTGCTGGCGGCCCTGCTGCTGGGTCTGACGATGGGCAGCACGGGCGACGCAGGACGCAGTTTCCTGGCCGACCTCGGGCAGGCGTCGGGCCGAAGCATCGGCTGGGTCGTGCTGGGCGGCGTGATATTCAACGCCTCGAACATCCTGCTCTCGGCATCGACCGCGCTGGCGGGCATGTCGGTAGCCTTCCCGCTGGGCGTAGGGCTGGCGCTGGTGCTGGGCGTCGTCATCAACTACGCAGGCCAGCCCTCGGGCAACCCGGTGCTGCTTTTTGCGGGCGTGGCGCTGGTCGTGGCGGCCATCGTCTGCAACGGCATCGCCTCGGGCATGCACCAGCGCAACAGCGGCACGGCGGCCAAGACCAACACCCGCGGACTGCTGCTGGCGGCCGCGGCGGGCATCCTGATGTCGTTCTTCTTCCGCTGCGTGGTCAAGGGCATGGCCGTCGACAACTTCGCAGCCCCGACCCCGGGCATGATGACCCCCTATTCGGCCATCTTCGTCTTCTCGCTGGGCGTGCTGGCGAGCAACCTGCTCTTCAACACGCTGGTCATGCGCTATCCGTTTGCGGGCGAACGCGTCCGCTACGCGGAATATTTCGGCGGCACGGCCAAGACCCACGGCGTAGGCATGCTGGGCGGCGCCATCTGGTGCCTGGGTTCGCTGGCAAGCTACATCGCCTCGGGCCCGGCCGGAACGGCCGTCTCCTACGGACTGGGGCAGGGCGCCACGATGGTGGCAGCGTTCTGGGGCGTCTTCATCTGGCGCGAATTCCGGGGCGGCACGCGCCGTGTGAACCTGCTCATCGCGCTGATGTTCGTGCTGTTCCTGACGGGGCTGGGGCTGATTATCCTGGCCGGCAACTAACGACCGCGACACTTCATTCACTAACCTAATAAAACAAAAAGCTATGAAAAAACTCTTTTCGGCATTCGCCGCCCTGCTGATGGGTGCGGCCGCCATGGTCTCGTGCAACGACAGCAACGATAACGGAGGGGGGGGGAACGGGCCCCAAGGACCTCAATACCGGGTTAAAACCTACTCGCTGGTAGGCGACGGCTGGGCCGACGTTTACCAATACACCTACGACAGCGAGGGCCGTGTGACCCACATCTACCGCGAAGAAGGCAAGGACTACACACTTGTCTACGACGGCAGCAAAATCACGATGACCAACTCGGGCAACCGCTACGCCGAAATGGAACTCGGCGCGAACGGCTATGTGGCCAAGATGACCGACGAATGGGACGACGTCCGCGAATACGCCTACGACGCCAAGGGCCACATGACCCAAATCAAGAAGAACGGCGAGGTCGTGTCGGAAATCGCCTGGGAGCAGGAATGCCTCGTAACGTGGACCCGCACCCGCGACGGCGAGCTCCAGACCAAGAACCACACCTACACGGGCACGCCCAACACCAACCGCATCTTCAACATACACAGCGAAGCCTCCGACCCGAGCCGCTGGCTCTACGAGACAGGACTGTTCGGCAAACCGTCGGTCTACCTGTGCGAATCGAGCAAGTGGGCCCACTCGGAGACGGCCGCAGTCTACACCTACGACACGGACGACAACGGCTGCGTAGTGAAAGAAAACAAGAACTACGGCGGCGAAATGGAGTACTTCGAGTACACGTGGGAGAAGATCGAGTAAAACGTTTTAGCAACCCCCATGAAGCACCGGCCGCCCCTTGCAGGGCGGCCGGAATTTTTGCGGAGGGGCCTTTAGCAGGGTGGGTGGGTCCGGCTGCGGATTTTTTCGGCGGCGGCCTTTGGGGCGGAGCGGGATTTGCACTACCTTTGGGCCATGGAGACGCTGACGCAGATATTGGTCGACTGGGGCTACGGAGGACTTTTCGTGGCGGCGGCGATTGCAGGCAGCGTCGTGCCGTTCAGCTCGGAAGCGGTGCTGGCAGTGCTGCTGGGCATGGGCGCCGACCCGCTGGGGTGCCTGGCTGCGGCATCGGCGGGCAACACGCTGGGCGGCATGACGTGCTACTGGATCGGCACGCTGGGCCGCACGGAATGGATTGCGAAGTTAGGAGTGAGCACCCGCCAACTGGCCCGGGCCCGGAAATTCATGGCGGGCCGCGGCGCCATGATGGGCTTCTTCGGCTTTCTGCCCGTCATAGGCGAAGCGATCGCCGTGATGCTGGGGCTCATGCGCGCGAACCCGTGGACAACGGGCGGCGCGATGCTGGCGGGCAAGGCCCTGCGCTATCTGGCCGTCGTACTCTCGTACAAAGGAATCGTCTCGCTTTTCTGACCCTATGGAAACCCGGATACTGAAAACCGACACCCCGCCGTGGGAACTGCTTCTGCTGGGCGACGAATCGCCCGAATCGGTGGCCGACTACATCGACCGCGGCGACTGCTACGTAGCTACGGCCGAGGGGCGGACCGTAGGAGTGTGCATGCTGATACGCACCCACCCGTTCACGGCCGAAATCGTCAACCTGGCGGTCGACCCGGCCTACCAACGCCGCGGCATCGGCACCGACCTGATATTCCATGCGCTGCGGGTGACGCGGGAAGCGGGCTGCCGCCGCATCGAAATCGCGACGGGCAGCGTCGAAAACGGCCCGCTGCGCCTCTACCGCTCGTTCGGATTCGAGCCCGTGGAAACCGAACGCGACTACTTCCCGAAATACTACCCGTCCCCCATCGTCGAAGCGGGCGAAGAATGCCGCGACCTGGTGCGCCTGCGGATGGAACTCTGAACCTATGGCCGCAGCGTGGAACCCGTGGCACGGATGCCGCAAGGCGAGCGAAGGCTGCCGCAACTGCTATGTCTACCGGCAGGATGCGCAACACGCCCTCGACAGCAGCGAAGCCCGCAAGACGGCGGCATTCAACCTGCCGGTACGCCGCAGCCGCGACGGCCGCTTCAAAATCGCGGCGGGCGAACGGGTCTACACATGCTTCACGTCGGACTTCCTGCTGGAAGAAGCCGACGCCTGGCGCCCCGAAGCGTGGACAATGATGCGCCTGCGCCATGACCTGCGGTTCATGTTCTTCACGAAACGAATCGAACGGCTGCGCGAAACGCTGCCGCCGGACTGGGGCGAGGGCTACGAAAACGTGACGGTCGGCTGCACGGTGGAGAACCAGGAGATGGCCGAACGACGGCTTCCCTGCTTTCTTGAAACACCGATCCGCCACCGGGTAATCGTTTGTGCACCCCTGCTGGGGCCGCTGGACCTCAAGCCGTGGCTGACGCCCGCCATCGAAGAAGTGTCGGTCGGCGGCGAATCGGGGCCCGAAGCACGAATCTGCGACTACGACTGGGTGCTTGCCGTCCGCCAGCAATGCGTCGAAGCGGAAATACCGTTCTGGTACCATCAGACGGGCGCACGGCTTCTGAAAGAGGGCCGTCTGTACCGCATCCGCCGCGAATACCAACACGCACAGGCCCGCAAAGCAGGGATAGACTACAAGATAACGGACAGAGAATAACGACCGTCGCCCCGGAACACTCTGCCTTTCCGGATTCCCGTCCCGGCCCTGGAAGTCCCGAACCCTCGGCATCCCCCCCCCAAAAAACAAAAAGGCGAAAAGTGCCTGCGCACCTTTCGCCTATGACCTTTCAACGGGCCGGGGCTTAATCTTCGGCCGAAGCGAGCGGCGAGGGCACCGAATAAACCCGTGCGGCCAACTCCTTGTCGAGCATATACAAGCCGAACTTGTTGCCCTCGACAGCCTCGAACGACTGAATCATGCCGCGGGCGTTCTCCTCCTCCTCGATCTGCTCGTCGATGAACCAAACGAGCTTATTGGACGAAGCGAAATCGCGGTCCTCGGCGGCGATGGCCGCCAGGTTGTGAATCATGGCGGTGACCTTTTTCTCGTGCTCCAACGTGTCCTTGAACATGTCGAGGGGCGACGCCCACGAAGTACGCACCTCGGCGATAGGCGACAACTTAACCTCAGCATCGCGCGAGAGGAGGTAGTTCATGAAGATACGGGCATGGTCCTGCTCCTCGCGGAACTGGATGTAGAACCAATTGGCGACCCCCTTGAAACCCTTGTTCTCGGCGTCGAGCGACATGGAGAGATAGAGGTAGGCCGACCACAGCTCGGCATTGATCTGCGCATTGAGCGCGTCGTGCAACTTCTTGCTTAACATAATGGTATGGTTTGGAATTGTCCGGAATATTATGTTCGGCAAAGATACGACAGAATACGCGATGTTGGCACGAAAAACCAATCATATTAACCGATGCGGCCATAAGAAACGCCTATAACGCCCTGCGCCCGCCATTCCGGGAGGGAAAGCGGGCGCGAGAAAAAACGGCGGACGGCTAATCGTCGATGTCGACCAGATTGAACTGCCGGTCGAACTTCAGATCGAGCCCGTTGCTGAGGCCGACCTCGAAACCGCGCCGGTCGCGGTCGATGCTCTCGATAAGGACGCCGGGAAACTGCTTCCCGACCTGCTCGCGGATGACCGGGGGCACGATGGCGGCGGGCACGACACCGCGCCGGGTCCCGACCTCCTTCCACTCGCCGTTGCTGGCGAACTCGACCGAAACGCCGTCGGCGAAGACGACCTTATAGTCGTTGTTGAACAAATCGTCGTCGACCTTGGCATACAACACTTCGGACCCGGCAAAATGGGTCCGGATAAACTTCCGGGCGGCGTCGGGCAGCTCCTCGACGGAAACGGGCCTGTCGGCGAAAGCCGCAGCGGAAACGAAACCGACGGAACACAAAGCGACCGCCGCAAGAACGAAATACTTTTTCATAGACTGCATTTTAAAAACAAAGGTCTGCGGGCAAATACCCGACCAAAGGCAAAAATAAAAACAATCCGGCTATTTCCAACCCTGCCGGACGACAAAAAAACGAACACCGCCCAAAAACCGACCGAAACGGATATTTTGCAGCGGATTCCCCGCGGCCTGCCGCGCACCGGGCGCAACGGGGCTGCTAAAACGTTTTAACACATCTGATCAAGTGCGGGAAATTTCCCGACGGGGAACGCGGACACAAAAAAAACGGACGGCCATGAGGCCGCCCGCGGAACCGGAAAAAACCGGGAAGACTACTGCTTGTCGGTCTTGACCTGGCAAGCCTTCGAGCCGTCGTAAGCCCACTTGACGTAGATAGCGCCCCACGTATACCCGCCGCCGAACGCGGAGAGGATGAGGTTGTCGCCGGGCCGGAGCTCCTTCTCGTAATCGTAGAGACAAGTAGGAATCGTAGCGGCGGTAGTATTGCCGTTGCGGTCGATATTGATCATGCACTTGTCGGCCGTGATGCCCATACGCCGTGCGGTGGCGTCGATGATGCGCAAATTGGCCTGGTGGGGCACGAGGTAACGGATGTCGTCGCCCGTGAGGTTATGCCGCTCCATCATCTCGACCGACACGTCGGCCATCTTGGAAACAGCGGCCTTGAAGACGGCCTGCCCGTCCCAGGTGATGGTATGCCAATTGTTGGCCACGGTCTCGGCCGAAGCGGGGAAACGCGAACCGCCCGCCTTCATGTAGAGCTGCAACTCGCCGGAACCGTCGGACCGCAGCATGGAATCGATGACGCCCAACCCCTCGGTATTGGGCTCGAGCAACACGGCCGCGGCGCCGTCGCCGAACAACGGACAAGTGGAACGGTCGGTATAGTCGATGATGGACGACATCTTGTCGGCGCCGACGACGATGACCTTCTTACCGCGCCCCGACTCGATGAACGAAGCACCCGTAGTGAGGGCGAAGAGGAACCCGGAACAAGCGGCCGAAACGTCGTAGGCGAAAGCATTCTTGCACCCGGCCTGGTCGGCGATGAGGTTGCCCGTCGAGGGGAAGAACATGTCGGGGGTGATGGTGGCGCAGATGACGGCGTCGATCTCCATGGGGTCGATGCCGGTCTTGTCGAGGAGGTTCATGACGGCGCGGGCACCCATGTAAGAAGTACCGATACCCTCGCCCTTGAGGATATGACGCGTCTTGATACCCGTATGCGAAGTGATCCACTCGTCGTTGGTGTCGACCATCGTACTCAACTCGTCGTTGGTCAGAAGGTAATCCGGCAGATACTGCCCGACACCCGTAATCGCTGCTGTTATCTTTCCCATTTGTTGTTAGCTTGAATGATTAGTTGTTGAATGCACGCTGCAACTTGGCCGTCACCTCGGTGCGGATGCAGCGCTCGGTGGTCAGAATCATGTTCTTGATGGCCAAGGGCGACGAACACCCGTGCCCGATGACGACGGGAGCGTTGACGCCCAAAACAGGCGTACCGCCCACGTTCTCGTAATTCATGGCGTCCCAGAACGCGTTGCCGCCGCCGAGCGCCTTGTTGATACGGTAGAGCCCCTCGGCCATCTTGAGGACCGTATTGCCGACGAAACCGTCGCAGACGATGACGTCGGCGACCTTGCCGGAGAAGATGTGCGACCCCTCGACGTTACCGACGAAATTGATGCGCTTCTCGTCGCGCAACAACTCGTGGGCGGCCTTGACCTGCGCGTTGCCCTTGGTCTCCTCCTCGCCGATATTGAGGACGGCGACGCGCGGCGACGCGATACCGAGGACCGACTCGGCGAAAATCGACCCGATGAGGCCGTACTGCGCGAGCACCTCGGGCTTGCAATCGACGTTCAGACCCACGTCCAACAACAAGGCCGGACGTCCGGCAGCCGTAGGCACGAGGGACGAAATCGTAGGCCGGATGACCCCCTCGATGGGCTTGACGGCGTACATGGAACCGACCATCATGGCCCCGGTGGAACCGGCGCTGGCGAAACCGTGGACGGCCCCTTTGGCGAGGTAACCGAACCCGACGGCAATCGACGAATCGGCCTTGGCCTGGAAAGCCTTGGCGGGGTGGTCGCCCATCTCGATGACCTCGGTCGTGGGAACGATGTCGAACCGCTCGGCGGGGCAACCCTCCGCGGCGAGCACGGCCCGGATCTGCTCCTCGCTGCCGAAGAGGACGATACGGCTCTCGGCACCGACGGCCTCCAACGCCATGACAGCGCCCTTGACCGCGGCCTCGGGAGCGAAATCACCGCCCATGGCGTCTACACCTATCTTTAACATAAGTTGTACGATTAGGTTTTACATAATGGTCTGCCGCCCCGCGACAACGGGAACCGGCTCCGCACGCGACGGACCGCAACGACAGAAACCGAAAAAGAGCCGCCACCCCCGAAAACGGGACGCGCTCTTTCCGGAAATCCGCCCTATTCGGCAGCCTTCTTCTCGATGGCGAGCTTGCCGCGGTAGAAACCGCACTCGGGGCAAACCCGGTGGTAAAGCGTGGCAGCGCCGCAATTGGAACAAGTAACGACCGTGGGAACCGCCGCCTTGTAATTGGTTCTTCTCTTGTCACGCCGCGTCGACGAGACTTTGTGTTTAGGATGTGCCATGGTACAAAAAAATTATTTAGTTCAACATATTCTCTACTTACTGCCGGAGTGCTCCTCGCTCTCCAACTGCTCCCGGAGCGCCGCGAGCTTCTCCCAATCACCGCCCTTAGGCGTCTCCTGCCCGCTGCGGGCCTCTATCCGGGCGAACTCCTCGCCGGAGACGATGCGGAAACGCCGGAGCATCTCGGGGTCGCAGCCGCCCTCGGGATGGACCCGCTGGTAAGGCAACGACAAAACGATACTTTCGTAAATGTATTGTGCCAGATCGACCTCGTCCTCGCCGGGAGCCAACCACAAAACCTCGCCGTCGTACTCCTGCGGCTCGTTGGAAAAACGGACCAACAAACGCCCCTCGAAATCGACGGGGATGCGGCAATCCTCCAAACAACGGTCGCAAGCGACGACCACGCCGCCGTGGATGGAAACGTCGAGGGAAAGCTGTGTCTCGGACTTGACGAGGGCCACGGAAACGCCGCACTCGCCGT
This sequence comes from Alistipes sp. UBA6068, assembly GCF_949428155.1. Taxonomy (NCBI): domain Bacteria; kingdom Pseudomonadati; phylum Bacteroidota; class Bacteroidia; order Bacteroidales; family Rikenellaceae; genus Alistipes; species Alistipes sp. UBA6068. The sequence goes on along the minus strand of NZ_CASQFS010000005.1, from coordinate 112,904 downwards.
CCTTGATGTCCACGCTGCCGAAAGCCCCGAAAAAAGCACCGCCGACCTTGAAAGAAAAGTCGTGGGACCCGTTTTTCAACCCTTTGTAAGCAATGGAATATCCTTTCGCTGCATCCATCTGAACACAAATAGTGCGCAAAGCTACGAAAAAATAAGACATCTGCAAAGAAAACGGCGCGATGTTTTCTATAATTAAAGGACGCGAACGGCGCAGAACCCACTTGCTTTTACTCGCGGCTTGCGCTATCTTTACAGAACATAGGCTACGTATCGGCCCGGCTAAGAGCCGGGTTTTATGAACCGAGACACCAACAAGAAACTTGCTTTTACTCGCGACTTGCGCTATCTTTACAGAACATAGGCTACGTCTCGGCAAAATGCAAACAAGTTTGCTTTTGCCCTCGGCTTGCGCTATCTTTGCAATATGGCAACGACGACGAAAAAAGGATTTACCGTCAAAGTGACGAGCGACTACGCGGGCTGGTGGCGCTACAATGTAGCGCTGATGGCCGGCTGCTTCGACGCGGAAGACCGACAGACGGAATTCGTGACGGCGGGCTCGCATGCAGCCGATGTAGGCGCGGAACTGAAAGAACCGCCTGCGGGAATCGCCCCGGGCCGCAAGATAACGCTTACGACGGCGCCGTGCGACCACCTGCTGCTCTACCTCTACATAATCCCGCACACGCTGCCGCCGACCAACGAAATCGACGAAACGCAACCGTTCGACGTAGAACTGACTATCACCTACGGGGGCCGGAGGGTGAGCAAAACCACCCGCCGAATCAACCAATGGTCGGGCGCGTCGGTCGAAATGCGGGTGGAGAAAGAAGACGCCCGATAGCCGAAGCGGTCACAGAGCCCAATCAAGAATTTTAATTAAACGATCGCTGCCCCCTCAGCAAACAAAAAATCCGGCACTCTTGCGAGCGCCGGACTTTTCCGTATGATCGGCAGACGACTACTTGTTGTTGTAAGCGGCCATCTTCTCGATGAGCATGAGGACCTTGTTGGAGTAACCCCACTCGTTGTCGTACCACGAAACGACCTTGACGAAAGTATCGGTCAGAGCGATACCGGCGGCCTTGTCGAAGATGGACGTACGAGCGTCGCCCAGGAAGTCGGACGAAACGACAGCCTCCTCGGTGTAACCCAGGATACCCTTCAACTCACCCTCCGAAGCAGCCTTCATAGCGGCGCAAATCTCGTCGTACTTGGCGGGCTTGGCGAGGTTGACGGTGAGGTCGACAACCGACACGTCGAGGGTCGGAACGCGCATCGACATACCGGTGAGCTTGCCGTTGAGCTCGGGAATCACCTTGCCCACGGCCTTGGCAGCGCCGGTCGACGAGGGGATGATGTTGCCCGAAGCGGCACGGCCGCCGCGCCAATCCTTCATCGAAGGACCGTCGACGGTCTTCTGCGTAGCGGTGGTCGAGTGAACAGTGGTCATCAGACCGTCGGTGATGCCGAACTTGTCGTGGAGCACCTTGGCGATGGGAGCCAGGCAGTTGGTGGTGCAGGAAGCGTTCGACACGATCTTCTGACCGGCGTAGGTGTCGGTGTTGACGCCGCAAACGAACATCGGCGTATCGTCCTTCGAGGGAGCCGACATAACGACGTACTTGGCACCGGCGGCGATGTGGGCCTCGGCCTTCTCCTTGGTAAGGAACAGACCCGTCGACTCAACGACGTACTCGGCGCCTACCTCGTTCCACTTGAGGTTGGCGGGGTCCTTCTCGGCGGTGACGCGGATAGCCTTGCCGTTGACGATGAGCTGGCTCTTCTCGACGTTGAAATCCACCGTACCGTCGAAACGGCCGTGCATGGTGTCGTACTTGAGCATGTAAGCCATGTAATCCACGGGCACGAGGTCGTTGATACCCACAACCTCGATGTTGCTGTTCGTGCAAGCGGCACGGAACACCAGACGGCCGATACGACCGAAGCCGTTGATACCGATTTTGATAGTTGCCATAAATCTACTTATTATTAGGTTGAAAATTTACCGTTATTTTTTTCACAGCGCAAAAGTATACACTTTATATATTATACGCAAGTAAAAAATTAAGTTTTTTTAATAAAACATCCCTCAACGCTTTCGGGAAGTTTCCGGAGAGGGCGCCGGAAATTCCATACGCGGAACAGCCGCCTGCCGCTAATAACCGGGGAGCACCCGCCCGACAGATTCTTCGCTACCGCTCAGAAAGACACAATCACTTTTCACCTTTCACCTCAACGTGCTGCCGCCTTGGCCCGCTTGGCCATGGCCGACGCGAAGACGAAAGCGTTCAACTCGGGGTTATCGGCATGGAGAATATCGTCCTTGGTACCCTCCCACCACTTATGCCCCTCGTGGATATATACAATCTTCTCGCCGATTTCCATGACGGAATTCATGTCGTGGGTATTGATGATGGTGGTGATGTTGTACTCGCAGGTAATCTCGTGAATGAGGTTGTCGATGACGATGGAAGTCTGCGGGTCGAGCCCCGAATTGGGCTCGTCGCAGAAGAGGTACTTGGGATTGAGCACGATGGCCCGGGCGATGGCGACGCGCTTGATCATACCGCCCGAAAGCTCGGCGGGATAGAGGTGGTTGGCGTTTTCGAGCCGCACGCGCTGGAGACAGAAATTGACCCGTTCGAGCTTCTCGGCCTCGGACTGCTCGGTGAAAAGGTCGAGGGGCAGCTTGACATTCTCCTCGACGGACGAAGAATCGAGCAGGGCCCCGCCCTGGAAAATCATGCCGATGTCCTTGCGGATGGCCTTGCGCTCGCGGAACCCGAGCCCAGTGAAATTGATGTCGTCGTACCACACGTCGCCCGAATCGATCTCGTGGAGCCCGACCAGACTTTTGAGCAGCACGGTTTTGCCCGAACCGCTCTTGCCGATGATAAGGTTGGTCTTGCCGGTATCGAACTCGACGGAGATGTCGTCGAGCACCGTGCGGCCGTCGAACGACTTGACGATATGTTGGGCGCGTATCATATCAGAAGAATCTGCGTGAGCATGAGGTTGAAAATCATGATGACCACCGAACCGACCACCACGGCACGCGTCGAAGCGGCGCCGACCTCCAACGAATTGCCCTTGGCATAGTAACCGAAAAAGGCGGAAATGGAGGTAATCAGGTAGGCGAAGACCGCCATTTTGATGAGCGAATAAGTGATCGAATAAGGCTTGAAATCCATCAGCAGTCCGTCGACGTAATCGGCCGGAAGCATGATGTCCGTCAGATAGGAGATGGCCCAACCGCCCGTGATGCCGATGAGAATCGACAGAACGGTAAGGAACGGAAAGAAGAAGACCGCGGCGACGATTTTGGGCAGGATGAGATACGAAGCGGAATTGACGCCCATGATTTCGAGCGCGTCGATCTGCTCGGTGATGCGCATGGTGCCGATTTCGGAAGCGATGCTCGACCCGACCTTACCGGCCAGAATCAACGCCACGACCGTGGAGGAGAACTCCAGAATCATGGTTTCGCGCGTAGCGTAACCGACCAGCGACCGCGGAATGAAGGGCGATTCGAGGTTGATGCACATCTGAAGCGTGATGACCGCACCGATGAAGACCGAGATGATGGCCGTCAGACCGATGGAATCGACGCCCAAGGCCTCCATTTCGTAGACAATGCGCCTCCGGTAGATGGAAATCTTCTCCGGGCGGGAAAAAACCTTGCCCATCAACATGAAATAACGGCCTATGGTGGCGAAAAGTCGGAACATGGCTATTCTTCTTTGGTCTCCTCGAAATCGACGTAATCGCCCACGTCGCTGGCGACCCGCTTTTCGGGTGCACCGGAGGTCTTGCGGACCTGCACGTCGCCTTCGCGGCCGCGGCGCTGCCGCCGGGCGAACGGGTCGCCGGCCGCATAGGCGGAACCGTCGGCGCGGAACCCGCGGCCGAACTGCTTCTCCATGTCGCGCTGGACGCGCCAGATACGCCAGCGAAGCAACAGCGCCAGCAACCCGACGAGCAACACGAATCCGAAGAAGACATACACAATGAAAGCCGCGACACCCCGCAGCAAAGCCGGAGCGACGAGCGCCAGCACGATGACGCACAACACGAACAACGGATTGCGCTGGACGAACGCGGCGAGGGCGTCGAGTATGGCAGCGATGAATCTCATGACACTTCTGCGATTACAGCCTTGCAAAGGTAAGAAAATTATGCGTAATTCAATTTATTGTCTTAAATTTGACGCCGGAACGAACAAAACCATGCCCGATATGCTGAACGCTCTGACCGCCATTTCGCCCGTCGACGGGCGCTACCGCAACAAAACGGAAAAACTGGCCGATTATTTTTCGGAACAGGCCCTGATCCGCTACCGCATCCGTGTGGAAGTGGAGTACTTCATTGCGCTGTGCGAGCTGCCCCTGCCGCAGCTGGCGGGCGTCGACCGCTCGCAGTTCGCAGCCCTGCGCTCGCTCTACCTCGATTTCACGGCGGCCGACGCCGAACGCGTCAAGGAAATCGAAGCGGTGACCAACCACGATGTCAAGGCCATCGAATACATCATCAAGGAGAAGATGGACACCCTCGGGCTGGCCGACTACAAAGAATTCGTCCACTTCGGGCTGACCTCGCAGGACATCAACAACACGTCGATTCCGCTGTCGCTCAAAGAAGCGCTCAACGCCGTATATTATCCGGCCGTCGAGGAGGTGCGCGACAAGCTCTCCGCCTTTGCCGACGAATGGCGCGCCGTGCCGATGCTGGCCCGCACGCACGGACAGCCCGCCTCGCCGACGACCTTAGGCAAGGAAATGATGGTCTATGTGGAGCGGCTCGAAAAACAGCTGGCCATGCTCCACGGCATAGCCGTTCCGGCCAAGTTCGGCGGAGCGACGGGCAACTTCAACGCCCACCGCGCGGCCTATCCGGCCGTCGACTGGGTGGCTTTCGCCAACCGCTTCGCAGGCGAAACACTGGGGCTCGAACGCTCGCAGTACACCACGCAAATCGAACACTATGACAACCTGGCGGCGATTTTCGACAACCTCAAGCGCATCGACACCATCCTCATAGACCTGGCGCGCGACATGTGGATGTACATTTCGGAGGAATACTTCAAGCAGCAAATCAAGGCGGGCGAAGTGGGTTCGAGCGCCATGCCGCACAAAGTGAATCCCATCGACTTCGAGAACGCCGAGGGCAACCTGGGCATCGCCAGCGCCATCTATGAACACCTGGCGGCCAAACTGCCCGTATCGCGGCTCCAACGCGACCTGACCGACTCGACCGTCCTGCGCAACATAGGGGTGCCGATGGCCCACTCGGTCATAGCGCTGCAATCGCTGCTGAAAGGACTGAACAAACTAATACTGAACCGCGAAGCGCTCGACCACGACCTGGAACAGAACTGGGCCGTGGTGGCCGAGGGCATCCAAACCATCCTGCGCCGGGAGGGCTATCCCAAACCCTACGAAGCACTCAAGGCGCTGACCCGCACCAACAGCCACATCACGGCCGAAGCCATTGCGGCGTTCATCGAAACGCTCGGCGTGGCCGAAAGCGTCAAGGCCGAACTGCGCGCCCTGTCGCCACAGACCTATACGGGAGTTTTTCAATGATTTACCGTCTTGCCACGACGACGTCGACCAACGACGAAGCCCGCGACGCGCGATACCGTCACGGCGACGTGGTATGGGCCGAACGGCAGACGGCGGGCCGGGGCCAGCGCGGCCACGTGTGGCACAGCCCCGAGGGCGAAAACCTGACGTTCTCGCTGCTCCTCGAACCGCAGTTCCTGCCCATAGGCGAACAATTCCTGCTCTCGGAAGCCGTGGCGCTGGCACTGACCGACATGTTCGCGCACTACGGCATCGCGACCCGCATCAAGTGGACGAACGACATCTACGCCGGAGACCGCAAGATAGTGGGGATGCTGCTCGAGCACAACTGCTCGGGCCCGACCCTGGCGCGGAGTATCGTGGGCATAGGAATCAACGTCAACCAGGCCGCATTCGACCCGGCGCTGCCCAACCCGGTGTCGATGGCGCAGCTGACCGGACGCACGTTCGACCGCGAAGAAGTCCTGCGAACGTTCCTCGAACGCTTCGCCCTCCGCTACGAACAACTCCGCCAAGGCGACCGGGAAACCCTGCAAACCGACTACCGCACCCGCATGTACCGGCTGGGCGAACGGCACACCTACCGCCTGCCAGGGCAGGGCGAGACCGAGGGCATCATCGAAGGAGTACGCCCCACCGGGGAACTGCTCGTCCGCCACACCGACGGAACGCTCGGCGAATACCTGTTCGGAGAGATCGAATTCGTGTTAAAAAAATAACAGAAACCCTTGCTGTTATCGAAATAACACCTATATTTGCATAACGAATCCTTAAAAACAGAAAGAAAGATGAACGTACCTGCCAACCTGAAATACTCCAGCGACCACGAATGGTGCCGCATGGAAGGCGACACGGCCGTAGTGGGCATCACGGACTTCGCGCAAAGCCAACTGGGCGACATCGTATTCGTAGACGTACCGACCGCGGGCGAGACCCTGGCGGCGGGCGACGTATTCGGCTCGATAGAAGCGGTGAAGACGGTGAGCGACGCATTCTTGCCTGTGGGCGGCGAAATCGTGGAATTCAACCCTGCGGTGGACGCCGACCCGTCGGTTGTGAACAAAGACCCCTACGGCGAGGGCTGGCTGGTGAAGGTGAAGGTTTCGGACCCGGCCGACTACGAAGCGCTGCTGACGCCGGAGAAATACGCCGAACTGATCGGATAGGACGAAACGAAAGCGGCCGACCGGAACGTCCGGCCTTTCAGCCGCGAATGCGCAAACTTAAATAAACAGATATGTCTAAAGTTACCGTTGTAGGTGCGGGCGCCGTGGGCGCGACCTGCGCGAATGTGATGGCCTGCCGCGAAGTGGCGAGCGAAGTAGTGCTGATCGACATCAAGGAAGGCCTGTCGGAAGGCAAGATGCTGGACATGTACCAGACCTCGACGCTGATGGACTTCGACACGAAACTGGTCGGCGCGACCAACGACTACAAAAAGACCGCCAACTCGGACGTGGTGGTCATCACCTCGGGCATCCCCCGCAAACCGGGCATGACGCGCGAAGAACTCATCGGCACGAACGCCAACATCATGAAAGGCGTCGTCGAACAAATCGTGAAATACTCGCCGCGGGCCATCGTCATCGTGGTGGCCAACCCGATGGACACGCTGACCTACCTGGCGCTGAAGAGCTCGGGACTGCCCAAGAACCGCATCATCGGCATGGGCGGCGCGCTCGACTCGTCGCGCTTCAAATGCTACCTGGCCAAAGCCACGGGAGCCAACATCAACAATGTCGACGGCATGGTCATCGGCGGCCATGGCGACACGACGATGATTCCGCTGCTGTCGAAAGCGACGGTCAACGGAGTGCCTGTGACGCAATTCGCCTCGAAGAAGAAACTGCAGGAAGCCGTGCAGGCCACGATGGTGGGCGGCGCGACGCTGACCAAACTGATCGGCACCTCGGCGTGGTACGCTCCGGGCGCAGCGGCCGCGATGATGGTCGAAGCGATTCTGAACGACCAGAAGAAGATGATTCCCTGCTCGTGCTACTTGGAGGGCGAATACGGCCAGGAAGACATCTGCATCGGCGTACCGGCCATCATCGGCCGCAAGGGCATCGAGAAAATCGTGAAAATAGACTTCACGAAAGAAGAAGCCGCGAAATTCGCCGAATCGGCCGCCGCGGTCCGCAAGACCAACGAGGTACTGCGCGAAATCAAGGCGCTGTAACGGCACGCCGACGCTCCATACGATTCGCCCCGGGGAAGTTCCCCGGGGCGAATGCTTTTTTTAATCGTTGACGCTCGGAATGCCCAAAAGAGAGCCTCAGAAATTCAACTTGACGCCGACGAACCAGCTGCGGGGCAGAGACGGCCCGTAGACATAACCGGAATCGCGGTCGGCCCCCTGGTCGAAATCCTTCTGATAGGCGTTGAACAGGTTCTGCACGCCGCCGTAGAACTGCATGGTGAGCTCCTTGTAAATCCGCAGGTCGTAACTCAGCCGGGCGTTCATGTCGAAGAACCGGGGCGTGATGACCGCCACGTCGTGCTCGGTGCCCGACCCGGCCATGTGCTGAACGAGCATCTCTCCGGTGCAGTTGCCCGTGAGGTCGACGGCGAGCGTCCGCCACGGCTTGAACGACGCGGTGAAATAACCGTAGAGGTCGGGCGTGCGGAACATCCGCCGCACGGGAGCCACCGTCTCGTCCTCGCTCCAGAATTCGGGCTCGGCATAACGGCTCTGCTGCCACGTCATCCCGGCCTGCAACTCGAACCAACGTGTGAAGATGGCGCGCCCCTCGATGTTGATGCCCGCCACCGTGGCGCCCGAACCGTTGTAACGCTCACGGATGACGCTGCCGTCCTCGGTCGGAACCGGAAGATCGCGCAGGGCGAAGACATCGTTGAGGACGGTATAGAACCCCTCGACCAACAGATTGGTCTGCACGCTGCCGAACTGGCGGTAGAGGTCGGCCGAGAGGCTGACGCTGTGCGAACGCTCCTCGCGGAGGTTGTCGGCCAGGCGGATGCGCACCCGCTCGCCGCCCACGACGGCGATGTGCATGTCCTCGTCGAACGCCTGCGGAGCGCGGTAACCGCCTGCGTAGCTTGCCCGCAGGTTGACCGATTCGGTGGGATTGAAGCGCACGTTGACGCGCGGGCTGAAGATGGGGTTGTCGACCAGATTGTGCTTGTCGAGCCGCCCGCCGAGGAGCAGCGACCACTTTTTGGTCTTCCACTCGTTCTGGAAATAAGCCCCGACGATATGCACCGTCTGGTCGGTGGCCATGTCGTAGCCGAGCGAACGGTCGGAAAGGTCGTCGAAGCTGTATTCGGCACCGACGGTCAGCTCGGCGGGCATGAACCACAGCCGCCCGAACGCATGGATATACTGCGCCCCGGCCGCCACGGTGATGTCGTGCGTCTTGCCGTAGGCGTCGGGGTCCTGCTTCGAGCCGTAATAGCTGCGGCGCGCTGTATTCTGGAACGACGCGTAGGCGTTCACGCGGTCGCTGCGGTCGGGGGTCGAGAAGTCGAACGAGAGACTGCCGCCGTCGATGGAATGGTCTGTCTGCTCGGCGACCCAAGCTTCGTGGGGCGGGAGGTCGAGCAGGTCGCCGCCGCGCCGGTACTCGCTCAGATGATGATACTGGGCCGTAATGCGCGAATAAGCCCCGGTGCGGAAGAAAGAACGCATGCCGACCGACTGCGACCGGATGACGGGCAGCTCGGTGAAGCCGTCGCCGTCGTGGTCGTAGCCCGAACGGTGGCGGTTCTGCCCGAAGACGCAAAGCCCGGCGCGACGGTTGTCGGTAACGTAGGAGGCATTGAGCATGGTATTGTTATCGTAGGTGCCGCCGCAGCCGATGGAGGTGAGGGTGTGGGCAAGCGACGCCGAACTGCGCGAGGGCTCGCGCGTGATGACGTTGATGGTACCGCCGATGGCCGACGAACCGTAGAGCGCCGACCCGCCGCCGCGCAGCACCTCGACCCGCTCGATCATGTTGGCGGGAATCTGCTCGAGCCCGTAGACCCCCGTCAAGGCGGAAAACACGGGGTGCGAGTCGATGAGAATCTGCGAATAGTGGCCGTCGAGCCCGTTGATGCGCACCTGCGTGAAGCCGCAGTTCTGGCAATCGTCCTCGACCCGCACGCCGGGCTGGAACGAAAGGCCCCCGGCGAGCGACGCGGCGTTGATTTTGTCGAACAGCTCGGCGCTGAGCACGCCGACCAGCGCCGGAGCCTCGCGCCGCAAAGTGGCGGTCCGGCTGGCCGAGACAACGACCTCGTCCATCGAAATGCCGCTCTGCTCGATGTCGAAATTGACCTCCAGCGTCTCGCCCGAACGCAGCACGACCTGCTTCTGCAAGGGCGCGTAACCCAGCTCCCGCACTTCGAGCGTGCAGGGGCCCTCGGGCAGATTCTTCAGATAATAATGGCCCGACGCGTCGGTAGTGGTACCGTAGGTCGTACCCTGCACGGCGACCGTAGCGTAAGGAACATGTTCGCGGGTCTGCCTGTCGACAACGTGACCCACCAGATTGGCATCGGTATGTTCGGGCGAAGCTCCGGCATCGGACGCCCGGCACGCAAGCACCGTCCCGACGCACAGCAGCGCCAAGAAAAGATTTTTCATGGAAAATAAGTTGGGTGAAACAAAAGTCCGCCTGCACGCGGCCTGATAACAAGGAACACGAAAGGCGCTGTTCTCGCCTTTCGAGCTGACGCGGAACGTCAGCGCACGGCGGGCGGAGCACGGAGCAGCGACGCTCCGAAAGGCAGACAGCAACGGCAGCGCGTCACCCCAGGCCTCAGAACGGCCAGCAGCGCGAAACCGGCCGTGAAGAAATAGGCCGTCTGCTCCACGGCGGGGAAGAAGCAGAAATCGTCGACCGTACAGAGGTCGGCCACACGCGCCGCAGCCCCGTTGTCGGGCACCAGGTCGCCGGCGAATGCGGGGAAATGGGCGTGGTCCTCGGTATAGATATGCACCTTCTGACCTGCATGGGCCGCCACCATAACCGACAGCAGCAGGCAGGCATAGCATTTTTTCAGCAAGGTACGCATCGTCATTCGGAGTGCCAAGGTAACCGCGCCGGGAACAATACCGGACGGGCCGGAGTTTGCCGGGGCGAAACTTATCGGGGGCAAAGGTAATAATAAAAAAAGGCCGCGCAACGGCGGCCCTGCAAAATACCTGTAAAAAGGGAGGGAACTTCCCGGCTCAGTCGAGCTCCAGCCTTTCGACCCAACCTCGGAGCGCCGCGGCGGATTCGCGGCCGCCGAACCGCCGTCCCGGCTTCCACACGGCCGCGGTCGTCAGCGAGAAAGAAGAGAACATGACGATAAAGAACATATTGAAATTCATGGCACACTATTGCAGATTTTCGCGGAAAAACGACTCCATCCTGTCGAACGGGATGACGGCCGAATTGTCGTAAAGGTCGGTATGGCTGGCACCGGGAACAATCATCAGCTCCTTGTTGCTGCCCGTCAGCCTTTTGAACGCATCTTCGCTGAAGTAGCGCGAATGGGCCTTTTCGCCGTGAATCAGCAGCACGGCGCTGCGGATTTCGTCGCTGTAAGCCAGAATCGGCATGTTGACGAACGACAAGGCCGAAGTCTTGTTCCAACCGTCGTTGGAATTGAGCGAACGCTCATGATAACCGCGCGGGGTCTTGTAATAGGCGTGGTAATCCCGGACGAACTGCGGCGCATCCTCGGGCAAAGGGTCGGCGACCCCTCCGGCCCGGGCGCAGGAACCGCTGCGGGCGTCGGCCGTGCGCTGGGCGCTGAGCTCCCTGCGAAGCCGGTAACGAGCCTCGGAATCCATCGTGTCGAAATACCCGTTGGCGGTGACCCGGCTCATATCGTACATCGTTGAAGCAACGGTCGCCCGGATGCGGGTGTCGATGGCGGCGGCATTGAGGGCGAAACCGCCCCAGCCGCAGATGCCGACAATGCCTATCCGCCCGGGATCGGCATCCTCGCGCGTCGAAAGGTAATCGACGGCGGCCGAGAAATCCTCCGTATTGATGTCGGGCGAAGCGACGTAACGAGGCTGCCCGCCGCTCTCTCCGGTGAACGACGGGTCGAACGCCAGGGTCAGGAACCCGCGCTCGGCCAAGGTCTGGGCATAGAGCCCCGAACATTGCTCCTTGACGGCGCCGAAAGGCCCGCAGACGGCGATGGCGGGCAGCCTGCCGGAAGCATCTTTCGGCACATACAAATCGGCGGCGAGCGCGATGCCGTAACGGTTGGTGAAAACGACCTTGCTGTGGCTCACGCGGCCGCTCTGCGGGAAGGTCTTGTCCCACGTTTCGGTCAATTGCAGTTTTTCCATGAGGGTGTCGGTTTTGGTTTCGGACTGCGGGCGGGCCGCTGCGGCAACGACGGCGGCAAGGGCGGCAGTCCACAAAAAATTACGCATGATTCGGCTATTGAAATCCGATGCAAAAATAGGCGCTTCCGACGGACGGGCGGATACCTGTTTTACGGGAAGAAATACCCCGATTCCGGAACTTGGGAACAACACCGGAACAGCGCAAAAAAGCAGGACCGTGCGGGCGGTCCTGCCAGGAAAAATCCGGGCGGCACGCGGCCGCAACGGTCAGATATTGATGTCGAGAATCTCGAACCGGATGGTTCCGGCGGGGACCTCGACCTCGACGCAATCGCCCTTCTTGTGGCCGAGCAGCGCCTTGGCGATGGGGGTGCCGATGGCGAGCTTGCCCTCGCGCAGGTTGGCCTCGTGCTCGGCGACGATGGTATAGACCATCTGCTTCTGGGTGTTGTGGTTCAGCAGGGTGACCTTGCTGAGAATCTGCACCTTGCTTTTGTCGATCTTGGTCTCGTCGATGATACGCGCGTTGGAGAGCGTGTCCTCCATCTTGGCGATCCGCATCTCCAGCAGACCCTGCGCCTCGCGCGCCGCATCGTACTCCGCATTCTCCGAAAGGTCGCCTTTGTCGCGCGCCTCGGCGATGGCCGCCGAAATGGCCGGACGCTCGACGGAACGCATATGGTCGAGTTCCTCCTTCAGCTTTCTGTAACCCTCCGCCGTCAGATAAATAATCTCTTTTGCCATGATATATATAACTTAAAATTAATCGCTTACACCAACAACCGACCCCCAGGGACCGACTGCGAAAAACGCAAAAAACAAGAATCCTGACCCGGAAGGCCAGAACCCCTTTTGCTCAATAAGACAAAGGTAACGAGTAAAATCCGAATTTCCAAATATTTTTCGGATACGCATGGCACGAACTATGCCCGGGCGGCGGAATATGTCTGTCCTGCTGGCGATCCATCTGCTGTGGAGCTGCTGCGCGCTGCCGTTGGTGACGCGCCAGCACCGCATACCCTCGTCGGCAGCCGCGTGGGCGGCCATCATCCTGCTGCTCCCGGTGGCGGGGACGCTGCTCTATCTGCTGGCCGGGTACCAGCGCCGCACACCTGTGCCCCGACGCTCCGACCCGCCCGCCGACCCGGTAGGCAAACTGGTGTTCCACGGCTGCGGCACCCGCCCCACGCTCTGCAACCGGGTCGAACCGCTCCACAACGGCAACAACGCCTTCTCGGCGCTGATAGCCTCGCTGCAACACGCCACCCGCACCATCCACATGGAATACTACATCTTCCGCGACGACCGCATAGGCCGCACGATAGCCGAAATCCTCATCCGCAAATCGCGCGCCGGAGTGGAAGTGCGGGTCATCTACGATGCGGTGGGCTCATGGCGGCTGAGCCGCAGGATGCTGCGCCGGATGCACGAAGCGGGCATCCGCACGGCCGCTTACGCCCCGCTGCGGTTCCCGTGGTTCCGGCCGGGCACCACGCGACGCAACCATCGCAAAATAGTAGTCACGGACGGCAAGGTAGCCTACATAGGCGGCATCAACATAGCCAAATATTACTTGGACGGCGATGACAGCGGCAAATGGCGCGACGAACACTTGCGGGTCGAGGGCGACATCGTAGCCGACCTGCAACGGCTCTTCCTTGCGGACTGGGCCGCGGCGCGGGGCGAACGGCTCGACCCGGCGGACTACATCGCCCCGCACACCGTCCGGGAACGCACCTCCCTCCAACTGGCGTGGTCCGAAGAAGGCCCCTCGCGCCACACGATAGCCGAAGCGTTCGCCCTGCTGATTGCCCGGGCCCGCCGCCGGGTGCGCATCTGCTCGCCCTACTTCCTGCCGCCGACGCTGCTGCTCGACGCCCTGCGGATGGCGGCCCGCAGCGGCGTGAGGGTCGAAATCATGATTCCGACGAGCAGCGATTCGCACCTGACCGACCTGATTTCGGACACCTACGTCGACGACCTGCTCGACGCCGGAGCGGAAGTGTGCCGCTACGAAAACGGATTTCTCCACGCCAAGGTACTGATAGTCGACGACGAGACGGTCTCGGTAGGCACGGCCAACATGGACTACCGCAGTCTGACGGCCAACATGGAAGTGACGGTGCTGATTCGCGACCGCGAAGTGGCCCGGAACATGGCCGCGACCTTCGACGCCGACCGCCGGAACTGCACGAGAATCGACGGCCGCACATGGCGCCTCTCCCCGCTGCGCCGGACTGCGGGCAACCTGCTGCGGCTGCTCTCGCCCCTGCTCTGACCGCCCCGCACTTCCGCCCGTCCGCACGGCAATAATATTTTTTGCTTTTCGTTAGGATAACGATACGGTCGGCCCCGTGCCGCCCGGAAAAATCCGCCCTGCCGGAACGAACGGGAAGACGGCCGGAACAAGCCCCTCCCGAGGGAGGGGTTTGGGGTGGGGTCAGACCTGAATACGCCGCGGAAGCGGCGGGAAAGACCCCGAAAAGCGAGAAACGGCCCGAACAACAGACGCCGATTATTTTTTGCTTTTCGTTAATTTATACGTAACTTTGCGCGATAAAGCGCCGTAAAAGATTCATGCGATGAAGCAAACCCTCCTACATGCCCTCTGCGCCGCGGCCATCGCGGTCTCGCTCAGCGGATGCGGCGGCATGAACGCCGTACTGAAAAGCGGCCAGCCCGACCGGATCTACGCCATGGCGCTGGAATACTACGGCAAAGAGAAATGGCAGCGGGCCTCGACCCTTTTCGAGGGTGCGCAGCACTACTACATCGGCACGCCGCGCGAAGATTCGATTTCGTTCTTCAACGCCCGCTGCAAGTACAAGAACCGCGACTACGAAGCCGCGGCACAGCTGCTGGACGACTTCCGCCGCAAATTCGGCCGCAGCGGCTTCATCGAAGATGCCGAGGGGATGTACGCCATGTGCTTCTACTACCTTTCGCCGGGTCCCACGCGCGACCAGACGATGACCGGGCAGACGCTGATGGCCATCAACGAATTCGTGTCGCGCTATCCGGAGAGCGAACAGGTCGACAACTTTCTGAACATCCACAAGGAACTCACAGGACGGCTCGAAGAAAAAGCCTATCTGAACGCCTACACCTATTATAAGATAGGCCGCTACAAATCGGCCATCACGGCGCTGAAAAACGCGCTGAAGGAGTATCCCGACTCGAAACACCGCGAGGAAATCATGTTTCTGATCGTCGACGCGAGCTACCGTTTCGCCAGCAACTCCATAGCCTCGAAACAGACCGACCGCTACCTGGCCATGATCGACAGTTTCCTGTCGTTCAAGGAAGCCTACCCCGAATCGGACCGCATGAAGGAGGCGGAGCGCATGGCCAAGCACGCCCGCGACTACCTGGACAGCAACAACAAAGACAACAACATATAAGATGGAAATCAAGAAGAACATTCCCAACAACACCGTCACGCGCAAACTGGTCGACCTGGACAAGGAGACGGGCAACATCTACGAAACAGTCAACATCATCGCCCGCCGCGCCAACCAGATTTCGACCGAGCTGAAGACCGAGCTCAACCGCAAGCTGGCCGATTTCTCGTCGCCGACGGACACGATGGAGGAGACCTTCGAGAACCGCGAGCAGATCGAAATCTCGCGCTACTACGAACGGCTGCCCAAACCGGTCATCATCGCCACGGAAGAGTTCCTCGACGACGAACTTTTCTACAAGGAGAACAAACCCGAAGCGGAGGCGTAACCCCCGACCGACCATGCAGTCCGGGCAAGTAGCGTACCGAGCGCTGGAGGGACGGCGCATCCTGCTGGGCGTCACGGGGAGCATCGCGGCCTACAAGGCTGCCGCGCTCTGCCGGCTGCTCAAAACGGCAGGCGCCGAGGTGCGTGTGGTGATGACCCCGCTGGCCAAGCAGTTCATCACGCCGCTGACGATGGCCACGCTGTCGAAGAACCCGATTCTGGTGGAGTTCTTCGACCCCGAAAACGGCGCATGGAACTCGCATGTCTCGCTCGGCGAATGGGCCGACTGCTACGTGATAGCCCCAGCCACGGCCAACACGCTGGCCAAGATGCGCACGGGCGTGGCGGACAACCTGCTGCTGACGACCTACCTTTCGGCCCGCTGTCCGGTGGCGGTCGCCCCGGCCATGGACCTCGACATGTATGCCCACCCGGCCACGCAGGAGAACCTGCGCGAACTGGCCGCACGGGGAGTAAAAATCGTGGAGCCGGGCGAGGGCGAGCTGGCGAGCGGACTGACGGGCAAGGGCCGCATGGCCGAACCGGAAGAAATCGCCGCCTCGCTCAACGCACTTTTCGCCGCACGGACCGACAGCCCGCTGCGGGGCAAACGGTTCGTCGTGACGGCAGGCGCGACCATCGAAGCCATCGACCCGGTGCGCTTCATCTCGAACCACTCGACCGGGAAGATGGGCTACGCCATCGCCGGAGAACTGGCCCGCCGCGGCGCCGAAGTGGTGCTGGTGAGCGGCCGGACCTCGCTGCCGACCCCTGCGGGAGCAGAACGGCGCGACGTGCTGTCGGCCGACGAGATGTTCCGCGCGACGGTCGAAGCGTTCGCCGATGCCGACGGAGCCGTCATGTGCGCCGCGGTGGCGGACTACACGCCTGCCGAAGTCGCGACGACGAAAATCAAGAAAAACGACGGCGAACTGACCCTCGCCCTGCGCCGCACACGCGACATCGCAGCCCACTTGGGTACGCAGAAAGGCCGCCGCGTATTGGTAGGCTTTGCGCTCGAAACCGACCACGAAGCGGACAACGCCGAAGCCAAGCTGACCAAGAAAAATTTCGATTTCGTGGTGCTCAACTCGCTGCGCGACCCCGGTGCGGGATTCGGCGGCGACACCAACAAAGTGACCTTCATCGACCGCCGCGGCCGCGAAGAACTGCCGCTGCTGAGCAAGACGGAAGTCGCCGCACGCATCGCCGGACGAATCGAATCGCTGCTGTCCAAGAACTGACCGGATTTTCCGGCCCCTTGCGGAAACGACCCCGATTTTCAATCAAGATAACAGCCGCCCGCTTTTCACCTTTCACTTTTCACCTTTCACTTTCCGAAAATGCTACGCCGTCTCACGGTCGAAAACTACGCGCTGATCGACACGCTCGTTCTGGAGCCCGACGCCCGGCTGAACATCATCACGGGCGAGACGGGCGCCGGAAAATCCATCCTGCTGGGGGCGTTGGGACTGCTGCTGGGCGCCCGCAGCGACCTTTCGGCCGTCAAGGATACGACGCGCAATTGCGTGGTAGAGGGCACTTTCGACCTCGACGGGCTCGGGCTGGAACCCTTTTTCGAGGAAAACGACCTCGACTACGCGCCGCAGACCATCCTCACGCGCATACTGACCCCGGCGGGCAAAAGCCGTTCGTTCGTCAACGACCTGCCCGTGCAGCTGACGCAGCTGCGCGAACTGGGCACACGGCTCATCGACATCCATTCGCAGCACCAGAATCTGATTCTTTCGTCCGAGGATTTCCGGATTTCGGCCCTCGACACCGTGGCCGGAAACGGCGGACTGCTCGAACAATACCGCGCCGAATACGCGAAGATGACGGAGCTGAAACGGCAGCTCGCCGCCCTGCGCGAAGCCGCCGAAGAAGGGCGCCGCAACGAAGAATGGCTGCGCTTTCAGACCGAAGAACTGACGGCCGCCGACCTCCGCGCAGGCGAACAGGCAGAAACGGAGGAAGAGCTGGCTGTGCTGGAGAACGCCGACCGCATCGGCGAAGCGCTGGCGGGACTGCGCAACGCCTTAGACACCGACGAAACGGGGGTGCTCTCGCAGCTCAAGACGGCAGAGACCGAGCTGGCGCACATCGGCGAACACTATCCCGCGGCGGGCGAATACGCGGCACGCATCCGCTCGGTCATCGAAGAACTCAAGGACATCGGCAGCTCGGCGGCGGCCGACAGCGAACGCATCGACGCCGACCCGGCCCGGCTGGCCAAACTCTCGGCCCGGCTGGACACCCTGCTGGCCCTGCAACAGAAACACCGCGCGGCCGACGAATCGGAACTGATTGCTTTGCGCGACCGCTGCACGGCGCAGCTGGCGGCCCTCGACCACGGCAGCGAAGCCCTCGAAGCGGCGGAAACGACGCTTCAGCAAGCCCAAGCCAAGGTCGGCACGCTGGCCGAACGGCTCCGCAAGGGACGCGCCAAGGCCGCTCCGGCTTTCGCCGAATCGGTCTGCGCGACGCTGGCCCGGCTGGGGATGCCCGAAACGCAGTTCGAGGCGCGTCTGACCCCGACCGAACCCGGCCGCACGGGTGCCGACGCGGTGGAATTCCTCTTTACGGCCAACCGCAACGCGGCGCCGCGGCCCATCGAAAAAATCGCTTCGGGCGGCGAACTCTCGCGCGTCATGCTGGCCATCAAAGCCCTGCTGGCCAGCCGGGTGCAGCTGCCGACCATCATCTTCGACGAAATCGACACGGGCGTCTCGGGCCGCATAGCCGACGCGATGGGCGACATCATCGCGCAGCTCTCGGCGACGATGCAGGTCATCGACATCACCCACCTGCCGCAGGTGGCCTCGAAAGGCGCGGCCCACTTCGTGGTCTCGAAGCACGACGGCCGCACCGCCATCGCCCGGCTGACGGACGACGAACGCGTTGCCGAAATCGCCAAGATGCTGTCGGGCAACACCGTGACCGACGCCGCGCTGGCGCAGGCCCGGATTCTGCTGGGAAAATAACCTTACTTCATATGGACCCTGTCCTCCAACTCGCGGCTGCGAACCGGCAGCGCGCGCAAGCCATCGTCGGCGAACTGCAAATAGAAGAAATCTGGCGCTCCGTAGGCGCCGAACCGCGGCTCGTAGGGTCGCTGCGCATGGGACTGCTGGTGCGCCACCGCGACATCGACTACCACATCTATTCGCCCCAACTGCGCCTTTCGGAGAGCTTCGCCGCCATGGCCCGGCTGGCCGAAAACCCGCGCATCCGCCGCATCGAATTCGCCAACCTGCTCGACGCGCCGGACCGATGCCTGGAATGGCACGCGTGGTACGAAGACGACGAACGGCAGCTGTGGCAAATCGACATGATCCACATGCAGGCAGGCTCGCCGTGGGACGGCTGGTTCGAGCGCATGGCCGACCGGATAACGGCCGCGCTGACCGACGAGACCCGCACAGCCATCCTGCGGCTGAAATACGACACGCCCGACGAACGGAAGATTCCGGGCATCGCCTACTACATGGCCGTCCTGCGCGACGGCGTGCGGACATGGCCGCAGCTGGAAGAATGGCTGGCGGCACACCCGCTCGACGGCATCGTCGAATGGATGCCGGAAGAATCCCGGGAATCGCAGGCCGAATGACCCGATGCGGCCATACCGGCGTCAAGAACCCGCCGCAGCCGATTCCGATCGAAAACGCAGGAAAAAATCCTGCGTTTTTTCGTCTTTTTCCCTTTTTTCGCGTCTTATTTACAAACGCGCGTTAAAAACCGAAAAAAACAATGAAACAATCTTCCACCGAACGCCTCAGGGAACTGGAGGAGCTGGTCGACAGCTGCCGCGAACCGCTGTTCCGCTTTGCTTTCTTCCGCTTGGGGTCGCGCATGGATGCCGAAGATGTCGTGCAGGATGCCTTTCTGAAATGGGCATCCGGACCCGAACGTCCCGTCGGCCACCCGCGTGCCTACCTCTTCCGAATGGTGAGCAACGACTGCTACGACCGAATCCGGCGCCGGACAACCCTGGTGCCGATCGACAATCGCCTGCCCGACCTGACCCCCGAAGAAACGGAGGCTCACGAAGAAGCCCGACGAATCGAAACGCTTCTCGACCGGCTCCCGCCCGAACAGGCCGAAGCAATCCGTCTGCACACCTATGCGTCGCTCCGCTTCACGGAGATCGCCGAGGTGCTCCGATGCCCGGTCTCGACCGTCAAGTCCCGCTTCGGCGGCGGCATCACAAAACTAAGAAAAACGTTGAATCTGTAAAATCCGCAACCATGAACTGTCCCGAATTCCGCAACCGTATAATCGACCTGCTCGACGGCCGCAACTTTACGCACGAAGAACAGCACCACTTGGAACATTGCCCGGACTGCGCTGCCGAATTCCGTGCCGCCGCCGAAGCCCTCGATGCAGTCACGCCCCGCAGCAATCCCCGCGCTTCCGACAACTTGCGCGACCGCATTCTGACGGCCGCCGCATCGGCCGGACATCCCCGCCGGAACCGCATCTACCGCCTGTTCGGCACCATGGCAGCCGCAGCCGCAATCTTTGCCGGCGTGCTCCTGCTCACCGTCCGCACGCCGGCTTATGCTGCCCGCAAACACTTCGGATGTGCCGCAGCCGTGATGAACGACGTGAAAACGCTCCGCATCGCCCTCCGCATCCGAACAACACCCCGCGAGAATTTCACCTACACCGACCCCGCGCTGCCGCCGATACCCTGCACCGTAACGGTCGAATACGGCGACACGCTGCGCTGGCGCATCGAGAAACCGGGCCGCACGGCCCTCTGCGACGGCGAAACGGCACGCATGTGGCTCCGGGATGCCGGGGAAGGGTGGTGCAGCCAAGCCGACGGCTACCATCCCGAAGGCGAACTCGGACTGCTGCTCGACCTGCAACGGCTGCTGCTGGCCGAACAGGCGCAGGCATTCCGCACGAAAGGAGCGCAATATGAAATCACAGAGGATGCCGCCACCGTCCGGCTTACCGTCGCAATGCCGGCCCGGGGCGATTTCAGCCAAAGCGACTATCTGCTCAACAGCTCCATCGCCGAATCGAACACCCTGCGCGAATACCGTTTCGACAAGCAGAGCGGCCGGCTGCTCGACCTGCGCATCACGGCCATTCTGCCGGACGGCAGCCGCTCCGTCCTGCTGGAAAGCACCGGCATAGTCTACGACGAACCCGTCGACCGGGCCATATGGGAAGTACCCGAAGGCATCGAGTGGATCGACCTTGCAGAGCCGGTCTCCGGCGCACAGCTGGTCGACATATCGGCCGAAGAGGCGGCGGCCCGCGTTCTTCGGGCAATAGGCTCGTGGGACGAAACGCTACTCGACGAAGCGCTCCATTACTATGGTACCGACATCCGCAAGGAACTCGAAGCGCACTACAGAGGACTTGCAGTCATCGCCATCGGCCAAGCGGTACGCTCGGGCCAGTATGCCGGCGTCTTCGTACCCTGCAAAGTCCTCCTGGCCAACGGCAAAACCGAAAAACTGATGCTGGCCCTGCGCAACGACAACCCCGAAAAGTGCTGGCTTGTCGACGGCGGTCTCTGATCCGAACCTGCCGGAAAAACAAAACCCCGGTTTGCCAAAGGCAAACCGGGGTTTTACCGTAAAACGGGAATCCGTTACATCATGCCGCCCATACCGCCTGCGGGCATCGGGGGCATGGCGGGCTGCTCGGACTTCTTCTCGGCCAGCACGCACTCGGTGGTGAGGAACATCGACGCGATGGACGCGGCGTTCTCCAAAGCCACGCGCGACACCTTGGTGGGGTCGATGATACCGGCCTTGAGCATGTCCTCGTACTTGTCGTCGCGGGCGTTGTAGCCGAACGCATCCTTGCCCTCGCGGACCTTGTTGACCACGACCGAACCCTCGCCGCCAGCGTTGGCAACGATTTGGCGCAGGGGCTCCTCGATGGCACGCTTGACGATCTGAATACCCGTCGTCTGGTCGTCGTTGGCACCCTTCATACCCTCCAGAGCGGCCGTAGCGCGGATGTAAGCCACGCCGCCGCCCGGAACGATACCTTCTTCGACGGCAGCACGCGTAGCGGCCAGCGCATCGTCGACGCGGTCTTTCTTCTCCTTCATCTCGACCTCGGTAGCGGCACCGACGTAGAGCACAGCCACACCGCCGGCCAACTTGGCCAGACGCTCCTGCAACTTCTCCTTGTCGTAGTCGGAAGTGGACTTCTCGATGGAAGCGCGAATCTGAGCCACACGGGCAGCGATTTCCTCCTTCTTGCCAGCTCCGTCGACAACGGTGGTGTTCTCCTTGTTGAGCGTCACCTTATCGGCCGTGCCGAGCATTTCGAGCGTCGCATCCTCGATTTTCATCCCCTTGTCGGTCGAAATGACGGTGGCACCCGTCAGCACGGCGAGGTCCTCCAACATCTCCTTGCGGCGGTCGCCGAAACCGGGAGCCTTGCACGCGGCGATCTTCAACGTACCACGCAACTTATTGACAACCAAAGCAGAGAGAGCTTCGCCGTCGACGTCCTCAGCGACGATCAACAGCGAACGTCCGCTCTGAGCCACGGGCTCCAACACGCCCATGAGCTCCTTCATGGTCGAAATCTTCTTGTCGGTGATGAGGATATAGGGCTTTTCGAGCTGGGCCTCCATCTTCTCGGGGTCGGTGATGAAGTAAGCCGAAACATACCCGCGGTCGAACTGCATGCCCTCGACCACCTCGACGTGGGTCTCGGTACCCTTGGCCTCCTCGACGGTGATGACACCCTCCTTGTTGACCTTGGACATGGCCTCGGCGATGAGCTTGCCGATGTTCTCGTCGTTGTTGGCCGAAATGGTAGCGACCTGCTCGATTTTGGCGAAGTCGGAACCCACCTCCTGGCTCTGCTTACGCAGCGACTCGACGACAGCGGCCACGGCCTTGTCGATACCGCGTTTGAGGTCCATGGGGTTGGCACCCGCGGTGACGTTCTTCAGCCCGACGCCGATGATGGCCTGGGCGAGAACGGTAGCGGTGGTGGTACCGTCGCCGGCATCGTCGTTGGTCTTCGAGGCGACCTCCTTGACCATCTGGGCGCCCATGTTGGCGAACGGGTCCTCCAACTCGACCTCCTTGGCGACGCTGACACCGTCCTTGGTGACCTGCGGAGCCCCGAACTTCTTGTCGATGATGACGTTGCGGCCCTTGGGACCGAGCGTGACCTTCACGGCGTTCGACAAAGCGTCGACACCCTCCTTGAGGAGCTCGCGCGCCTCGACGTTATATTTGATTTCCTTTGCCATAGCTCTTTAAGATTAGATGATTGCCAAAATATCGTTCTGCTTCATGATGAGGTAATCGGTGCCGTCGATCTGAATTTCCTGCCCGGCATACTTGCCGTAGAGGACCTGATCGCCCGCCTTGACCTCCATTTTGACCTCCGAAGTACCGGGGCCGACGGCGATGACCTTGCCTGCAAGGGGTTTTTCCTTGGCCGTGTCGGGAATGATGAGGCCCCCGGCCGTTTTCTCCTCCGCGGGATTCGGCAGAATCAGCACGCGGTCCGATAAAGGTTTTACGTTCATAATCTTTGCTGTTTATTTGGTTTTTAGATGTCTTGTACGTGCACAGGCAACTCCCTATCCATCAAGAGGTGTGCCAACCCATTTTTGGCAGGCGCGACGTGACAAAGCTACAGCCCGGACTGCCATTTTGTCACCCACGGGCGGCGACCGACGATTTTTCGGCGCTTTTATTTGGCGAAAGCGAAAAAACGTATTACATTTGCATCCCGATACGGCATCGCGCCGTAGAGATGGTGGATGTAGCTCAGTCGGTTAGAGCGTCGGATTGTGGTTCCGAAGGTCGAGGGTTCGAGCCCCTTCTTCCACCCTATTTTCAAGAACAAGGCGTCCAACAAAATTGGACGCCTTTGTTTTGTCGGGATGCGGTCAAGCCAAGTCCGGACTTCCTTGTCGCATCCCGACAAAAACGCTTCCTGCGGAAGCCGTTCTTTTTTCCGAAGCACCTCTCACGGATAGGGGTTGCGGGGCGAAAAGATGTCCATTTCAATGGCCGCCCCGCGACTGCTGCGCAGTTCGAGCCCCTTCTTCCACCCTATTTTTCAAGAACAAGGCGTCCAACAAAATTGGACGCCTTTGTTTTGTCGGGAAAATCGCGGATCAACCGATGACCTGCCTGCGAATCATGGCCGGACCAACCCCATCCGCTGCCGGGCGAAAGACATGACCCACGCCGGAGGCTGGTTCCGGCCGAGCAATCCGCGCATGTAATCCATATAAGGCTCGGCGTGGCGGAAGTATTGCAGCAGCCCCTCGCACAACGAATTCTTGCGGCAGCCGTCCGCTCCGGTCTCGAACCGATGCTTGGGACACTCGCCGCGACATGCGAAATAATAGTTGCAGCGCAGGCACTCGGCGGGCAGCGCGTTGCGCTTGGCCAGCCCGAAGTCGTGACGCTTCCGGGACCGATAGATTTCGGAAAGCGGCGTGTCGCGGATATTGCCCAACCGATATTCGGGGTAGACGAAGTGGTCGCAGGAATAGACGTCGCCGTTGTGTTCGACCACCAGCGCGTCGCCGCAGGTCTCGCCCATCGAACAGACGCCCGGCGGAACGCCGCACCACTGCGCCAGCGTGGCCTCGAACAGCTGCACGTAACATTGCCCCACGTCGCTCACCACCCACCGGTCGAAAACGTCGCACAGAAAATCGCCGTAGCCTTTCGCCGTGACGGACCATTCGGCCAGCCGCGCCCCCTCGTGCTCCGGCGAAACAATTGCCGGACGGCGCATCCCGGGACGGTCGACGACATGCTCCACAGCAGGCAGGAACTGCATGTAACGGCTGCCGACCGTATCGCGAAAAAAACGGTATATTTCGGCGCCGCGCCCCTCGCACATCCGGTTCACGACGCTCAACGTGTTATATTCCACCCCGAAGTCGCGCAGCAGCCCGACGGCCCGCATCACCTGCCCGAACGTCGGCGCACCGCCCTTGGTCGTGCGGAACGCATCGTGAATCTCTTCGGGTCCGTCGAGCGAAACGCCCACCAGAAAAGCGTTGGCCGCAAAAAATTCGGCCCATGTCTCGTCGATCAGCACCCCGTTGGTCTGCAACGTGTTTTCGATATGCTTGCCGTCGGCATACCGCCGCTGCAAAGCGACCGCCTTGCGATAGAAATCGAGCCCCAGCAACAGCGGCTCCCCGCCATGCCAGCAAAACTGCACGGTCGGCACTTCGTTGGCCTGGATGTACTGGCGGACATAGAGTTCCAGCAGTTCGTCGCTCATGACGGCCTGGCGGCCGCCGTACTGCGCCGCCTTGTCGAGATAATAACAATAGCGGCAATCGAGGTTGCAGGCCGAACCCGCAGGCTTGAGCATCGTGGTGAACGCAACGGGCCCCGCCTGCTTCTCCGCATCGCGAAAGGTGAAAATATCCTTCATCGTCGTAAAAATACGACATCGGTTCGGGATTTCAAAACGCCGCCCCGGCAAAACCGACTGCGGCCAAGGTTGCGGCAAAAAAAATCCGCACTTATACTCTGTCCGTCTCCTGCGGCTCTTGGAGCCGCGCGGGCCGCAGCCTCCCCCGGCGGAGGCCCGCAAGCGTGCCCCGCAGGCTGCGTCCGAAAACCCTGCCTGCCCAGCGGCCATGTTACAGACAAAAAAATTCCGGCAGCCTATTGCAGACTGCCGGAACCGGTTATTGAAGTGCGAAACTTACTTGCGGTATACCTTGGTATAGCCGTAAATCGCTTCGTCGCCCAGCTCCTCTTCGATGCGGAGCAGCTGGTTGTACTTGGCCATACGGTCCGAACGCGACATCGAACCGGTCTTGATCTGACCCGAGTTGGTAGCCACGGCGATGTCGGCGATGGTCGAATCCTCGGTCTCGCCCGAGCGGTGCGACGTTACCGACGTGTAGCCTGCGCGGTGTGCCATTTCGATGGCGTCGAGCGTCTCGGTCAGCGAACCGATCTGGTTCACCTTGATGAGAATCGAGTTGCCGCAGCCCATTTCGATGCCCTTCTTCAGAAAGTCGACGTTCGTCACGAACAAGTCGTCGCCGACCAGCTGGCACTTGTCGCCGATGGTGGCGGTCAGCAGCTGCCAGCCCTCCCAGTCGTTCTCCGACATACCGTCCTCGATCGAGTCGATGGGGTACTTCTCGACCAGGCCCTTGAGGTACTCGACCTGCTCCTTCGACGAACGCTTGGCACCCTTTTCACCCTCGAAGATGGTGTAGTCGTAGATGCCGTCCTTGTAGAACTCCGACGAAGCGCAGTCCATGCCGATCATCACGTCCTTGCCGGGAACATAGCCGGCTTTCTCGATGGCCTTGATGATGGAATCGAGAGCGTCCTCCGTGCCGTTCAGCGCGGGAGCGAAACCGCCCTCGTCGCCCACGGCCGTCGACAGACCGCGCTCGTGCAGCACCTTCTTGAGGTTGTGGAACACCTCGGCGCCCATGCGCAGACCCTCCTTGAGCGACGGAGCGCCCACGGGACGAATCATGAACTCCTGGAACGCGATGGGAGCGTCGGAGTGCGAACCGCCGTTGATGATGTTCATCATCGGCACGGGCAGCGTCTTGGCGTTGGCTCCGCCGATATAGCGGTAGAGGGGCATCCCGAAGTAGTCGGCGGCAGCGCGTGCCACGGCCAGCGATACGCCCAGAATGGCGTTGGCGCCCAGGTTCGATTTGGTTTTCGTGCCGTCGAGGGCAATCATCGTCTTGTCGATGCCCACCTGGTCGGCTACGTTCATGCCGATGATGGCCGGAGCGATTTTCTCGTTCACGTTCTTCACAGCGTTCAGCACGCCCTTGCCCAGGTAGCGGCCCTTGTCGCCGTCGCGCAGCTCCAGCGCCTCGTTTTCGCCCGTCGACGCACCGCTCGGCACGGCGGCACGACCGAAAGCACCCGATACGGTGCGCACTTCGACCTCGACGGTCGGATTTCCTCGCGAATCGAGGATCTCTCTTGCATGAATCTCTACAATCTGCATAGTCTTATGAATTTGATTGGTTACTGAATCTTTCGCACAAATCTGCCGCTCCGGGCCTCAGTCCCCGGCTTCCGGCCGCGGAGACCCGCCATGGGTGCGTG
Organism: Alistipes sp. UBA6068; assembly: GCF_949428155.1. Classification (NCBI taxonomy): domain Bacteria; kingdom Pseudomonadati; phylum Bacteroidota; class Bacteroidia; order Bacteroidales; family Rikenellaceae; genus Alistipes; species Alistipes sp. UBA6068. The sequence goes on along the minus strand of NZ_CASQFS010000005.1, from coordinate 86,224 downwards.
CCGTCCGCAACGTTCCGCCCGAAAAACCGGCAGTGCCGCAAAGGTATAAAATTATTGTGAATCGGCGCTGTCCGTTGTTATTTTTTTCACGCTTCGCCTGCCGCAGCCCGGCAAAAGCGCCCTACCGCATCAGCAGCGAAGAATCGCCGTAGCTCAGGAAACGGAAATCGTGCGCGAGAGCGTAGTCGTAGATGCGCCGCCAGTCGTCGCCGACATAAGCCGCGACCAGCAGCAGCAACGTGGACGAGGGCTGGTGGAAATTGGTGACGATGCGGCTGACGATGCGGAACTCGTAACCCAGCGGCGTAATCATGATTTGCGTGGCGGCTTTCAGCCGGTCGAGCCCCTGCTCATCCATATAGGCCAGCAGTTCCGCCAACGCATCGCGGCCCGAAAATTCGTGGGGAACGTCGTACAGCTCCCATTGTCCGATGACCCGCCCGGCGTCGGGAGTCCCGGCCGTGCGGATTCGCCACGCAAGAGCCGTCAGCGATTCGAGCGTACGCACCGAAGTGGTTCCCACGGCCGTGATGTGGCCCCATTTTTCGAGCAGCCGCGCCACCGTCGAACGCCTCACCTCGAAATGCTCGGTGTGCATCGGGTGCCGCGCGGCGTCCTCCTCCTTGACGGGCAGGAACGTTCCCGCACCCACATGGAGCGTCACCTCCTCGAACCCGAAACCGCGCTGCTCCATTTCGCCGATCAGTTCGGGCGTGAAGTGCAGCCCGGCCGTCGGCGCCGCGACCGAACCCTCGAACTTCGAGTAGACGGTCTGATAGCGCGTATTGTCGATTTCCTCGCTCTCGCGGTTCAGGTAGGGCGGAATCGGAATCCGGCCCAGGCATTCGAGCAGCTGGCCGAACGTCAGCGGCGCCGACCACTCGAAGCGCACGAGCCGCTCGCGCCCCTCCTCTCCGACCAGCCAGGCCCGCAGATGCTCGGGACGCCCCTCGTGCTCGAAGTTGATTTCGACATAGCCCTCTTTCCATTTCTTGACGTTGCCCACGATGCACGACCACTCGCAGCTGCCCGTCACGGCGAACGCCCGTTCGTAGTCGGCCGGGGCGTGGGGTTCGAGACAGAACACCTCGATGCGGGCGCCCGAGGGCTTGTGCATGATGACCCGGGCCCGGATGACCTTCGTGTTGTTGAACACCAGCAGCTCCCCGGCAGGCAGCGCGTCGCCTATCTGCGCGAAACGCCGTTCGCCGATTTCGCCGCCCTGCCACACCAGCAGCTTGGAATCGCTGCGCCGCGCCAGCGGAAATTTGGCGATCCGCTCCTCGGGCAGGTCGTAGCAGTAGTCGCCGATAGCTATGTGTCGTTCCATCTTCGTCTTGTTTGGGTGCGCAAAGTTAAGAAAAAACAGCGATTCTCCGCTCCGGGCCCGCCCCGATACGATACCGCCGGGCCCGGTTCCGAACGGCCTTTCGCTTTCGGGTTTTCAACTTTCGCCTTATTTTCGTATCTTCGCGACGCATTATTAAAAGGTATCAACCCGATGAAAACCGACTTTCTGGTGATCGGCTCCGGCGCCGCGGGTCTCACGTTCGCGCTCAAGGCCGCCGCCCACGGCCATGTCACCATCGTGACGAAAGGCGAGATGAAGGAGTGCAACACCAACTATGCCCAGGGCGGCATCTGTTCGGTGACCTACGCCCCCGACACGTTCGAGAAACACATCGAGGACACGCTGGTCTGCGGCGCGGGCAAGTGCCGGCAGGAGGCGGTCGAGCTGGTGGTGCGCCATGCGCCCGATTCCATCCGCGACCTCATCGGCTGGGGCACGCGCTTCGACAAGACGCCCGACGGCCGCTTCGAGCTCAACCGCGAGGGGGGCCACACCGAGCACCGCATCCTCCACCATGAAGACCTCACGGGCGCCGAAATCGAACGGGCCCTTATCCAGTCGGTCCGCAGCCACCCCGACATCACCGTGCTGGAACACCATTTCGCCGTCGACCTGCTGACGCAGCACCACCTGGGCGAATTCGTCACGCGCCACACCCGCGGGCTCGCCTGCTTCGGGGCCTACGTCCTCAACGAGCGGACCAACGAAATCGAGACCATGCTGGCCAAAGTCACCGTCGTCGCGACGGGCGGCTGCGGCAACATCTACTCCACGACCTCCAATCCCGTCGTAGCCACGGGCGACGGCATCGCCATGTGCCACCGCGCCAAGGCGCTGACCGAGAACATGGAGTTCATCCAGTTCCACCCCACGACGCTCTACAACCCGGGCGAGAAGCCCAATTTCCTCATTACGGAGGCGATGCGCGGCTTCGGCGCCATCCTGCGCCTGCAGTCGGGCGAGGAGTTCATGGACAAGTACCACCCCATGAAGTCGCTGGCCCCCCGCGACGTGGTGGCCCGCGCCATCTACCGCGAAATGACCCGCCGGGGCGAAGATTTCGTCTATCTGGACGTCACCCACAAGGCCCCCGAAGCGGTCCGCAGCCACTTCCCCAACATCTACGAGAAGTGCCGTTCGATAGGCATCGACATCACGCGCGACCTGATTCCGGTGACCCCGGCGGCCCACTACTGCTGCGGCGGCGTCAAGGTCGACACCGACGGGCAGACCTCCGTCAAACGGCTCTACGCCTTGGGCGAAACCTCCTGCACGGGGCTCCACGGCGCCAACCGGCTGGCCTCCAATTCGCTCATCGAAGCGGTGGTCTACGCCGACCGGGCTGCGGCCCACGCTGCGGCAGAGCTCGGCAAGACGGATTTCCAGGAAGGCATTCCCGACTGGGATTTCGAGGGTACGCAGCACACCGAGGAGATGCTGATGATCATCCAGTCCAAGCGCGAGATGCAGACCATCATGTCCAACTACGTGGGCATCGTCCGCTCGAACCTCTCGCTCAAGCGCGCCATGCGCCGCCTGTCGACCCTCTACGAGGAGACCGAGGAACTCTACGGCAAGACCAAGCCCAACCGCGAGCTGTGCGAACTGCGCAACATGATTGCCGTGGCCTACCTCGTCATCAAGCAGGGCCGCGAAATCAAGGAATCGGTGGGCTGCCACTATAATATAGACTATCCCAAAGAGAATTAAAAATGAAAAATTAAGAATTAAAAATCATTTTTCCGGAAGTTGGCCTTGCAGCAGAACAGGACACCGCTCGGTTCCCGACCTCCGCAATTTTTAATTTTTCATTCTTAATTTTTAATTACCGACTATGGCTTTACACGACGAAATAGCGCGCCGCCGCACCTTTGCGGTCATCGCGCACCCCGACGCGGGCAAGACGACCCTGACCGAAAAACTGCTCCTGTTCGGCGGCGCCATCCATGTGGCCGGAGCCGTCAAGAGCAACAAAATCAAGAAAGGCGCCACCTCCGACTTCATGGAAATCGAGCGCCAGCGCGGTATTTCGGTCGCCACGGCCGTCATGGGATTCGAGTACGCCGGCTGCAAGATCAACATCCTCGACACCCCCGGCCACGAGGATTTCGCCGAGGACACCTACCGCACCCTCACGGCCGTCGATTCGGTCATCATCGTCATCGACGGCGCCAAGGGCGTCGAGGCCCAGACGCGCAAGCTGATGGAGGTATGCCGCATGCGCAAAACCCCCGTCATCGTCTTCATCAACAAGCTCGACCGCCCCTCCAAGGAACCGTTCGACCTGCTGGACGAGGTGGAAAAGGAGCTGCACATCCGCGTGCGGCCGCTGGCATTCCCCATCTCCAACGGCCCGACGTTCAAGGGGGTCTACAACCTCTACGAAAAGAGCCTTTCGCTCTTCACCTCCGACGAGAAGCAGACGGCCGACGCTTCGACGGTCGAAATCCGCGACCTGCAAGCTCCCGCGCTGGCAGAGCACATCGGCGCCAAGTTCGCCGAGCAACTGCGGCAGGACGTCGAACTGGTCGAGGGCGTCTACGACGAATTCGACCGCGATGCCTACCTGCGGGGCGAGCTGGCGCCCGTCTTCTTCGGCTCGGCGGTCAACAACTTCGGCGTGCGCGAGCTGCTCGAATGCTTCGTGCGCATCGCCCCCGCACCGCGTCCGGCACCTACCGAAACACGCACCGTAGAGCCGCAGGAAGGCAAAATGACGGGCTTCGTCTTCAAGATACACGCCAACATGGACCCCAACCACCGCGACCGCATCGCCTTTCTGAAAATCTGTTCGGGGACTTTCGAGCGCAACAAAAACTACCTCCACGTGCGCAGTGGCAAGCAGATGAAATTCTCGTCGCCCACGGCGTTCATGGCCGAAAAGAAATCAGTCATCGACACCGCCTACCCCGGCGACATCGTGGGTCTGCACGACACGGGCAACTTCAAGATAGGCGACACCTTCACCGAGGGCGAGCCTCTCAAGTTCACGGGCATCCCGTCGTTCGCGCCCGAGCAGTTCCGCTACATCGAGAACGCCGACCCGATGAAGTTCAAGCAGCTGGCCAAGGGCATCGACCAGCTCATGGACGAGGGTGTGGCACAGCTTTTCACCAGCTCCCTCAACGGCCGCAAAATCATCGGCACGGTGGGCGCGCTCCAGTTCGAGGTCATCCAATACCGCCTGGAGCACGAATACAACGCTTCGTGCCGCTGGGAGCCGATTTCGATTTACAAGGCCTGCTGGATCGAGAGCGACAACGCCTCGCAGCTCGCCGACTTCAAGAAGCGCAAGCACACCAACATGGCCGTCGACAAGCACGGCCGCGATGTCTTCCTCGCCGACACAAGCTATGCGCTCGCGCTGGCACAGGAAAATTTCAAGGACATCCGGTTCTCGTTCGCGTCGGAATTTTAGGAAAGTAAAAAGTGAAAGGTGAAAGGTGAAAAGCAGGCTGCTAAAACGTTTTAATCGGCAGTACACTTTTCACCTTTAACCTTTCAACTTTCACATCGGATTACTGCCAGAGTTTTTCGGGATACTCTCCGGCGTCGACCAGCGCCCGGATTTTGTCGACCACGCCCTGCCGGTCCTCGGCATAGGTCACGCCGAACCACCGGGCCGTGGTGTCGAGCACTTCGACCGCCGCCTTACCGCTCACGATCAATTCGTTGACCACGAACGGAATATAGAATTCAGCCTTGGGCCGGTCGATATTTTCGGCCAAAAAAGTCTTGAACAGCTCCTCCGAATAACGGAAATAGTCGGGCGTGAAGCCCCACATGTTCATCGACACCGGCGTCGTCTCGAGCGTCGTCTCGGGCCGCCCGTCATCGCCCGTAAAGGTAATCTCGCCATCCACGCGCGCAATGTCGGTCCGTTCGGTCACGCCGGTCAGATAGCCCTCGGCATCGGTCCGGCAGACGCCCCGCGACACGGTGCCGCTCTCCGACAGGGTGTTGCCCACGCGGTAGCCCACCATGCAATAGCGATTCTCGCCCTCGGCCTGCGAAAGCCATTCGGCCAGCACGCGGAAACCGTCGCGGCCGTAGAAATCGTCGGCATTGATGACGGCGAACGGCTCACGGATGGCGTCCTTGCCCATCAGCACGGCGTGGTTGGTTCCCCACGGTTTGGTCCGCTCCGCCGGGCAGGCGAAGCCCTCGGGCAGCGCGTCGACCGACTGGAAAACCACCTCCACAGGAACGTGGTTCGCGTATTTCGCAAGCACCTTTTCGCGGAAATCCTGCTCGAAATCCCTGCGGATGACGAAGACCACCTTGCCGAAGCCGCTGCGCACGGCGTCGAAAATCGAGTAATCCATGATCGTTTCGCCGTGGGGTCCCACCCCGTCCAGCTGTTTCAGACCGCCGTAGCGCGACCCCATGCCGGCCGCCAGCACAAAAAGCGTAGGTTTCATCGTTTGTTTTTCGTTTTTCGGAATGTAAATATAGCCCTTTTTTCGTAAAAACCCGCACCGGAGGTTTGAAATATGCCGCCGTTTGACTACTTTTGCACGCATAAAATCACCCCTACATGTCTCGTAAAATCGCGGCGGCAATCGGTTCGGTCCTCCTGCTCTCGGGAGGCTGGCTCTCGCTTTCGGGGCTCACGCTGCCTGTGGCGCTCGTGCCGCTGCTGTGGATAAGTTCGACCTACGACGCATCGCGCCGCTCGTGGTGGCGCATGCTGGGGTGGGCGGCGCTCGCTTTCGCGCTGTGGAACATCGCCACCATCTGGTGGATATGGAACGCCACGCCCGTGGGGCCCGTTGCAGCCACGCTCGCGTCCACGACGCTGAACCTCGTGGCTTTCATGCTCTACCACAGCGTCTCCAAAAAAGGTCCCAAGGCGCTGGCCTACACGGTGCTGGTCGCCGCATGGCTCGCCACCGAATACTGGTACACCGTGGGCGAATTCTCGTGGCCGTGGCTCATCCTCGGCAACGGTTTCTCGCACGACGTATGGGCTGTGCAGTGGTACGAATATACGGGTGTCTTCGGCGGTTCGCTGTGGGTGCTGCTCTGCAACATTCTCTTTTTCGAGGCTTGGCAGGCGCGGCGCAGCGTACGGCGCTGGGTGGCGGCAGGTTGCATGCTGCTTCTGCCCATGCTTCTCTCGCTCGGCATCTGGCTGAGCTGGGAGCAGCCCGACGAGAGCACGGCCCGCGTGACCATCGTTCAGCCCAACGTCGACTGCTACGACAAGTTCCACACCGACGCCGCGCGGCAGGAACGCAACCTCATCGACCTGCTGGCCCGCGTTCCGGCCGATGCGCAGTTCATCCTCCTGCCCGAAACGGCCCTGCCGGGCTACTACCGCGAACCCGCCGTCGCAGGCCGATTTCCCGACGAACTTCTCGACACGCTCCGCCGCCACGCTCCCGGCGCCCTGCTCGTCACCGGAGCCAATACCCTGCGCCGCTACCCCGCGGGAGCACGGACCCGCACGGCCCGCCGCTATGCCGACGGCACCTACTACGACATTTTCAACTCCGCCCTCGGGCTCGACACCGCAGGCCGCCGCCAAATCCACCACAAGGGCCGGCTGGTCATCGGCGTGGAGAAAACCCCCATGCCGTGGCTTTTCGAGTGGCTGGAATTCCTGGTCATCGACCTCGGCGGCACGCTCGGGCAAATCGGCGTGGGCCCGCACGGCACAGCGTTCACGCACAACGGCATCTCCGTCGGCCCGGCCATCTGCTACGAGGGGCTCTACGGCGACTTCTACGGCGGTTTCGTCCGCCGCGGCGCGCAGTTCATGGCCATCGTCTCCAACGACGGCTGGTGGGGCGACACGCCGGGCTACCGCCATCTGTTCACCATTTCGCGCCTGCGGGCCATCGAACACCGCCGCGCCGTCGCCCGCTCGGCCAACACGGGACGCTCGGGCTTCATTTCGGCCCGCGGCGACACGGGCGCGACCCTCGGCTGGGAAGAACGCGGCATCCTCACGGCCGACGTGCCGCTCAACTCCCGACAGACCTTCTACACCCGCTACGGCGACTACCTGGGCCGCATCGCCGAATACGTCCTGCTGCTCTCGCTGCTCTACTACCTCGCCTACCGGGTCCGCAAACGCAATCACCTCGTACAATAGCACAACTTCGGTATGAACTACACCCAGACCCTCGAATTCCTCTTTCAGGCCCTGCCCGCCTACGAAACCAAAGGCGCCACGGCCTACAAACCGGGATTGGAGCGTATCGCCGCATTCTGCCGCCACATGGGCAACCCGCAGCGCAACTTCTTCACCGTCCACGTGGCCGGCACCAACGGCAAAGGCAGCGTCTCGCACATCATCGCCTCGGTGCTCCAGCAGGCGGGCTACCGCACGGGGCTCTTCACGTCGCCCCATCTGGCGGATTTCCGCGAGCGCATCCGGGTCGACGGCGAGATGATTCCCAAGCAGAAGGTGGTGAACTTCGTCGACAAGCACCACGACAAGATGGTCGAACTGGGGCTTTCGTTCTTCGAGATGACCACGGCCATGGCGTTCGACTTCTTCGCGCAGAGCGACGTCGAAGTGGCCGTCATCGAGACCGGACTGGGCGGACGGCTCGACGCCACGAACATCATCGTGCCCATCGTCAGCGTCATTACCAACGTGGGGCTGGAACATACCGACCTGCTGGGCGACACCTTGCCGAAGATTGCCGCCGAAAAGGCAGGAATCATCAAGAAAAGCATTCCGGTGGTCGTCGGCGAAAGCGATGTCCGCTACAACCCCGCCATCGAGCAGGCGGCCACGGCCAACAAGTCGAAGGTCGTCTATGCCGAAGAAGTCTTCGCCTGCGAAGAACAGCACCCCAAGGAGAACGGTCAGCAGTTCCGGCTGCGCCGCACGCGCGACAACCGCCCTTACGAGATAGAACTCGACCTGGCGGGCGACTATCAGCGCCGCAATATCATCACGGCGGCGGCGACCATCGACTTCCTGCACGAAGAAACCCCGCTCACCATTTCGCGCCGCGCCTTTGTGGAGGGGACCCGCCATGCGGCGGCCAACACTTCGCTGCTCGGCCGCTGGCAGCGCATCGCCGACGCGCCGCTGACCGTCTGCGACACGGGCCACAACGCCCACGGCATCGCCTACGTAGCCGAACAGCTCAAGGCCACGCCGCACGAAAAACTCTATTGTGTGGTAGGATTCGTCCGCGACAAGGATTTGGCGCACATCCTGCCGCTGCTGCCCCGCGATGCGCACTACATTTTCACGGCCGCCCAAAGCCACCGCGCCCTGCCGGCCGCCGAACTCGCCGCCAAGGCCGCCATCTACGGATTGCAGGGCGAAACGGCGGACACCGTACCCGAAGCGCTGGCCCGCGCCCGCGAACTCGCCGCGCCCGAAGACATGATTTTCATCGGCGGAAGCACCTATGTCGTGGCGGAAGCGATGGAGTAATTAAAAATGAAAAATTAAGAATTAAAAATCATTTTTCCGGGAACGGACAGCCATGAGGGGGGGGGCATTCAGCAAAGGCCGCAAAGGCCGCAAACTCCGAGCGCTTCGACCCGGCCGGAAGTCCGTACAGAATATGAATCCGGTCCGCATCTGTTCGGCTCCGACAATTTTTAATTTTTCATTCTTAATTTTTAATTACCGAAACGGGAGCCTTTCGAGGCTCCCGTTTCGCTTTTACGCTTCTCCCATCTTGGGTCCGGCGTCGGACGGCTGCTGGGGCGAGGGGATTTCGATTTTGCCGACGCTGCTTTCGTAGCGCACGATATTCTCCTGCAACGACCGCAGCAGGCGCTTGGCATGCTCGGGCGTCAGAATGATGCGGCTCTTGACCCGGGCCTTCTGCACGCCCGGCAGCACGGTCGCGAAGTCGACGATGAACTCCGACGTAGAGTGGGATATGATTGCCAGATTGGAATAGTGGCCCTGGGCCACCTGCTCGTCCAGCTCCACATCGAGCCCGAACTGTTTCATCTCTGCCATAGCGTTCCAAGATTGTTGACGGGTACAAAAATACCCTTTTCCGAGGCCCGTTATGCAGGAACCGGGCCGAAGTTTTCGATATTTTATCAACATATCCGACCTTTCGGAGAGCCTGCGGCCCCTTTTTTGAACGTTGCTTGTGCGAATATCGCAGCTTTTTCGTATCTTCGCATGTTAAACCCGGACTATGTCACTCGAAATTCCCGAACTCCTCTTCCGCGGCATCTGCGTGGGCATCGCGGCGTCGATTACCGTCGGCCCCGTGGCGGTGCTCTGCATCCAGCGCACGCTCTCCAAGAACCGGCGTTCGGGCATCGTCTCGGGCATCGGGGTCGCCTGCGCCGACACCTTCATGGCCATGGCGGCGTTCTTCTTCTACTCGATGCTTCAGAGCCAGATCGAGCAGTACAACACCGTCCTGCGCATCGTCGGCGGGCTGCTGGTCATCGGGGTCGGCATCTACATCTTCTCGCAGAACCCCGTGCCGCAAATCCGGCGCAACCGCGCGGGCAGGAGCTCCCTGTGGCAAGATTTCGTTTCGATTTTCGGGCTGACGATCGCCAATTTCATCATGGTCATCCCCTATATCCTCGCGTTCTTCGCCGTCTTCAACATTTCCAGCGGCGACGTGCAGGGGCAGGGGTTCAGCGGATTCCTGCGGGCCGTGCTGGTCATCGCCGGATTCTTCGGCGGAGCCGCCGCGTGGTGGACCTTCCTGGCGTTCTTCATCAACCTTTTCCGGCGACGGTTCCGGCCGCGCCACATGCTGACTATCAACCACGTAGCAGGAGCCGTCATCGGCATCCTGGGCTTGTACACCATATTATCCACCTTTTTTGACATCTTCCCCAATGTCGGCCACTGATAAGAAAATCATCATCGCCGTCGACGGTTTTTCGTCGTGCGGCAAAAGCACCTTCGCCAAGGCCATCGCGGCCCGCTTAGGCTACATCTTCATCGACACAGGCGCTATGTACCGCGCCGTGACGCTCTACGCTCTGGAGCACGGCGCCATCCGCTCGGGCATCGTCGACGAAGAAGCCGTCTGCCGCCTCCTGGACCAGATCGCCATCACGTTCCGGTTCAATCCCGCGCGCGGCGCCAGCGACATCTATGTCAACGGCGACTTGGTCGAGGGCAAGATACGCACCATCGAGGTGAGCAACTGCGTCAGCCAGGTGAGCGCCATCCCCGCCGTGCGCAAAAAGCTGGTCGCCATGCAGCAGGAAATGGGCCGGCGCCGCGGGGTGGTGATGGACGGCCGCGACATCGGCACGGTGGTATTCCCCGACGCCGAACTGAAGCTCTTCATGACGGCCGACCCGGCCGTGCGGGCCCGGCGCCGCTACGACGAACTGACGGCCAAAGGCCAGCAGGTGACCCTCGAAGAAATCGAGCGCAACGTCCGCGAACGCGACAAGGCCGACATGAGCCGCGCCATATCGCCGCTCCGGCAGGCCGACGACGCCATCGTGCTGGACAACAGCCGCATGACCGTCGACGAACAGATGGAGTGGTTCGTCCGGCTGTTCGACGAAACAACGAAGGGTTGACACCATTCATCGGCCATGCAGATCGAAATCGACGACAAATCGGGGTTCTGCTTCGGCGTGGTCCGGGCTATCGACGAGGCCGAAGCGGCGCTCGCCCAAGGGGGTGCGGTCTTTTCGCTGGGCGACATCGTCCACAACCGCATCGAGGTGCAGCGGCTCGAACAGCTGGGGCTGCACACGCTCACGCGCGACGGAATGGCCCAGGCGGCAGGCGGGCGGATGCTGATTCGCGCCCACGGCGAACCGCCGACGACCTACGCCGAAGCCCGGCGGCTGGGCATCGGCATCATCGACGCCACGTGTCCCGTCGTGGCGCGTCTGCAAGCCCGGGTCGTGCAGGCGCACGCCGAAATGCAGCCCGTCGGCGGGCAGGTGGTCATCCTCGGCAAACGGGGCCACGCCGAAGTGGTGGGGCTCACGGGGCAGGTCGGCGAACCGACCATCGTCGTGGAGAGCGAAGAAGACCTGGCGCAAATCGACTTCGCCCGGCCGATTCACTTTCTGTCGCAGACCACCCAAAGTATCGCGCTCTTCGAGCGGCTGGGCACCGAAATGCGCCGCCGGGCCGCAGACCCTGCCGCCGTGCGCATCGACGACACGATTTGCCGGCAGGTATCGGGCCGCGAACAACATCTGACCCGGTTCGCCGGGCGGTTCGACGTGGTGATTTTCGTATGCGGCCGCAAGTCGTCCAACGGCAAGGTGCTGTTCGAGGTGTGCCGCCGGGCCAATCCCCTCACCTACAACATCGAGGAAGCCGCCGAATTGCAGGCCGGATGGTTCGAGGACGCCGCATCGGTCGGCATCTGCGGCGCCACGTCGACCCCCAAATGGCTGATGCAGCAGGTCGCAGAAGCAATCCGGAACGAAGAGCTGCCGCCGTCCGCTTTCGGGAAAACCTGCATGAAATAGACAACCTTACACTTTTTACCTGATATGAACTATTTTCTTCGCTCGCTGAAATACTTCGCCGCCTTGTGCATCCTGTGCTTCGCTCTGATGGCCTTGATGCTCGTGACGGGCACTTCGGCCCTTTCGGCCCGGGAGACGTTCTACGTCATGTTCCACACGACCCGCTACCTGACCCTGCTGGGCGCCATCGTCGTGCTGGCGGCGTTCTACCCGCGTTTCGGCTTCGTGGTCCGCAGGGTCGAGGGCGACACGGCGCGCCACCGCCAGCAAATCGTCAACGCGTTCAAGTCGGCAGGGTTTTCGCTGGTGAGCGAGGCCGACGGTACGATGACTTTCCGCGCCGACGGGTTCTTCCATCGGCTGATGCTGCTTTTCGAGGACCGGATCGAAGTTTCGCAGGAGGGAACGCACATCCGGCTCGACGGCATCCGCCGCGGAGTGGCACGGGTCGAATACCGGCTGGATTCCTACATACGAATGACCGGATACCATGAATAGAAAATACCGTTATCTGCTCACGGCCGCCGCAGCGCTCGCCGCCGCAGGTCTGCTGACCTACGGCAGCCGCAACGACTTCGGACTGGGCCGCAACATGGAAATCGCCGTCAACATGATGCGCGAGCTGTCGGTGGGCTATGTCGACCCCGTCGACCCCGACAAGCTCATGCTCGGCGCGGCGCAGGGGATGGTCCGCGACCTGGACCCCTACACCGAGTTCATCCCCGCGGACGAAATGCCGGACTTCGAGCTGATGACCACCGGCAAGTACGGCGGCGTCGGTTCGCTCATCCGCAAAAAGGGCGAGTGGGTCATCATCGCCCAGCCCTACAAGGATTCGCCGGCCGACCGCGCCGGGCTGCGGATCGGCGACCGGATTCTGGCCATCGACGGCAAGGAGGCCAAAGGATTCACCACCGAGCAGGTCTCGGCGGCGCTCAAGGGCGACCCCGGCACCAAGGTCAAGGTGACGGTCGAGCACCTCGACGGTTCGCACCGCACCGTCACCCTCACGCGCGAACGCATCGCCATCCCCAGCATACCCTACGCCGGACGGGTCGCCGACAGCATCGGCTACCTGCGCCACAGCGATTTCACCGAGGGTTCCTACGAGGAGATGCGCGCCGCCATCGAGCGGCTGCGGCAGGAGGGGCCCCTGAAAGGGTTGATTCTCGACTACCGGTCCAACGGCGGCGGCATCTTGCAGGAGGCGGTCAAGATTCTTTCGATGTTCGTGCCCAAGGGCACGGAGGTCGTGAGCACCAAAGGACGCACCGACCAGTCGAAGCAGACCTACCGCACCGCTTCCGAGCCCGCGTTCCCCGACCTGCCCTTGGTCGTGCTGATCAACGGCAGCACCGCTTCGGCCGCCGAAATCGTCGCCGGAGCGTTGCAGGACCTCGACCGCGCCGTGCTTATCGGACAGCGCAGCTTCGGCAAGGGGCTGGTCCAGAGCACCCGTCCCTTGGGTTATAACGCCATGCTCAAGCTCACCACCGCCAAATATTACATTCCCTCGGGCCGCTGCATCCAGGCCATCGACTACTCGCACTCGCAGGACGGAGCCGTCAGCGCCGTGCCCGATTCGCTCATCGGCGAATTCGCCACCCGCGGGGGCCGCAAGGTCTACGACGGCGGCGGCATCATGCCCGACCTCCCCACCGAGCCCGAATACATCAGCCGTTTCGCTGCCACGCTCTATGCGCTGGGATTCATCGACGACTTCGGCGACGAATACATGCGCCGCCACCCCGAGAAGCCCGCCGACCTCACGGCGTTCGCCATCAGCGATGCCGACTACGCCGACTTCCGCGCATTCATGGAGGACAAGCACGTGCCTTACGAATCCGATTCGCGCCGCACGCTCCGGCAGCTCCGCGAGGCGGCCAGGGCCGACCGTTTCGACGAAATCGAGCGGCAGATAGCGACCATCGAGGAGAACCTGCACGACGACACGCAGGCCAACATCGAGACCTACCGCAAGGAGATCGAGCGGTCCATCAACAACGACATCGTCCTGCGCCACGGCTACGCCCAAGGGGTCGTCGCCCGTTCGCTTCCCGATGACAAGGAAGTGCAGCAGGCCGCCGCTCTGCTGCAAGACCCGCAGGAGTACCGGCGCATCCTCACCGAGCAGGATACGCGCCGCAAATAACCCCCGGAAGCCATGAATTTCCGTCGCATGCTCTCGTTCCGCAACCGCGTGGTGGTCATCGTCGTCGGGGTGCTCTTAGGCGCGCTGTCGCTCCTCTACACCAACAACATGGCCACGCGCCTGCGCGAAAAGGAGCAGCACGACGTGGCCTTGTGGGCCCACGCCATGGAGCGGGTGAACCGCGATGCGATGGGCGGTGCCATGGCCGACCCGCTCGTGGCCGACATCATGTCGACCAACAACAACATCCCGTTCATCATCACCAACGAGAATCTGGAGGTCATCACCTCGCACCTGATTCCCGACCGCATCATCGACCACCCCGACCTGCTGCGCCGCCGCATCGACGACTTCACCGAGGAGAATCCGCCGCGGCCCGTGCGGTTCTGGTGGCCCGACGAACACTACCACATCATTTTCTACGGCAAGTCCCGACTGCTCAAGTCGCTCTATTGGTTCCCCTACGTGCAAATTCTCGTCGTCACGGTCTTCATCCTGCTGGGCTTCATCGCTTTCCGGTCGACCAAGCACGACGAGCAGAACCGCGTGTGGATCGGGCTGGCCAAGGAGACCGCCCACCAGCTGGGCACCCCCACCTCGTCGCTCTTAGGCTGGATCGAGTACCTCCGCTCGCAGCCCGTCGACCAGTCGGCCGTCGACGAGATGAACAAGGACCTCACCCACCTGATGAAGATCGTCGACCGCTTCTCGAAAATCGGCTCCGAAACGCCCCTCACCCCGGCCAACATCAACGAAACGGTCGGCGAATCGGTCATGTACTTCCGCAAGCGCATCCCCCGCAACGTCACGCTCGGCTACAACGGCCTGGCCATCGCTCCCGTGCAGGCCAACATCAACACGGCGCTTTTCGAGTGGGTGGTCGAGAACCTGATGAAGAATTCGCTCGACGCCTTGCAAGGCCACGGTTCCATCGACGTGCACATTTCGGCCGACGAGCACCACGTCATGATCGACGTCCGCGACACGGGCAAGGGCATCCCCAAAGGCAACTGGAAGCGGATTTTCGAGCCCGGGTTCACCACCAAGACCCGAGGCTGGGGGTTGGGGCTTTCGCTCTCGCGCCGCATCGTCGAGGAGTACCACCAGGGGCGCATCGCCGTCGTCGACTCGGAGATCGGCCGCGGCACCACCATCCGCATCACCCTCAAACGCACCTTCGTCTGATGCCCGACACGGTGACATACCTCCGCCCGGCGGCTGCCGCCGACAGCGTGGCCGCCACTGCGGGTTCTGCTGCTGCGGGATCTGCCGCCACTCCCACTGCGGGTCGGTCGGCCGTGCGCGGGGGCGCCGACAGCACGCACGGCGCGGCACGTCCCGGCGCCGCGCATTACTCCTCCTCCTCCTCCGCCGCCGTGCACCCCGCTGTCTCCGCCGCGCATCAAACCGCGCACCCCGCCGCCGACAGCACGTCGTCTGCGTCGTCCGCGTCGCACGCACAGGCCGACAGCGCGGCCGCCGGGGCGTCGGCGCTCGCCCGCGATACGCTCGCGCCCCTGGGCCGGGCCTTCAGCTTCGATCCCGCAGCCGATCCCGCGGCCGATCCCGCGGCGGATGCCCGGGCCGCCTGGCGCACGGTCGACGCCGCGGAGCTCTACGGCGCGCAGTCGGCCGCCGTCGCCGCGCCCGGACCCCGCGTCGGGGAGCGCGCGTCGCTGGTGCGCAATGCCGCCTTCGAGGGGGCCGTGCTGCTGCTCGCGGGGCTCTATGTCATGCTGCTCTACCGCCATCTGGGCGACGTGCGCAGCCTCCTGAGCCGCATTTCGCGCGACACGGCATCGGTCGAGCGCCTGGCCGAGGACCCGGGCCGCAGCGGCTTCGGGCGCTTCCTGCGCGTGGCCGCCGCCATCGGGCTGCTCTTCGCCGGCATCGCCGTGGTGAAGGGCGCCGACGAGCTCGTGCCGCCTCACCGCGCGGCCGCCCTCGCGCCGATGGCCGTCGCGGCGCTGCCGGGGCTCGCCACGCTCCTCTGCGCCCTGGTGGCGGGGTTCCGCATCGCGGCGCTGCGCATCGCCGGGGCCGTCACGCGCACGCAGCCCTTCGTGGGGCAGCTGCTGCTCGTCGGGCGCATCTACTTCGCCCTGGCGGTGCTCTTCGCCGTGCCCCTCGTGACGCTCTACGCCCTCTGCCCGCGGGGCGGGGGGAGCCTCTGGCTCTGCCTCGCGGCGGGGGCCCTCGCCGTCACCTCGATGCTCTACCTGCGCGAGTCGCTGCATCTGTTTATTGGTAAAAAAATTTCGATTTTGCATTGGTTTTTGTACCTTTGCGCCGTGGAAATCTTCCCCGTCAGCTTCGTGTGGCTGCTTTTGGCGGGGAGTTCGCAATGAATCGTAAATCTTAAAGTCTGCTAATTTGGAAGTGAGGAACATCCTGGTGTCGCAGCCGCGGCCCGCCATCGTCGAGAAGTCGCCCTTTTACGAGCTCTCACGCAGTCGTCGTATCGAGATCGCCTACAAGCCCTTCATCCGCGTCGAGGGCGTATCGCTCAAGGAGTTCCGTTCGCAGCGGGTGGAGATTCTGACCCACACGGCCGTGATTTTCACCTCGCGCACCACCGTCGACAGCTTCTTCCACATCTGCGAGGAGGCCCGCATCACGGTGCCCGAGACCATGAAATACATCTGTCAGACCGAGGCCGTGGCGCTCTATCTGCAGAAATACATCGTCTACCGCAAGCGCAAGATTTCGTTTGCCGACGGTTCGTTCACTTCGCTCATCGAGTTGATTATCAAGCATAAGGAGGAGAAATTCCTGCTGGCTCTGAGCGAGCCCCACAAGCCCGAGCTGCCCGACGCGCTGTCGAAGCTCAAGCTGGCCGTCGACCCGGTGATTCTGGCCCGGACCGTCGCCGCCGACCTCGATGCCCTCCGGCCGGAAGAGTACGGGCTGCTGGCGCTCTATTCCCCTTCGGACGTCACGACGCTCGTCGAGAAGTTCGGTACCGAGGAGGTGCCCCCTGTGGCGGTCTTCGGCGAGGGAACGCTGCGGGCGGCCGTCGACGCCGGACTGCGAGTCGTAGCCAGCGCGCCGACCCCCGAAGCCCCGTCGATGGTCAAGGCCGTCGACCTGCTGCTCTCCAAGCTCGGACGCGGCGAGGAGGCCGAACCCGTCGACCTGCCCACCGACACCCACAAGGAGGAGTTCCTGCGCACCCAGCAGCACAAGCTCGCCAAGAGCCGCACCCGCCGCACCCCGGCCGAAAGCCGCAAATAACCCCGCACCCCATGCCCGACCGTTCGCTACCCCGCACTGAGCGGCTCCGTTCGCTCGGAGCCGTGCGGCGTCTGTTCGAGAGCGGCCACGGCGGATTCGTCTTTCCGTTCCGCTATGTGTGGTATGCCGAAGCCGATGCGGCCGACACCACGGAAGTGCTCTTTTCCGTGCCCAAGAAGTTCCACAAGCGGGCCAACAAACGCAACCTCCTGCGCCGCCGGACCAAGGAAGCCTATCGCCTGCAAAAGGGGATTCTCGCCCGGACCGGCCGCGGCACGAATCTCGACATCGCGCTTATCTACTCGTCCAAGGAGGTCCTGCCCTACAAACACATCGAACATGCCGTCCGGCGGATTCTGGAAGCGGTTGCCGGGCGCCTGTAAGCGGCTGCTTGCGTGGCCGCTCATCGGGCTGGTGAGGTTCTACCAACTCTGCATTTCGCCGCTCACCCCTCCGTCGTGCCGCTTTGTCCCCACCTGCTCGCAATACGCGCTGGAAGCCCTGCGCAAGTACGGACCTCTCAAAGGGAGCTGGCTCACCCTGCGGCGGCTCGCCCGCTGCCACCCGTGGGGCGGAAGCGGCTACGACCCGGTACCGTAAGCATATTTATCGGAAGCGCGTTCGCCCGCAGACTTTTCGGGACGGTCATTCGCAGCGGCCGCTGCAATGTTCGGAGACGGTCTCGCATTCGAGCGTGGCGTGGACGACCCCCGCTTCGGCAAGCAGTTCCTTGAGCTTGGGTTTCACGCACACCATCATGCAGGGGTCCGACAGCACGACATGGGCCGTCAGCGCCGCTTCAGTCGTGCTGATGGCCCAAACATGGATATGATGGACCGCCAGCACCCCTTCGACGCCCTTCATGCACCGCTCCAGCCCCGCCACGTCGATGCCCGCAGGCACGCCGTCGAGCGCAAGGCGCAGGCTGTCGCGCAGCAGCGACCAGACCGAACCGATGATGGCAGCCGCCACGACCAAACCCACAATAGGGTCGACGATGGTCCACCCGGTATGCAGAATCACCACGCCGGAAACCACAACCCCCACCGACACCAGCGCGTCGGCAATCATGTGCAGATAGGCCCCCTTGACGTTCAGGTCGCGCTTGCGGTCTTTCATGAAAAGCCACGCCGTGAAGCCGTTCACCAGCACGCCGATACCCGCCGTCCAGGCGATGACCCCGCCGGGGATAGGCGTGGGGTGAATCATCCGGTTGATGCTCTCGGCGATGATGACCCCCACGGCGATCAGCAGAATCAGCGAATTGAACAGCGAAATCAGCACCGTGCTCTTCTTGTATCCGTAAGTATAGCGCGGCTTGGGCCCGACCTGCGCCAGCCGGAACGCCAACATGGCCAGCAGCAGGCTCGCCACGTCCGAAAGATTGTGTCCCGCATCGGACAACAGCCCCATCGACCCGTACCACAGCCCCGCGCAGAACTCCACGGCCACGAACAGCACGTTCAGTCCGATGCCTATCAGAAAGGCGCGGTTGAGCGACGAGACGGGATGGTGCCGATGCTTCATGCGGAGGTATCGCTAATGGAATCCTTGATTTCGGAGAGTTCGACCAGTTTGTTGACAATGGCGTAGATCGTGAGACCCGCCGCCGAATGGATCTGCAATTTCGATGCAATATTGCGCCGGTGGGTGATGACCGTGTGGGTCGAAATGCAGAGGCAGTCGGCTATCTCCTTGTTGGTAAGCCCCTTGACCACGCAGACGATGATTTCGCGTTCGCGGGCGCTCAGCGGTTCCTGCCGCGCTTCGCCGGGGCCGTCAGCCGCAAGCCGTTCGACGGCCGGGATGAAAAGTTCGTTTTCGACGGCGTTGTGCGACGCCAGTTCCTCCTCGCAGGTGAAAATGTCGTAGAGCACGCCGTTCAGTTCGTTCGTACCGCCCGAGGGGTAGTATTTGATGATGATGTTCTTGAGTTCGTGCAGCCGCGCTTCGACCTGGTCGTGCTGACGGCGGAATACGTCTATCGAGTAATCGGCCTTTTTCTCCCCCGCGAGCAGCGCTTCGACATAGGGAAACACCGACTTCTCCTCGTAGGCCATGTGGCGGTCGACCTCGGCGGCATATTCGTCGAAATAGCGCATGATGGCGAACGACACGTCGCTCAGACTGCAATCGACCGCGCCTATCAACTTGCGCCGGATGGCGGGCAACCGGAAGCCGAGGAAATAGCTGTGTGAATTGTGGAGATAGCTGAGCAGCGACCGCACCGCCACGGCGCCCGAGAGCTCCACGCCGCCGCTGCGGTTGACCGACATGCCCACCACCGCCAGAAAGGTCTCGGTGTCGACTTTGTTTTCGGCGCACACCTCGGCGATGGTCTTGTCGCCGAAGCCCAGCGCAATGCCGAAACGGCTCATCACCTGCAACACCGGATAGCGGTCGCACACCAGGTCGCACATCCGCATGTCCGAAGAATAGCCCGAACTATACATAAGCATCTATTTTTCTGCGGGTTCAAAGTTAGCGATTCCCCCGCGGCCCGGCAATACCTAAAAAAGGGGATGCGGCTTCACAAGGGCGGCCCTCCGGGCGTCAGCGGCGGCCGATGTCGACGTAGGTGGTTTGGAGCAGGGTCCGCCCCGTCTCCTCCAGCCGTGGGTCCGACCCCGGAGCCGCCTGCCCCGTCGCAGCGTCGTAGAGCGCCCGGCCCGAAGCGTCGACCACGCCGAAACCGTCGTTGAACGTGTAGTAGGCGAACTTCGGAAGCGCCGGGTCGAAAATATCCTTGCTGTAATCGAAATCGTCGTGCGGCACCCCCAACTGCCCCAGCAGCGTGGCGCAGAGGTCTATCTGCGACGCGTATTCCTCCACCGTGCGGGGAGGGGTCGCAAGCGCCCCGCCGGTCCATATCATCGGTATCCGGTGACGCAAGGGTTCGTTGTAGGCCAGCGACGGCGGATAGGCTACGCTGTGGTCGGCCACCAGCACCACCAGCAGGTCGTCCCACGCGGGCGATGCTTTCCAGCGTTCGATCATCCGCCCCACGCACTCGTCCGCAAAAGCCGTCGCATTGAACATCCGGTCGCCGAACTTCGCATAGGGCACGTCGAACGGCGGGTGACTGCTCAGCGTCAGCAGCCCGGCCAGGAAAGGTTCCCCCTCGGCGCTCCAGCGGACGACCTGCTCGCCGAACCATTCGCACATGACCCGGTCGTCGTAGCCCCAGTCGGCCGGGGGCGTGTCGAAGTCGAAATCTTTCTGCCAGAAAAGCTGCTGCCAGCCCGTCGCATACATGTACGACGCCTGGTCGGTGAAATTGAGGTCGCCGCCATAGACGAAGCGCGTGCGGTAGCCCTCGCGTCCGAGCGAGCGGGCCATCGAGGGCAGGCTGCGGCTTTTGCCGGGCAGTTTCATGACAG
Organism: Alistipes sp. UBA6068; assembly: GCF_949428155.1. Classification (NCBI taxonomy): domain Bacteria; kingdom Pseudomonadati; phylum Bacteroidota; class Bacteroidia; order Bacteroidales; family Rikenellaceae; genus Alistipes; species Alistipes sp. UBA6068. The sequence goes on along the minus strand of NZ_CASQFS010000005.1, from coordinate 65,697 downwards.
AAATGCGCGTCTGCGCCGGAAATCCGCTCAATATTGCCACTTCGCCGCGGTCGGTCCGGAACGAGTTGGCGAAAAAGTTCTCGAACCAAACACCCTGCTCCTTGAGCCGCTGCATGCAGGGCATGACCGGTTCGCCCTCAGTCTCGGCATCCATGACGGTCCGGCCGAAACTTTCGAGGATAATCACCGCCACATTGGGCCGCGCGGTCCGCAGCAGCCGCTCCGCAGGCTGCGTGCCGGGGCGGTTTCCGCGGACGGCATCGAATTTCTGCGCCCGGGTGCGTTCGTCGAAAAAGGGATATTCCGCGGCATAGTCGGTCTGTTCGCCCAGCGTCGAGAGGAACGAGAAAACCGGATTGATAGCCGCATGGTTAAGCAGCATTTCGGAGCTGAAACAGACTTTCGAGACGTTGGCCACCGAAGCGCCCAGTCCGCCGCGAATCGCCAGGAAATCCAGCCCTGCCAGCAGCAGCACGCCCGCACTCCACGGCAAAGCCGCCCGCCACCGGAGCGGTTCCCCGTCGAAAAGCCGGACTACCCGCGAGTAGGCCCACCCCATCGCCGCCGCATAGAGCGCAAACAGCAGGGTCTGCCGCACGCCGAGCCAGAAATCGACGCTGGCCATCGCTTCGCGGGGGTCGGCAAGGTAGATAAGAATCGTGCCGTCGACCCGGAATCCCCAATGTTCATAGAGCGCCAGGTCCACGGCGAAGATAGCCGCCACAACGACCGAAACCGCAATGAAATAGCCCGTCAGCAGCCAGCGCATCGGCCGTTCCGGCAGCCGGACCCACAGCGACAGCAGCACGGCAAGCACGGGCAGCGCCGTCACATAGCCTGCCACGGTCATATCGAGCGCAAGGCCATGCCGCACCACCTGCCACCAGTCGGCGGCCGTGAATCCCCGCCCCACGGCATACCACGCCAGGAACACGGGCTTCTGCACGGCCAGCAGCAGCACCGTCGCCGCGAAAACGGCCAGAAGAAAGGCCAGCTTATGTTTCATTTAGATTTTCTCCCCGTAGGCCAGGTCGCCCGCGTCGCCGATGCCGGGCACGATGTACGAACGCGAGGTCAGCTCCTCGTCGACCGCCGCCACCCACACGGTGGTCGTCTGCCGGGGCATGTTCTTCATCACGTAGTCCACGCCCTGCTCGCTGGCTATGACCGACGCCACATGCGTATGGGCCGGAGTGCCGCCCCGCTCGCACAGCGCGTTGTAGGCCAGCACGAGCGACGAACCCGTAGCCAGCATGGGGTCGACCAGCAGCAGCGTTTTGCCCTCCAGGTCGCCGCACGAAATGTATTCGACCTTCACCGTGAACTTCCCGTCCTTGGTGCTCTTGCGGTAGGCCGAGACGAACGCGTTCTGCGCGTCGTCGAAATAATTGAGGAAACCCTGGTGGAACGGCAGCCCGGCACGCAGGATGGTGGCGATGACAATCCGGTCGTCGATCTGCTGCACGACGGCTTCGCCCAGCGGCGTTTCGACCGTCCGGGGCGTGTAGTTCAGTTCCTTCGAGAGTTCGTAGGCCGTGATTTCGCCGATGCGCTCCATGTTGCGGCGGAAACGCATCGAATCGGTCTGCACCTCTCTGTCGCGAATCTGGGCGATGAACTTGTTGAGCACGGTGTTCTGCTGGCTGAGGATATGCAACTCCATGATAGCTTGAGGTTTGGTTGTCAATAGAGGAAATTGTTGAACGGATAGCGTCCGGCGTGGATTTCGCGCACCATGCCGTAGAGGTCGGTGCGGAACTTCTCGAGGTTGGTCTTCGCGAGCGCCGACAGGAAGATGCAGGGCGATTCGGTCTGCGCCATCCAGCTGCGGCGCAGGTCGTCGAGCGAGAGGTTTTCGCGCGTCGCGGGGGTCAGGTCGTCCTCCTCTTTCTTAATATAGGTGTAGGCGTCGATTTTGTTGAAGACCATGTAGACCGGCTTGTCGCCCGCGCCTATCTCCTGCAAGGTCTGCTTCACTACGGCTATCTGCTCCTCGAACTGCGGATGCGAAATGTCGACCACATGGACCAGCAGGTCGGCCTCGCGCACCTCGTCGAGGGTCGACTTGAACGATTCGATCAGCTCGGTCGGCAGCTTGCGGATGAATCCCACCGTATCCGAAAGCAGGAACGGCAGGTTGTCGAACACCACCTTGCGCACCGTCGTGTCGAGGGTGGCGAACAACTTGTTTTCGGCGAAGACCTCGCTTTTGGCGATGAGGTTCATCAGCGTCGATTTGCCCACGTTCGTATAGCCCACCAGCGCCACCCGCACCAGCTGCCCGCGGTTCGAGCGCTGCACGGCCATCTGACGGTCTATTTTCTTCAGGTCTTCCTTCAGCTTGGCGATGCGGCTGCGGATGATTCGGCGGTCGGTCTCGATTTCGCGTTCGCCCGCACCGCCGCGCGTACCCGTGCCGCCGCGCTGGCGTTCGAGGTGGGTCCACAGGCCTGACAGCCGGGGCAGCATGTATTCGTAGTTGGCCAGCTGCACCTGCGTCTTGGCATAGGCCGTCTGGGCCCGCGACATGAAAATGTCCAGAATCAGACGCGTGCGGTCGAGGATGCGGCAGGGCATCGCCTTTTCGATGTTGCGGGTCTGCGACGGCGTGAGTTCGTCGTCGAAAATCGCCACGTCGATTTCGTTCTCCCGGCAATAGTCGGCTATCTCCTCCAGCTTGCCCGGCCCCACATAGATGCGCGACGAGGGCTGCGGCAGCCGCTGCGTGAAGCGGCGCACCGAACGGATGTCGGCCGTTTCGGCCAGGAATTCCAGCTCGTCGAGGAATTCCTCGGCCTGGCGGGGTTCCTGGTTGTCGCGGACCACAGCCACCAGCACGGCGCGTTCGCACTCGTGCGGCGCGGGAGCGGATAGGGTATTTCTGTTCTCTTCCAAGTTTTTTTTCGTCAAATAGTTTTTCCGGCCATGCCGACAGATTTTTCTCCGGCCGGGCCGATGCGCGGTTCAGCAGGCAAACTCCGTGCTATCTCCGGACGCGGCAGGGCTCCTCTTTCAATCGGCCGAAGCAGCCCGGGCCTCCTCCGCCCCGTCCCGGCAACCTATCATAAACAAGGGTATCCGCCCGGAAGCAAGATACCCTCGATATATCGGATGCCGCGTCTTAGTTCTGCATGCGGAAGTCGACCGGCAGGGTGTACTTGATGCGCACCACCTGGTTGCGCTGTTTGCCGGGGCTCCACTTGGGCGACTTGTTCAGCACGCGGATGGCCTCCTCCGAAAGCGAACGGTCGGGGGTCATCAGCACCTGGATGTTGGTCAGACGGCCGTCCTTCTCGATGACGAACGACAGCACCACGCGGCCCGAAATGCCGTTCTCCAACGCAATCTGCGGGAAGCGCACATTGTCCTGCACCCACTTGCGGAACGTATTGAGGTCGCCGCCCTGGAACGAAGGCATCGTCTCGGCCGTGAGGAACGGCTGGTCGTCTTCGATGATCTCCTCCTTGACTTCCACCTGCTGCAGCACCTCGGTGTCCTCGTCGAACTCCGCGAAGTTGATGTCCGTGGCAATCTTGGTCTCGTTGGTCACCACCTGCAGCAAGTCGGCGATCACCTTCACCTCCACCTTCTTGGGAGGTTCGGGCGGCTTCTGATCCTGGCGCGTGATTTCGACGATCTGCTCGTCGACGGGACCGTAGTTCAGATCGACTTGCTCGATACGGTGTTCTTTCGGCGTATAGGCGAAAGCCGCGATGACCAGCGCCAGCGCGACGATCAGACCGATTTCGAGCAGAAGACCCCGCTTGTTCTGGAGGTCTGCCTTGGGCGATTTCTTGATTTCCATCTATTGATTCTTTTTAATCGTTTCAGGTCGGCGGCACGCGCGGGGCGTACACTTGCACCACAAATATATACATAAAATTCCGAAATCGTGCGGCCCGGGGCAAAAAATCTTCAACTTTTGCCTATTTTTGTCTGCGGAAAACCCTCTTACGAGCCGCACCATGGCAGACACCGAACCCCTCTACGGGCGCACGCCCGACGAACTGGCCGCGCTGTGCCGCGAGCTGGGCATGCCGCGATTCGCCGCCGGGCAGCTGGCGCGGTGGCTCTACGTGCGGCATACCGAAGACCCGCTGTCCATGAGCGACATAGCCGCCGCACACCGGGCCGCGCTGGCCGAACGGTTCCGGCCCGTGCTCAGCGCTCCGGTCCGGGTCAGCGAATCGGCCGACGGAACCAAGAAATACCTGTTCCGGACCCTCCGGAACAACTTCGTCGAATCGGCCTATATCCCCGACGGCGACCGGGCCACGCTGTGCGTCTCCTCGCAGGCAGGCTGCCGCATGGGCTGCCGCTTCTGCGCCACCGGGCGACAGGGGCTGCAACATTCGCTCTCCGCACCCGAAATCCTCAACCAAATCGTCTCGCTGCCCGAACGCGAACGGCTGACCAACCTGGTCTTCATGGGGATGGGCGAACCGCTCGACAATACCGACAATGTCCTGCGGGCACTCGAAATCATCACGGCGCCGTGGGGTTTCGGCTGGTCGCCGACCCGCGTCACGGTCTCCACGGCGGGCGTCGTACCCGAGCTGCGCCGGTTCCTCGACAGCACCAAGGTCCACCTTGCCGTGAGCCTGCACAACCCTTTCGCCGAAGAACGTGCAGCTATCATGCCGGTCGAGCGGGCGTGGCCCATCGCCGAGGTGGCGGCCATCCTGCGCGGCTACGACTTCACCCACCAGCGGCGGGTCTCGTTCGAGTATATCGTCATGGAGGGGCTCAACGATTCGCCGCGCCACATCCGTGAGTTGTGCCGCCTGCTGGACGGCATCAAGTGCCGCATCAACCTTATCCGCTTCCACAAGATACCCGGCTCGCCCTACTTCTCGCCCGACGACGCCGGAATGGTCCGCTTCCGCGACGCCCTGACCGCCCGCGGTATCCAGACCACTATCCGTGCTTCGCGCGGCGAAGACATCCAGGCCGCCTGCGGACTGCTGAGCACTTCGGAGAAAGTGAAAAGTGAGAAGTGAAAGGTGAAAAGTCAAGCCCTCAAAAGAGAGATTAAGCATATAGGTAAAACGTTTTAGCAGCTACTTTTCACCTTGCAACTTTAACCTTTCACTTTATAAATTGGGTTCGGAATTTGCAGCCGAAGCCGCCAAACAACCGACAAGATGAAAAAATGGATTCTACTTTTGGCCGTGACGCTCGCAGCGGGCGCCGCGCAGGCACAGGTCCGGTTCGAGACCGCATCGACCGACGCCGTTCGTGAAATGGCCGTCAAGCAGGGCAAATTGGTCTTCATCGACCTTTACGCCTCGTGGTGTCCGCCCTGCCGGATGATGGAACGGCACGTATTTTCGCGCAAGGACGTGGGCGACTTCATGAGCCAGCGCTTCGTCGCGGCGAAATACGACACCGACAAACCGACGGGCAAGGAGCTGCTGAAACGCTACGGCAACGATGCGATTCCGCTTTATCTGATTTTCGACACGAAAGGCGAACTGCTGGGCCGCATCCAGGGCGCGTCGTCGCCCGAAGAATTCATGGACAGCGTCCGGAAAATTTTATCAAGGTGAACTTTGCGAGTATGCGAGGGCAGAGACTGCTTGCAGGCTATGCCGAGCAAAAGCAAAGTCAAGACCCCGCAGGGGAATTAAAAGTGCTTGCTAAAACGTTTTAATCAGCAACACACCTTGCACTTTTAACTTATCACTTTTCACCTATCTTGAAGTGTAGACCACCTTTTTGGTCTCGAAGAACTCTTCGTCGAAGAACTGCGGGATGTCGTAGAGGGTCCACCGCCTGCCGGTGAGAGCCAGCTCCTCGGCCAACTCCCCGCCTTTGAGGTAGAGAATTCCGTTGGGCAGCGTACCGCGCTGCCCTTTTTCGATTTTGTTCCACACCCACCCGACGAACTCGGGCATGGCGGTGACGGCCCGCGAAACGACGTAATCGAACCGCTCGGCCAGCGTCTCGACCCGCGCGCAACGGGGCGTCAGGTTCTTCAGCCCCAACCCGGCGACGACACCCTCGACGACCGTAATCTTCTTGCGGATGGAATCGGCCGCCGTGAAGTGCACGTCGGGAAAAAGAATCGCCAGCGGCACCGACGGAAAACCGCCGCCGCATCCGACGTCGAGCACCCGGGCGCCCGGCGCGAATGCGCACACCTTGGCGATGGCCAGCGAATGGAGCACGTGGCGCAGATAAAGCTGGTCGAAGTCCTTGCGCGAGACGACGTTGATTTTCGCGTTCCAGTCGGCGTAGAGGTCCCACAGCGCAGCGAACTGCTGTCGCTGCCCGTCGGTAAGGTCGGGGAAATATTTAAGGATAAGGTCCATAGTCGGAGAGGTGAGAGGTGAGAGGTGAGAGGTGAGAGGTGAGAGGTGAGAGGTGAGAGGTGAGAGGTGAAAGGTGAAAGGTGAAAGGTGAAAGGTGAAAGGTGAAAAGTCAAGCCCTCGAAGAGGGATTAAAAGTGAGAGGTGAAAAACACGCAGTTAAAACGTTTTAACAAACACTTTCGCCTCGCACTTTTCAATTTTCACTTTGTTTGTAACTATCCCACTTGGCGAGCAGGGCGCGGAAATCGGTGGGCAAATCGCTCTCGAACTTCAGCTCGCGGTGCGTGGCGGGGTGCTCGAACCCGAGCGACTGGGCATGGAGCGCGTGACGCGGCATCAAGGCGAAACAATTCTCGACGAACTGCCTGTACTTGGCGAACGTGGTGCCCTTGAGGATGCGGTCGCCGCCGTAACGCTCGTCGTTGAACAACGGATGACCCTGCCACGCCATGTGGACGCGAATCTGGTGGGTACGGCCCGTTTCGAGACGGCATTCGACGAGCGTGACGTAGTTATAACGTTTCAGCACGCGCCAATGGGTCACGGCATGCTTGCCGTCGGAACCGTCCTCGAAGACGTACATTTTCTGCCGCTCGCGCGGACTGCGGCCGATGTTGCCCGTGATAGTCCCCTCGTCCTCGGCGAAATCGCCCCACACGAGGGCGACATAGCGGCGATAAATCGTGTGGTCGAAAAACTGCTTGGCCAACCGTGCGTGGGCCTGCTCATTCTTGGCGATGACCAACAACCCCGAAGTGTTCTTGTCGATGCGGTGGACCAACCCGGCGCGCATCTCGCCGCTGTCGGCGATGGCGGTGCCGCGCAGATGCCACGCCAAAGCGTTGACGAGCGTACCCGACCAATTGCCCACACCGGGATGGACGACCATGCCGGCCGGCTTGTCGACCAACAGCAAGTCGTCGTCCTCGTAGGGAATTTCGAGCGGAATCTCCTCGGGGTGGATTTCGTTGTCGCGCCGCGGATAAGGCAGCACGATCTGCACGCGGTCCGAAGGCTTGACCTTGTAGCTCGACTTGGCCGGCTTGCCGTTGACCAGGATGTTGCCGCTGTCGGCCGCCGCCTGGATGCGGTTGCGCGAACAATGCTCCATACGCGCCACGAGGAACTTGTCGAGCCGCAGGAGGGTCTGCCCCTTGTCGGCCACGACCGCGAAATGCTCGTAGAGCCCCTGCTGCTCGCTGTCGTCCTCGCAGAGCGAGGGGTCGTCGAGCAACTCGTCGTCGATGTAGGAAGCGTCGGCCATCAGTCGAAAAATCCGTTGCTGTCGCGGGCGGCGGAGGGCTGCCCGGCATTCTCGCGCTCGGCCGCCGCCTTCTCCTCGGCGATGCGCTGGCGCTCCATGAACGCCTCGGCGGCCTGCTCCTCGGCATCGCGGAGCCGCGCGGTGACTTTCTGCCCGTCGAGCGTCAGCTGCAAGTCGACCTTGGCCCCGAGCACCACGTGGCGCTCGGCCTTGGGACTCTGCATGTAGACGTGGGCGTCCTTCTGGTTGAGCAGATTGATGCCGTCGTCGAAAGCGACCTTGCCGACGTTGAGCCCCAACTCCCACAAACGGCTTTTGGCATCGCGGAGCGAAAGGCCGATGATCTGCGGCACGACGGTGACGTTATGCCCCGGCTGGACGCCGACGTAGAGCGTCACGCCCGAACCCATTTCGGCCTCGACACGCGTGGTCTCGGTGATGCGCTGGCGCCCGAAATACTCGTCGAGGACGTAATTGGTCGCCATGTCGGGACGATAGATGAGCTGCGCGATTTCGAGCCCGGCGATTTCGAGCATGTTCTTGGCCTGCCGCAACGAACGGTCGGCCACGAAAGGCACGGGCACCATCTTCTGACGGAACGAATTGATCGTGATGTAGACCGTGCGGCCAGGCTTGACCTCGACACCCCCCTTGGGAAGCTGGTCGAGGACGATGCCCCCCTCGTAGGCGGGCACGAACAACGAATCGTTGATTTGCAGCTTGAGGTCGTGGCGGCGGGCCAGGCGCTGCGCTTCGAGCAGCTGGACGCCCGAGAAATCGGGCACCGTGCGGCGCGAACCGTGGCGCGTGCCGATCTGCATGACGACATGGGCGACGACGGCCATGGCGAGGATGATGGCCGCGATGAGCAACAAATTGTAGGCCAGCGGAAAGTTGCGCTGGAAACGGCGGCGGAACGAAGCGGAATTCTCCATGGATTCGGGACTATTTCGGGGCCTTCCTGTAAAGGTAGACCGCAATGAACAGATAGATGATGTTGGGCAGCCAGACGGCGAGCCACGGCGGCAGCGAACCGCTCTTGGCGAACTCCTCGAAGAAACGGTTGAAGAGGATGTACGAAAAACAAAGCCCGGTGCCGATGCCGATGTGGAGCCCGGTGCCGCCGCGGACCTTGCGCGAGGAGAGGGAAACACCGATGAGGGTGAGGATGAACGTCGACAACGGATAAGCGTAGCGGGCGTGGCGCTCGACCTCGATGATGTTGATTTCGTCGGAACCCTTGGCCCGCTGCTGGGCGAGGAAGCGGTTGAGCTCGGTAATGTTCATGGTCTGGATAAGGTCGCTGACGCGGCCCAGCTCGGTGACCTCCAAATTGATGAGGGTGTCGAGGTTGCGGTACTGCCCGAACGTCTCGACGCCTGAGGGATCGAACTCGCGGCGGGTATAACGCGGAGCGGTCCAACGCTTGGTCTCGGGATCGAACTTGGTGTCGGAAGCCTCGAGCGAACGGACGATGGACCCGTCCTTGTAATGCTCCAACGCGAAGAAAGACGCCTGGTGCGCGGCGTCGCGGTAACCACGTATATAAGCGAACGTACCGGGCTCGATCTGCCGGTAGATATGGAGGTCGTACTGGGTATGCTGCTTGCGCTTGATATACTGCGCCTCGAAAGCGACGATTTTACGCTGTGACAGAGGAATCAACCACAGATTGAGCAGGAGCGACAGCCCGCCGATAATCAACGCCCCGAGGAAATAAGGCCACATGAGCCGCCGGAACGACATGCCGCCCGAAAGCATGGCGACGATTTCGGTCTGGTAAGCCATCTTGGAAGTGAAGAAGATGCAGGCGATGAAAGTGAACAGACCGGAAAACTGGTTGATGAAAAAGGGGATGAAGTTGAGGTAATAATCGAAGATGACCTTGCGCAGCGGCGCGTGGAGCTCGGTGAAGTCGTCGACCTTCTCGACATAATCGAAGAGCACCACGACGACGATAATCATGGCGATGGCGAAGAAATAAGTAGCGAGGAACTTCCCCAATATGTAACGGTCGAGAATCCGGTAACCCGGGAAACGGAACTTCATAACCTTTACAGTCTGCGTTGGAGTTTGGGAACCATAGCCTCTTTCCACTCGCGGAAATCCCCGGCGATGATATGCTGGCGGGCCATGCCGACGAGCCGGAGGTAGAAGGCGATGTTGTGCAGCGACGCGATTTCGGCCGCGAGCATCTCGCCGCAGACGCAGAGGTGGTGGAGGTAGGCCTTGGAATAAAGCGTATCGACGAAAGCCGTGCCCTCGGGGTCGACGGGCGAAAAATCGGCCTCCCACTTCTTGTTGCGGATGTTGATGATACCCTCGGCGGTGAACAACTGGCCGTTGCGGCCGTTGCGCGTAGGCATGACGCAATCGAACATGTCGACGCCGCGGGCGATGCCCTCGAGGATGTTGACGGGAGTGCCGACGCCCATGAGATAACGCGGCCGGTCCTGCGGAAGGATGGCATTGACGACCTCGATCATCTCGTACATGGTCTCGGTAGGCTCGCCGACGGCCAACCCGCCGATGGCGTACCCGTCGGCGTTGTACTGCCTGACATTCTCGGCGGCCCGGGCCCGGAGGTCGGGATAGGTACACCCCTGCACGATGGGGAAAAGCGCCTGGTAATGCCCGTACTTGGGGGCGGTCTGCGCGTAACGGTCGAAGCAACGGTCGAGCCACCGCTCGGTGAGGTCGAGCGAACGGGCGGCATACTCGCGGGGAGCGTCGCCGGGCGGGCACTCGTCGAACGCCATCATGATGTCGGCGCCGATGGAACGCTCGGTGTCGATGACGCTCTCGGGAGTGAACAGATGCCGGGACCCGTCGATATGCGACCGGAAATGGCACCCCTCCTCCTTGAGCTTACGGCATGCGGCGAGCGAAAAGACCTGGAACCCGCCGCTGTCGGTGAGCATGGGCCCCTCCCAGGTGGAGAAACGGTGGACGCCCCCGGCCTGCTCGATGATGGGCATGCCGGGCCGGAGGTAAAGATGGTAGGTATTGGCGAGAATGATCTGCGCCTTGGCCTCGTCGCGGACGTCGCGGTGGAAAAGCCCCTTGACCGTGGCGGCCGTGCCGACGGGCATGAAGATGGGCGTGCGGATGACCCCGTGGTCGGTGCGCAGCACCCCGGCGCGGGCCTGCGAAGCAGGGTCCCTGTATTCGAGCGTGAAATCCATGTTCATAGTACCGTGCAAAAATAGAGAAAATAATTGTGAATTATGAATTTTTGAATTCTGAATTGTTTTGTACCTTTGCGCATATTTCGGTCCTATGCAATTTTTGGAATCCTTGGCACATACGTTCCTGGCCTCCTACGGCTGGGAAGGCACGGCGCTGGCGGGCATCCTGCTGGTGCTGCTGGGCGTACAGCTCCACTACTATATTTTCGTCTACGGACGCATCCCCAACTACAAGAACAACCGCCGCGAAGAAGTGCTCGACGCCGACCCCCCGGTATCGGTCATCCTGCCGCTCTTCTCGGAAGACTACGGATTCGTGGAGGAACGCCTGCCGCTGATACTGGCCCAGAGCTACTCGAAATTCGAGGTGGTGATCATCTACGTAGGCGCCGACACGGACTTCTACGAAGACCTCACGCGGCTGAAACAATCGTTCCCGCAAATCACGACGACGAAAATCCATCTGAACCCTCGCTTCCCCATCTCGCGCAAGATGGCGCTGAACGTAGGCATCAAATCGGCTCACTATGAACACCTGATTTTCACCTCGACCGACACGTGCCCGCAGACCGACCGCTGGCTGTCGCTGATGGCCAAGGGCTTCACGCGCGGCGAAATCGTGGTGGGCTACTGCGGCGTGGAACACACCAAGGGACTGAAGAACTACCTGATGCGCACGTGGCGCATGATGCACGCCACGGAATGGCTGGCCCGGGCCGTGCGGCGCCGCCCCTACCGGGGGATGCTCCAGAACTTCGGGTTCACCAAGACGCTCTACTTCGACAACAACGGCTTCAACCACCTCAACATGAACATCGGCGAAGACGACCTGTTCCTGCAACAAGTCATGACGCGAGACAATGTGAGCGTCATCCTGTCGCCGCGGGCCACGCTGCGCGAAAGGATGTGGGGCGGACTGGGCTGGGGACTGAGCCAGCTGCGCTACTTCGGCTCGGCGTTCCGCTTCTACCCGCGGGGCGCACGCAACTACGTCCAATGGGAAATAGGCTCGCGCCTGCTCTTCTTCGCGGCGGCGGCGTGCGCGATAGCAGTGATGCCCATCGAATACAAGATAGCGGCGGCGGCGCTGGTGCTGCTGCGCTACATAACGGTGGTGCTGGAAGTACGCCGCATAGCCAACCGGCTGGGCGAAACGGGAATCGCCTGGCTCTACTTCCTCTATGACGTGCTGAGCATACCGGGCGCGATACTGCTGAGCCTGCTGACCATGCGCAAGGACAAACGCGTATGGAGATAGCCGACTATATCGTAGCCGACGACCGCCGGCTGGTGGCGCTGGTACTCGACGGCGACGATGCGGCATTTGAATACCTTTTCGACCGCTACCACGAATCAATCCGCCGCCTGTTCGTCCAACGCATGGGCGGAGCCAACGACGTGGACGACCTGCTGCAAGAGACCTTCATCAAGGTATTCATCAACCTGCACCGCTACAGCGACAGCTACACCTTCGGACAATGGGTCTACACCATAGCCCGCAACACTTTCATCGACTACATGCGCCGCCGGCAGGACGACCTGCCCATAGACGAACGCTTCGCGGCCCCGGCGTCGAACGCCCCGACCCCCGAAGAGAGCGTCATCAACCTACAGCAGCGCACCCAAATCGAACACTATCTGAACCGGCTGGCACCCCGCTATCGCGGACTGATCGTCATGCGCTTCTTCGAGGAATACTCTTACGAAGAAATCGCGGCCAAACTGAAACTGCCGCTTGGAACGGTCAAGACCCAGATACACCGCGCCCGCGAACAGATGTGCCGCCTGATAACCAACGGAGAAGAATAGGATGTTTCTGCCGACGACCATCAAGGAGATGCGCGCCCGAGGCTGGGACCAGGCGGATGTCATCCTTTTCACGGGCGACGCATACATCGACCACCCGGCCTTCGGAGCGGCGGTAATCGGACGCCTGCTGGAAGCGGAGGGCTGCCGGGTAGCCATCGTCCCGCAGCCCAACTGGCGCGACGACCTGCGCGACTTCACGAAACTGGGCGCGCCGCGGCTCTTTTTCGGCGTGACGGCGGGAGCGATGGACTCGATGGTCAACCACTACACGGCCAACCTGCGCCTGCGCCACGACGACGCCTACACGCCGGGCGGCAAGGCGGGATTCCGGCCGGACTACGCGGTGACGGTCTACACGCGGATACTCAAGCGACTGTACCCCCATGTACCGGTGGTGGCGGGCGGCATCGAAGCGTCGCTGCGGCGGCTGACCCACTACGACTACTGGACCGACGCGCTGAAACCCTCGCTGCTGGCCGAATCGGGCGCCGACCTGCTGATATACGGGATGGGCGAGGGGGTCGTCCAACAAGTGGCCAAGGCGATGCGCAACGGCTACAACGCCAAGCTGCTGCGCAAAATCCGTCAGGTGGCGTTCCTGACCGACGAAAACTACGTGTCGCGGCTCGACCCGGCGACGACGATACGGCTGCACAGCTACGAAGACTGCCTGCGCGACAAACGGGCGTTCGGCGAAAACTTCACGGTCGAAGAGACCCAAAGCAACCTGCTGGAACCGGACGCGACGCTGGTGGAACGTGTGGGCGACCGCTATGTAGTGGTGACGCCGCCCAACGCGACGCTGACGACCGAAGAACTCGACCGCTCGTTCGACCTGCCCTACGAACGCGCACCCCACCCGCGCTACGACGACAAAGGAGCGATTCCGGCGTGGGAGATGATCAAATACTCGGTCAACATCCACCGCGGCTGCTTCGGGGGCTGCTCGTTCTGCACGATTTCGGCCCATCAAGGCAAATTCATCCACTCGCGGAGCGAACGCTCGATACTGGCGGAAGTGGAACGCATTGCGAAGATGCCGGGCTTCAAAGGCTATCTGTCCGACGTAGGCGCCCCCTCGGCCAACATGTACCGCATGGGCGGCCGCGACCGGGAACTGTGCCGCAAATGCCGCCGGGCGTCGTGCCTGCACCCGACGAAATGCCCCAACCTGGACAACGACCACACGCCGCTGCTGGAACTATATGCCAAGATACGCGCGGTGAAGGGAATCAAGAAAGCCTTTATCGGGAGCGGCATCCGCTACGACCTGTTCGACGGTTCGCCCTATTTGGAAACGGTGCTGAAACACCACACCTCGGGCCGGCTGAAAGTAGCGCCCGAACACACGGAAGACGCGGTGCTGAAGCTGATGCGCAAACCGCCGTTCGCGATGTTCGAGCGGCTGAACGCCGACTTCCGGCGCATCTGCCGCGGCGAACGGCTGCCCTACCAGCTGATTCCCTACTTCATCTCGTCGCACCCGGGCTGCACCGAACGCGACATGCGCTCGCTGGCGCAAAAGGTGCTGGGCAGCCTGCACTTCACGCTGGAACAGGTGCAGGACCTGACGCCGACGCCGATGACCCTTTCGTCGGTGATGTTCTACACGGGAGAGAACCCCTACACGCACGAAAAAGTCTACGTCGCCCGCTCGCAGGAGGAGAAACGCAGACAGAAAAGCTACTTCTTCAAGGGGAAAGGTTAAAAAATTCCGGTGAACAACACCGTAGCGACGTGGCGGCCGGAAATGTCGTAAAAACGGCCGTAATCCTCGTAAGTATAATTGAACTGACACCGCAGGTATTTGACCGGCGACCAAAGAAGCCCGGCCGTATAATTGTTCTGCCGGGTGGAGGAACGCCGGGCGCAGTCGAAAGCGAAAGAATCGAACCGCGCGGTGAGGGTCAGATTGCGCGGCGCCCGCCAACCGGCCATGGCATACCAACCGCCGCTGTCGAACGGACCCTCGGAAGAACCGGTCGTACCGCCGAACCACTCGCCCCGGACGATGAAAGGGCCGCAGTCGTAACACACCCCGGCGCCGTAACGCTCGCGCAGGAAATGCGAGGACCCGTACTCGCCTCGATAATAAGAACCCGACAACACGAACCCGGCCAAAGGCTGAACAATCAACCGCGCGACGAAATCCTTGGACTTGTTGCGGTCGCGGGTATTGATACCCTCGCCGTTGAACACGGCCAAATCGTAACGGACGACGCTGTAACCGTTGCGCTGAAAAAATCCGCCGGAACACGCCGCTCCGATGTCGCGGCCCGAAGCGGCAAGCCCGCAGACCTCGTCGAAAGCCATCAGCCTGCTCAGAGCGAGCGGGTAGTCGATGAACTCGAACGCGGAGACGCCGTACTCGGTATTTTCGAGCGAAAAGGGAATCTTGAACTGCCCGGCCCGGAACCCGAACTGCGGGAACGGCCTGTACTGCAAATAAGCGTCGACCAGACGCGGCTTGGCGAACTCGAACTGAATCTTGTAGTCGAACTTGGGAACGATGTCGCCCGTGAGGCTGAGCCGCGCCCGCTTGACGAAGAACTCCGAAGAAGTGTCGGAATACTGGTAACCCGCCTGCAAGAAACCCGAAATCCGGGGCCGGTACGGCCACATCAAGACGGGGCTGGACGAAGCGGCAGAATCCGCCCTGGAAGGCCCGTTGGCCGATAAACCGCCGCACAACAGCAGGCAGAAAAAGGTCAGCAAAGGTTTCTTCATCGCACGAAATGGTTGAGGAACCGCAACGGCAAAGCCGCGACGGAGGAACAAGATACGAAAAAACGCGGCAAAACCCAACCCGGAGCCCTAAAAAACCTCGCGCAGAATCCGCACCGACTGGACGGCGCTGACGGCGTCGAGGTGGTAACCGAAATAAACCAGCATGGCGTTGAGGAACTCGACGCGCTGGGTGCGGTTGAGCCCGATAGCGTCCAACTCACGCACGTCGCACGCCATCAAATCGCGGAGGATACGGGCGCACTCGCGGGTCATGCACTCGGTATGGGCGGGCTGCACGGGAGTGAAAAGCCCCTCGCGGATGTCGAACCACGCCCCGGGCATATACTCGTTGCCGGGGCAGAAGCCGAGGAAACGGCTCAGCCCGGCCAAAAACCAAAGGTGGAAATTGGCGACCCCCTCCTGCATGGCGTCGAGCGCCCCGACCGACCCCCACACGAAATCGAACAGCGCCTCGTTGGGCTCGCTCTCGCGGACGAGCCGGTAGAGAACCTCGGCCATGAAGAGCGCCATGGTCGACTTGCGCACGTCGAACGGCAGGCTCTGCAACGAAAACGCGGTCCGCACCTCGCGGAAACGGTGCATCTGCTGGCGCGACGATTCGAGCCCCTCGAACTCGACGGGGAACATGGGCTGGAAAAGGGCCAGCTTGGACCCGCGGCCGGAACGGCTGCGGACCCCCTGCACCATGTAGCTGCGCCGCCCGCCGACGTCGGTCAAAAGGTAGACGACCATCGACGAATCGCCGTATTTGAGCGTGTGGAGAACGACCCCGCGCCCCTTGTAAGTTTTCACCTGCGCACGTGGACCATCATCCACCCGTCGCGCGAAGCCGAAGCGACGAACGCCAACCCCTCGGCCTGCGCAGCCTCGACGACCGCGGGCACGTCGGCTTCGAGAAAACCGCTCATGAGAAGGTCGCCGCCGGGAAGAAGCGCAGCGGCATAGGCGTGCATGTCGTGCAACAAGATATTGCGGTTGATATTGGCGAGGATGAAACCGTAGGTACGCCCCGCGATACGTGCGACGTCGCCCAACATAGGCTCAACACAGGCTTCAACGCCATTGGCAGCGATATTCTCGCGGCAATTGGCGTCGGCCCACTCGTCGATGTCGACGGCGTCGACATGCACCGCGCCGCACTTGGCGGCGACGATGGAAAGGACCCCGGTACCGCTGCCCATGTCGAGCCCGCGACGCCCGGCGATGCCCAAATCGAGAACTCCGCGGGCCATCAGCCAAGTAGTGGCATGCTGCCCGGTGCCGAACGACATTTTAGGCATGACGATGATTTCGGGCTCGCCCTCGGGAGCGGGCTCGTGGAAAGGCGCGCGGATGCGCAGGCGCCCCTCGATGTCGGAAGCGGGAAAATTCTGCTCCCAAAGGGCGTTCCAATTCTGCGCCTCGATGGAGATGTAGCGCCCGGAAACGCCGTAACGGGCGAGCAAAGCGTCGACCTCGGTCTTGCAATCGGCCAACCGCTCCTGCGGGATGTAAGCCTTCAAGACGTCGGAACCGCTCTCGAAACTCTCGAACGGGAACTCGGCCAACTCGGCGACGAGAATCTCGGCCTGCGCCCCGTCGGCGACGGGAATATTCAATGCGACGAAATCCATAGGAAGTATATTCGGTTTTCTATAAGTTCCGGAACGGACTAACGGAGCGACCGGATCTTCTCTTTCAAGGCGTCACGCTGGACGGGCGAGGTGCCATACTCGACCTGTGCGACGATGCCCTCCTTGTCGATGACGACGGTGAGGGGATAACCGTTGGGCCCGACGAACTTGCGGAACTGCGTGTCGCCGACGAGGGCGATCCAATTGAACCCCTGCTCTTCGAGCACGGGCCGGGCGCGTCCGGCGTCCTCGTAAGTCGACGAAAAGAACATCACGTCGGGCATCTCGTCCTTCCAACGGGACAACTCCGGCATCTCGGCCCGGCAAGGTCCGCAGCCGGTGAACCACAAATTGAGCACCATGACCTTCCCGGCGACGTCGGCGCCGGTCCAGATTCGGCCGTCGATGTCGGTGGCGGAGAAGTCGGGAAACCGGCTTCCCTCCACCAACAAGGTTTTACGGACGAAAGAGAGCGAAGCACCCTTGCCCTGGGCTTTCGCCTCGTCATACTGCGCCAAAAGCAATCGGCCCTCGGGAATCTGCCCGGCCGGGACCGCATACTGCAAAGCGGCGTCGGGCAACGGCTCGGAGAGCTCGAAACCCACGGCCGACGTTCCGGAAGGAGTGGTCAGCATGTGCATTTTGGTTATCTTATCTGTCGCGACGGGCATCTCGTGAAAGAAACGACCCTCGACGACGATGATTTTCCGGGGCCGGGAAGCCGGCCGGGCATTCACGGAAGCGACAGACAACAAGAACGCGCAAAGGGCAAAGAAAAAGCGAACGGAAGTCATGGCTGCTGAATATAATGATTGGACACGGTAAAGATAGGGATTTTTGCTCAAACGGCCGCGATTTTCCTCAGGAATGAAGCGCGACGGTCCCGGGCCGCGGCCGCATGAATGGATCGTGCGAAGCTAAAAAAACACGACAGAGGAAACATCACATTATGTAAAATTTCGTAACTTCGCCGGAAGCAACCCATCGGGCAAACCCCGAAAACCGCACAGCGATGGCCGAAAACACGAAAAAATGGGAGGAAGCGGGACGCCGCTACCGCACCTACATCAAACTGGAAAAACGCCTTGCGGCGAACACCGTAGAATCGTACATGAGCGACCTGCGCCACTTCGCCCACTACATCCTGCGCCAATGGGACGTAGGACCGCGCAAGGTGGAACGCGAAATGATCGAACGCTACCTGGGCCTGCTCTACGAACGCGGAAGCCGCAAGACGTCGCAGGCCCGCAGCCTGAGCGGCATCCGGAGCTTCTTCAACTTCCTGCTGCTGGAAGAAAAAATCGAGACCTCGCCGGCGGAATTCATCACGACGCCCAAATTCGGCCGCCAACTGCCGGACGTACTGACGACCGAAGAAATCGACCGCATCATAGCGGCCATCGACCCGACGACCCCCAAGGGCCGCCGCGACGGCGCGATGCTGGAAGTGCTCTACTCGTGCGGCCTGCGCGCGTCGGAACTGACGGCCCTGCGCATGTCGGACCTCTTTTTCGGCGAAGGCTACATCCGTGTAATCGGCAAAGGAGACAAACAGCGGCTGGTACCGGTGAGCGCGACGGCCCGCCAGAAAATCCGCCGCTGGCTGGAAGACCGCGGCGACCTCTACGACAAAAACAAGCAAGAAGACGCCGTATTTCTGAACAACCGGGGCGGGAAACTGACGCGCGTGATGGTCTTCACGATCATCAAACAAGCGGCCCGGCGGGCGGGCATCGACAAACGCATAAGCCCCCACACCTTCCGCCACTCGTTTGCGACGCATCTGCTGGAAGGGGGCGCGAGTATCCGCCAGGTGCAGGAAATGCTGGGCCACGAAAGCATTCTGACGACGGAGATATACACCCATCTGGACCGCGAACACCTGCGCCGCACGGTAGAAGAACACCTGCCGAACTTCAACGGCGGAGAAAGCGAGGAATCATAAGCGCTCGATACGAGTAAAGGCTGTCGGCTGCAAAGAATCGTAATCCAATCCGGAAATCAAGACCAAAACCCCGCGGCCGGGCGTGACGACGGAAGGCAACCACTCGTCGAGCGGCCGGGCGGGCGCGGCGCGGAACCGCTCGAAGACGGCGCGGAAATCCACGGGGAAATCGGGGACGAGGACCCCGGCCCGGAACTCGACGAACGCCAACCGGTCGGGCTCGGGACACGACGCGACGGAACGGACGGAACCGTCGCCCGCCAACCCGACGAGCGGATGACGGACCCACCCCTGCGGCGTCCAAAGCAGATTAGAGGCTATCTTTCGGAGCTGCGGCACGGAAAAACTCGTCGGCGAAGATACGGATACCCAACTGCTGCTCGTAGAGCTGCCCGACGGCGACGCGCACGGGGGGCGTATGGGTGACGCGGAAATCGCGCGCGGTGAACGACGGCCGCAACGGCTTGTTGGGGAAAGTCAGCAAATGGATGCACAGCCGCCTGTGGGCGGAATCGGCCGTGAACTTACGCGACAGGGTCCCCTCGCTGAGCCGCCGCAAACTGACGGTATAGGTCTGGACGCGGCTGCTGTCGGACCTTTCGAGCCACATCTGACTACGAAGCCCCCTTGTATTGAGGTCGAGCGAATCGACGAGGTACTTCAACCGCACCTCATACTCGCCGGGAACGACGTCGAACGAGAAACTGACCCGCGCGGTATCGGCGAGCGACCGCACGCGAAGCAGCGAATCGGCCCGGAGCGTCCGACGGGCCGAACGCAGGGCGATGTTGTCGATGGTATCGAGCACCGCGACCTCGCGGCTGAAGAACTTGCCCTCGGATTCGAGCAGGTCGATGGCCTGCTCGACGACATCGCCCAGGCGGGCGCTCTTGCGCTTGGAAAAATTACCGATGGTATAATGGACGTCCTGCGTGGTATAACCGTAACGGGCGAAGATGGGCTCGTAGACGTTGAGCGAATCGTGCGCGAGGTTGCGGGGCCCGAGGTAGGCATTGGCGAGGAACGCATCGTGGAAAATCAGTGCCAACTCGTCGTCGGGGATGATTTTATGATGGGAACACGAGACGCTGCCGACGGCACACGCCACACAAAGGAAGAAACGGAAGAAGAATTTCATACTCACGAAGTCTTAACGATCATACTGCGGACGGTGATATTGCACAACAAAAACGCCACGGCGGAAAACGAAGCCGCGACGGCCAACAAATCGGCGAAACGGAACTCGACGGGGTAACTTTTGGTGAGGAAACTATCGGCGGGAATCTCGATGAAACCGAAATGCTGCTGGAGCAACGTCAGCCCGACACCGACCGACAAGCCGCACAAAGCCCCGGCCCCGCAGATGAAGAACCCCTCGGCCCGGAAAATCCGCCGTATCGCAGCGCGGTCGGCCCCGAGAGCGGCGAGGGTACGGATGTCGCTGCGCTTGTCGACGATGAGCATGGCCAACGCCCCGACGACGGAAAACGACGCGACGACGAGGACCAACAAAGCGATGAAGAAGACGCCCCACTTCTCGTAAGTCATGATGCGGTAGAACGAAGCCCGCATCTGAAAACGGGTCCGAACCTGGAACCGCTCACCGACGGCCCGGGCGACGGCGGCCCGGGTTCTGTCGGCATCGGCCCCGGGCGCCAACCGCACGGCGAGGGCCGAAACGCGCCCGGGATGCGAAAAAAGCTCCTGGGCGAACGGCAGCGAAGCGAGGACGTAAGAACGCTCGCTATCGAGGTCGACGGTGAAGACCCCACCGACGGGAAGGGTCCGCCGAGTGAAATTCTGCACGGGGAGCAACGACGAAAAAGAACCCCGCCGGACGGCGTACAAACCGACGTCGGCATCGGCCAACGACCGGATACCGAGCATGTAAGCCATCGACTGCCCGACGACGAGCCGCTGAAGGTCGCCGAGGCGCACCTCGGGCGCCCCGACGGTGACGGCGTTGCGCAAAGGCAAGACCAGACCGTAACGGTCGTCGACGCCGCGGACGAGGGCCGTAGCCTGCCGCCCGTCACGCTCCAACAAAACGCTCTGCTCCAAAAAAAACGACCACGCCCCGACGCCGGGAACGCGGGCGAGCGCCGCAGTGTCGAGGTCGGAGACGGCGAACGTCTGACCCTCGGAAGGCGTGAGGGTGAGATCGGCGTCGAAAGCCGAACAATTCTGCCGGACGAGCCGCTCGAACCCGTTGAAGACGGACAAGAGGATGACCATCGCGGCGACGGGAACGGCGACCGCGACGACGCTCAAGGAAGAAATCAACCGGACGACCGACTGCGAAGCGGGCGCGAAGAAATAACGGCGGGCGAAGAAGAAGGGAAACATGCCGGAACGAAAAATTGAAAACCGCCGCACCGTCCACGCTGAGCCGATTCGACAAGCCTGCGGGCAGGGAACTGCGCGATTTCCGATTTTCAACTATTTTTTCAACGCCTGGTCGATGTGCTCGATGTACTCGAGCGAATCGTCGAGGAAGAACTGGATTTCGGGAACGCTCTTGAGCTGGTTGCGGATGCGCTGCCCGAGGGCGCGGCGGATGAACCAACCGTTCTGCTCCAACGCCCCCATGAGCTCCTGGCTACGGTCGAAAGGGAAGACGCTGATATAAATTTTGGCATAACCGAAATCGGGCGAGACGCGCACGGCGGTGACGGTGACCAAAAGCCCCCGGACGATGGCGGCACCCTCCTTCTGGAAGATGTCAGCGACGTCCTTCTGAATCTGCTTGGCGATTTTCTGCTGACGGGTATTTTCCATGATTCGATGATTACAGACCGTATTTGAACACTTCGCGGTTCTTTTCGCGCTTGGGCCGGGGCTTCCACGCGCGGAAACCCTCCTTGTTGAACCGGTAACTCAGACCGACGCTGATATGGAGGTCGTCGAGCGGCGACCGCAGGGGAGTGGCCCAAAAGGGATTCTCGGAACCGTCGGTGGCGTTGTCGGCATACCGGGTGCGATTGCGCACGATGTCGGAGAAACCGAAATAATAACGCACGCGGAAATTGAGCTCGAACCGCCTGATGAGCACCGCGACACCGCCGCCGCCCGCGAGTCCGTAGCCCCACCGGTTGTCGCGCGCGGTATGGAACCGGTAGGAACCGCGCCAATCATCGGCGCCCCGCTCACGGGCCCACTCGTTCTCGTAGGAAGAAGAGAAGTTGTAGGAAAAAGTGGCGGCCGCTTCGAGGTAGACGCGCAGGCGGTTGCGCAACATGTAGAAATGGGGCTGCCAGACGACAGGCAACATCACGGAATTGATGCGTCGCGTATAATAAAGGTAATCGGCCTTGTCGTCGACCGCCGATGCGTTGGGCGCAAAGGAAAAACCCTGCTGGATGAACTCCAGGTCGACACCGAACCCGCCGACGAAACGCTGCGTCCCGTAATAACGCCACGTGAGGCCGCCGCTGTACATGCCCCAAAGGACGCGCGACTCCTGCTTGGGCTCGAACCGCCCGTTGGCCATGCCGTAACCAGCGACGAACCCGAGCGTATGCTGCGCGGCGGCACCCTGCCACCCGACAAGCGCAGCCGCAAGACCCAAAAACGCAAGGATATGTTTACTTCTTCTCATACGCACCGCTATCTCATACCTTGAAACATACCGGCATTCCGACCCCCGAAACCACCCATACTGCCCATACCGCCCTGGAAAGCGCCGCTCTGCGACCCGGAAACGTCGTTCCGCTGAGGACCCTCCTTGGCGCGCTTCTCTTCCTCGCGGCGCAGGCGCTGCAACTCGCGCTCGTCCAAGAGCCGCGAGAGCGACTGCATGGTGACGGGAGCGAAAATACGGGGCATGTCCATCGTGAACTCGATGTCCCAGTTGGCCTTGGTAGCGAAAGTCTCCCCGCCCTGCTCGTCGACGAACATTTCGGCCCGCTCGGGCTGCCGGCGCGCCACGACGTCGCCCGAATCCCACTTGCCGTTGCCGTTCAAATCCTCGATGACGCGGAACTTGATTTCGCCGGGCGAGACGTAATTGAACCGCACGGGCCCGGAAACGACCCCGCGCCTTTCCTGCTTGAGCGACCCGCTGCCGTCGAGCAACTGGACGATATACTGCATCCCCTCGCGGCCGCGGACGTCGATTTTGACGGTGGCGAATTTCTCGGGGTCGAGGACGGTATATTTACCCACGATGGAATCGTTGGTGAACCCGGCGACGTCGGTGATGGCTCCGGCGGGAATGGTGAGGGTGTACTGCCCCTCGGACTTCCAGGGAGCGCGCACGTACCACCGCCGCAGGAGCGCCGTATCGCGGACGAACCGCACGGGAACGTCCTCGACGGAGTTGTCGGCCTTGAGGAGGGTCAACAACATGGCGGCCGAATCGAGCCTGGCGAGGGGATAATCGAAATCGACGGTGAGGTGGTTTTCGGGATTGATTTCGCCGTTGAGCGGGAGCTTGAAAGCAAAGGGACTGGGCTTCCTGGGCTCGGTCCACTCCTCGCCTGCCTCCTCGGCCCTGCGCCGCTCGCGTTCGAGCTTCTCGCGCTCGCGCTGCTGCTCCTTGGTCTCGATGAACCGCCACGAGAGCTTCAACGGCTCGGTGACCCGCCGGAGCACGTTGACGGAATCATGCTTGAAATAAGTGACGGACCCACGGAGGGTATCGGGCAACTGGGCCGAAGGCACGGTGAACCAAAGAGCGAGCGTATCGCGCCCGACGGTCTGCGGGTCGACGATGAACCCGCCCTCGGGGATGCTGTCGAACCGGATGCTGTCGATCTGCGGATGAGGAGCCGAGAAGTAAAGCAGCGCCTTGTGCTGGAGCGGCCGCTCGGACTGCGCGAGCACCTGGCGGCGGAAAGCCCGGTCGGTGAACATGCGCAGGTACAACTGAGGCTCGGCCGAAACGTAATGACGCAGCGAATCGTACCACATGGCGAAGTCGGGCAGCGCAGCAGGATTGTAAGTCCCGTCGAGGAAACCGACCTGGTCGGAACCGGGCTCGTAGAGCTGATTGTCGTTCTTGTCCTGCACGGCGTAGACCCTGTAAGGAACAGGCTTGAGGTTCTGAGCGATGAAGATGCCGTTGTTCTCAGCGCGCGCGATGACGGCAGGCTTGTACTTGAAAATAGTGGAATCGTACTCGGCGATGTCCTCGACCGAATCGGCCGGGAAGAACCAGATGAAAGTCTTCGAGACGGAATCGGCCTTGTAGGCGTCGGCCGTATAACCGGAGAGAATCATGGAATCGATCTCGGGCCCGGTGGAGAAGACGTAACGCATGGAATGGAGCGGGTTGCCCTCGTTGTTGTCGCGCAGGGCACTGCCGAAATTAAGGGCATAGGTGGTGTTGGGCAGGAGCGTATCGCGCAACTGGATGACGATGCCGCGGCCCCGCAAGGTGACGGTGGGCTTCTTCTTCATCTGCGGCGACGTGAAGAACTCCTTCTGCTGGTCCTTGAGCTGCACGAACTCGTCGAACTCGATGTAAATCTTACCATGCCCGACGAGCGGACGGTCGGTGGAGAAGTTGTCGGGCGTCATGTTGACGATGACGGGGGGCAGCGTATCGCGGGGCCCGCCCGTGGGGATCATCATGCTGGCGCACCGGCTGAAGAAAGCCGACGCGAAGAAAAGCACCACGACGGCGCGCAGAACGGACAACGTATGCGGGAAAGCGGACTTCATCGGAGGGAGGTATCGGGGTTCTGCTCCTCCTGGGGAGCGTAAAGGTCGCAGACGAAACACCACCCGTCGACCTCGGCGATCCACTGCTTGGTCCACGGCCGGAACAGAAGCGAGAAAGTAGGGCTTGCCCCTGCGAGGTCGACCTCGGCCTTGGTATAGGCGTAGGTGCGGTGGGTACGGTCGACGACGACGATCATGACGGGCGACGCGGTGACCTCCATACTGTAAAGCGTGGAACCGGAGACGGGATAAGCCGGGAAATCGGGCGAAGTGCGGGTCTGACCGGATGTCTTGGAAGTGAGAATGCCGTTGGCGGCATCGTCGTAGGAAGCGATGCGCCAGGCGGTGGTGTCGGCGGCGTAAGCGTAGATTTTTGGCTGGGAAAGCGGCTCGGGCTGCGCCCCCTCGGCCGACTGCGCCTGGGCGTCGACGAAACACTCGACCCGGGTGGGGTCGACGTAGAAATCGTTGAAGAAAAGCCAATTGCCCCACTTATAGGAACGTCCGGAGCGCCAAGGCTGGAAAATCAACGAGACGGTGAGCACGGGGAGGTTCTCGCCGATGCGCTGCTGCGTATAGGCGTAGAGCCTGTCGACGGGATCGACGGCGACGACCATCTGCCACTCGCGGTCGAGGGGCAGGCAGATCCACCCGCCGTCGCCGTAAGGCTGCGACGAAGCGCAGGGCGCGGACTGCTTCACGGCGGGGTCGGCACGCGAAGTGATGACCCCGGCGAGGGCATCATCGTAGGAAGCGACGGTCCACGCGGCCGTATCGGCGTCGAACGCGAACGCGACGGCCCCGGCGACGGGCTCCCGCACGCGGTCGTCGGAAGTGACCTCGCGCAAGGGCTTGAGGACGTAATCGGTGCGGAAAGCGACCTTCTTGAAACAAGAGACCGCCGACAACGCGAGGGCGAAAAAGAATATGCAACTTACTTTCCGCATGGCTGTTCGGATGATTGTGCACGCAGGGCGCCGAGCATCTCCCCGACGGTGAGCCCCGAAACGGGATGCCTGCGTCCGCGCATGATTTCGCAGAGGGGCACGAGCGCGAACTCCCGCTCGGCGAGCCGGGGATGGGGCACCGTGAGCCGCTCGCTACGGATGACGGCGTCGTCGTAAAAGAGAATGTCGATGTCGATGGGCCGCGACACGTAGGCAGCCCCGGTACGCGCCTTTTCGAGGGTCTCGGCGGCGCGGTTGCGCCCCAACTCGCACTCGATGCGCTGCACGGCGTCGAGCACCTCCTCGGGCGCGAGGTCGGTAGAAACCTCGAGCGCCTGATTGGAAAAACGGTCGCCGGAAAACCCCCACGGCTCGCTCTCGTAACGATGCGAACACCGCAGGACGGCCCCGACGCGGTCGTTGACGAGCTGCTGCGCCGACTGAAGGGTACGCTTGACGTCCCCGGTATTGCCGCCTGCAAGAAGAACCACACGTGCCATAAACTACAAATGCTTGATAAGTTTGCTCACCGCGAGGGCGAAATGGGTGAAGACGATGGTCGGGTTGCCGTTCTGCGACAACTGCGCCGAAGCGCTCTCGATCTGGGCGATGAGCGGCTCGATGTTGCGCGAATCGACGAACGGCGCGAACTTGGAACAGAACGCCAGCTCCTCGCCCCAAAGGTAACCGACCTCGGGAATGGCGGCGTGGAGCATGAAACTTTCGCGCAGGAGCCGTGCGGCGTCGAGCAGGAAAGCCCGCTGCTGCTCGCGCGAGAACTGGGCGGCCTCCTCGGCCCAGGCGACGAGTTCGAGGTGCTTGTCGTTGTAACTCAAACGCATCAGCGAACAGAAAAGCCCGAAATTCTCGTGACGCAGAGCGTCGTTCTCCCCGGCGGCCAAGTGCTGCAACTCCAACAGACTGCCCCCGGCGAGCCGGGCCATACTGCGCGCCTGGACGGGGTCGGTGACGCCGCTGTCGAAGGCGGCGCGCTCCAAAACCGCGGGCGCGATACGCGGCACAGCGACCTCCTGCGTACGCGAGAGGATGGTGGGCAGCAAACGGTCGGGCCGCTCGGAGACGAGGACGAAGAGCGTGCGCTCCCAAGGCTCTTCGAGAATCTTGAGAATCTTGTTGGCGGCCTCCTCGTTCATAGCCTCGGGCAACCACACGAGCATGACCTTATAATCGGCCTCGAAACTCTTGAAAGAGAGCTTGCGGATGATTTCGTCGGCCTCGCGGGCGGAAATCATCCCCTTGAGCGTCTTGCCGAGGTCGAGCCTGTCGTACCAATCCTGCGGCGAAACGTACCCGCGGCGCTCGGCGAACAACTCGCGGAAACGGGGCAGAAACTCGTCGCTCAACATGACCTCGCCGGACTTCTTGCCCTGCTTGTTGACGGGAAAAACCAGATGGAAGTCGGGGTGGGCCAAAGCGGCGATCTGCCTGCAATCGGGACACTCGCCGCACGAATCGCCGTCGTGGCGATGGCGGCAGCAAAGATACTGCACGTAAGCGACGGCCAACGCCAACGACCCGGCCCCGGCGGCCCCCGTAAACAACTGGGCATGGCTGACACGCCCGGTATCGACCGAACGCGCCAAATGCCGCTTGAGCTCCTCCTGCCCTATGATGTCGGCGAAACGCACCTCTCTGTTCTACTTTTTTCTGAGCGCGGCCCGCACCAACGCCCCGACGTCGATATGCTCGCGCCGGACGAGGTAGGCCGAATAGCCCGCAAACAACACTATATTGAACGCATAACCCGCAAACATATTGCCGACGCGGGCCGCGAACGATTCGGCGACGAAGAAGACGCCCAAAGCGACGACGACGAACTCGCCGATACGCCCCCACTCGTAAGGAGTGGGAAAGAAACGCCTGTTGAGCCACCAACTGACGGCGACCATGACCGACTCGCTGGCGAGCCGGGCCCAGGCGGCCCCGAAATAACC
Source organism: Alistipes sp. UBA6068 (assembly GCF_949428155.1). NCBI lineage: Bacteria > Pseudomonadati > Bacteroidota > Bacteroidia > Bacteroidales > Rikenellaceae > Alistipes > Alistipes sp. UBA6068. Next base: position 38,250 of record NZ_CASQFS010000005.1, on the reverse strand, counting down.
CCACAAGGGAATGAACCAAAAACCGAACAGGAGCATGGCGGCCAAACCGGACCCGGTGACGACGATGGCGAGCGGAGTACGCTCCTCGCGCTTGTACCAGAACGAAAGGTTGAGCCACACCCCCGTGAGAACGTTGGCGCCGAGCACGACGGGCAGGATATGGATGCCCTCGCGGAAATCGCGCCCGACAATCAAGGCGAAGAAATCGCGGAACAAGGCGATGCCCAGGAAGATGAGCATCGACGCCATGACGTAGTACTTGAGCGCCGCGGCGTTCATCCGCACGAAATCGGACTTCCGGAAATTGGAGAGGAAGAACGGCTCGGCGGCGAGGCGGTACATCTGGTAAAAGAGCATCATGACGACGGCGATTTTGGTGATGGCGCCGTAGACCCCCAACTGGGCCATCGCCCCGGCGGGAACCAGATATTTGATCAACTGACGGTCGATGAACTCGTTGGCCGTACCTGCGAGCCCGCCTATCAAGAGCGGCAGGGAATAGGCGAAGATGACGGCCAGCAACGCCCAATCGACGCGCGGCACGATCCGGTCGACGGTGGAGAGGATGACGCACCATGTGGCGACGCTGGCGGCGAGGTTGGCGACGAAGACCCACCCGACCCCGAACTCGGACGCAAAGAGCCCGGCGGCCCCGAACGCGAACGCGAGAGCGACGTTCAACACGACGTTCAAGGCCTTGATACCGACGAACGTGAGCGACCGCCCCTGCTCGCGGAGCCGCGAAAAGGGAATGCAGGCCCACACGTCGAAAAGGATGATGGCCCCGACCCAGACGACATACTCGGGATGGGCGGCGTAGGCCTCGCCCATGACGCGGGAAAGGGAACCGCGGAACCCGACGACGAACACGAAAAAGACGAGCGCGGCGAGCGACGTGATGCCCCATGTGGTGGCGAACAAACGCCGTTTGGCCGCGATGACATCGCCCCCGGCCTGGTCGGCCTTGGCGGAGAAACGGAAATAACTGGACTCCATCCCCATGGTCAGCAGCGTGAGCGCCAAGGGGATGAGGGCATAGACATCGGTGACGATACCGTAGGTCTCCTGCCCGAAGATACGGGTATAGTAAGGCGTGAGCAGATAGCTCAGAAACCGCACCACGATGGTGCTGATGCCGTAGACGGCCGTCTGTTTCGCCAGTTTTTCGAGCATGGAAAAAGGTTAACTTGGCAAAGATAGCGCAAGTCGAACGCAATGCCAAATTTATTTGAGCATTGCTGAGACGAAGCCTATCTTCTGTAAAGATACGAATAAGCGAGAGCAAAAGCAAGTTCACTTGCATTTTGCCGAGCATGAGTATCTTCGGCGAAGCCAAAGTGCGCAAGTCGAACGATAATCAAACTACCGCTTGCTTTTGCCGAGACGGAGTATCTTCAGGTGGCAACGACATGTCATGTTGAGCGATAGCGCAACATCTGTGCAGTCAAACGATATGGATTCTTCGCTGTGCTCAGAATGACAAAGAAAAAAGCACGAAACGGCAAAAACTTTTCCCTTTTCACCCTTCACTTTGACTTACAGCCACTTCTTGTAACGGAAATACCAGATGGTGAGCCCCGAACAAAAGATCATGAGCCCGATGGCGAAGAGGTAACCGACGGGAACGACCCACCCGTTAGGCAGCGTGAGATGCCAGTCGAGCTCGGGCATGTACTTGAAATTCATGCCGTAAATCGAAGCGATGAGCGTAGCGGGCAGGAAGATGACGGCGGCCACGGAGAAAATCTTGACGATTTCGTTCTGCTCGATGTTGATAAGACCCAACGCGGCGTCCTGGATGTAGTCGAGACGCTGGAACGAGAAATCGGCGTGGTTGATAAGCGAATTGACGTCCTTGATCATCAACTGCAACCGGGGATAGATGTCGTTGGGGAAACGCTCGGAACGCAGGATGCCCGAGAGGACGCGCTGACGGTCGAAGATATTCTCGCGCAGCGACATGGTACTCTCCTGCAAGGCGCTGATGCGGTGCAGCACCTCCTTGTCGATGGTATCCTCGGAATTGATGGCCTTGGAAAGCGAGGCGACCTGCTTGGAAACGAGCTCGACCATGTCGGCGTCGAAGTCGATGCGCACCTCCAGTAACGAAATGAAGAGGTGGTAACCCGTCGGATAACTCCGGTAATTCATCTGCAAACGCTTCTCGGTCTCGCGGAACGTGCGCGACTCGGCCCCGCGGACGGAGACGAGGACCCCCTCGTTGGAAATGATGAACGACACGGGCTCGACGACGAACGAATCGCCCGTAGGCACGAAGAAATTGGAGTTGGAGACGATGGCGTTCTCGCTCTCGGAATACTTGGAAGTCGATTCGATCTCCTCGACCTGCTGCTTGGTCTGGAGACTGATCTCCATGAAGTTCTCGACGGCTTTCTGCTCCTTGATGGTGGGAAGCAACATGTCGATCCACAGGATGTCGTCGTAGCCGAGCTCGTCGAAGAGCCGGGTGTCGGCATTGCGGATGATTTTGTTATACTGCTTGAGGTAGATGGTAATCATGAAAAGGGCTCTCTGAAAGGTTGTGGAATCCGTGGGCGAAGAGAGGCGGGCATCCGGCCCGCAAAGCTCTTCAGCCGGGATTGGCCCTCGGAGCCACCTTCAGCCCCCGGTCCCAGCACGCGAGAAGCGCCTGCCGCCGCTGCCGTCCGAACAAGGTGTCCCGACGCTGCGGCGCGCAAGAACCCGGCCGCGCGAACGGAAGCGCGGAAAAACAACGGACGAAAAGGAGGGGGAGGGACAACGGTCGGGCGGCACGCAGGCTACCTGCATGCTGTGCGCCGCAAAGCGCCGGCATCGTGCCGGAACACGACGCAAAGGCTATACGCGGAACTATGACCATCGTCCATAAAGGGTAAACAGCGTTGGTTAATGCGACAAAGTTATACAAAAATCGGTAGCTTTTTATACAAAACCGTCAAAAAAAACCGCCCGAAAACTTGACAAAGGGGGTATCGCCGTTATATATTTGCACTGCGGTTCCGACACAGCCCCGGGCCCGGGGACGAATTATCCACACACACGAAAGATTGGTTCTCAATCCGTTGGCCGCAATCATCAACACTTATTGACATTCTGTCGCCAGGTTATCGACACACGCTGCCTGCCGTTGCCGCTTCTCCGGACCGCCATGCCGGACCTGCAAATTCCTGCTCTTTTCTGCTCTTTCGCAATGCGGCCGGTGCGCAAATCGGCGACCCTACTTGCAGCCATTCGGCGGCGCGTCTGAGGTTCTTGTCTGCAATCTTGTATCTGCGGTCTTATAGTCGGTCTTGTCCACAACCTTATTTGCGACCCTGCCGCGCCCTGTCCGTGTCCGGCAAAAGACAGAACGGGACGCTTCGTACCCCTGAATTCGCCGAAAAAGTCCTGCTAAGGCATAATCGAACCTGTTCTTAAACCAAGCGTTGCGCCACAAAGCGGCAGACCAGCCGCATTCCCAAACGGCAAAAGCGCCGCCCCTTTTTCACCTTGAACCCCTTTTCGAGGGCTTGACATGTCGGCGCGATGAACGCGGAGCCCGGCTCGCGCTTGCAGCGCGACCGCCCCAGCCGGGCCTGCGAGTGGTTGCGGCGGCATATGTCATTCTGAACAAAGTGAACCGACGAACAAAGCATGTGCAGAGACTGCTTGCAGGCTATGCCATGCAAGGAGGAGGTCAACAAGCGCAGCGCAAGTTAAGAATCTATTTTGCGGGGAAACAGATTCTTCGTCAAGGCACTGCCTTTCCTCAGAATGACAAGGCGACTACAGTTGACCTTCTCACCTTTCACTTTCTACCTTTCTACTTTTCACTTTTCACCTTAAAACATGCTATCCTTCACCACCCAACCCGCAGACTGCGTGCCTGCGGGACAACGAGCCGAATACCGTCTTGCGTGCGACCCGGCGCAGACGGCCGACATCCGGATAACGGATTCGCAGACGGACGAGCTGCTGGGCACCAAACGTTTCGTCGACGTAGCGGAAGCCGTGTTCGATGCCGCGCCCGTAGTCCGGCGGCACATCGCGTTCGCCCCCGAATCCGGCACCGCCACGGGGTTCATCGCGAACACCGACCGGATACGCAGCGTAAAGGTCTCCGCCGCACCGACCGACGCCCCCGCCCAAGCGGTCGTCTCCTCCGCCAGCGTGTACTACGCCGCCACCGAAGCTGCACCGATTCCGTCGCTGCTGACCGCCATGCCGCTCCAGCGGCTGCTCGCGCCCGGCGAACAAGACGAAATCACGCTGCTGAAATACGGTCTGCTGCGGATGACCGTCACGGCCAAGGGACCCGCCGGAGAACGGACGCAGAACTACACCAGCACCTCCACGCCCATCCACCTGTTCCGGCTCTGTGCCGACGATTTCCCCGACGCCGAACAGCTCACCCTCGATTTTGCCGGAGTCGGAACGGTCGTCTACACGACAGCGCCGAAACCCCACGATGCCTGCCGCCTTGCCTGGCGAAGCCGCGCCGGGTCGCTGGAACACTACACCTTCCCCACCGAAGTCTGCGCCACGGTCGAAGCGTCGAAAACCCGGATATGCGGTCCCGACGGATATTCGACGACGGCCAGCACGGAAAAACGCCGCACCCGTCTCCGCTCGGCCTACGAAACGCGCGCCGCGGCCGAAGCGCTGGCGGAAATCGTCGCCTCGCCGCAGGTGTGGCGGGTGGCGGGCGGGCGCTACGAACCCGTCGACGTAGTGACCGACACGGCCGTGCTCCAGCGCCAGGGGGTGCTGAACATGCTGGAAATCGAAATCCGCCCCTGCAAAACCGACCGGCCATGGAGATGACGGTGCAACTCCGCATAGACGGTCGGCCCTGCGACCTCGGGCCGGGACCCTGCGCCGTACCGGGCTATTCGGCCGCCCGGACGAGCGACCCGGACGCCTGCCGCGAAGGCCGCAGGATGCAGCTCGCCATTCCGCCCACCCCGCGCAACCGCACCCTGCTGGGCGACCCCCGCGACCCGCACACGGGGAGCCGCTTCAATGCCGCCCTGCACACGGCGACGATAACGGCCGAAGACGCCGTGCTGCTGGAAGGCACGGTCCGCCTGCTGGCGGCATCGGACGAAGCGTTCACCCTCGAAATCCGCGACGGCGGAGCGGGCTGGGCGGAACGGGCGGCGCGGCGGATGTTCAACACGCTGGGAATCGACTACCTCAACCCGCTTTCGGCCGAGACGGTCCGCCGAAGCTGGACCGACGACGCGCCCGTCAAGTTCTTTCCCATCCACCGCGACGAATACCCGCAGCTCAACAACCCGCAGGACCTGCTCCCGGCCGAACGGCTGCTGACGGTCGACGACTACCACCCGTTTCTCCACGTCGCCACCCTCGTGGAGCGGATGTTCGAGGAAGCGGGCTACCGGATCGAAAGCGCCTTTTTCGCCACGCCGTTCTTCCGGTCGCTCTACATGAGCGGCGCCTACCCCTCGCGCGACACCACCGCCGCCACGGCCCGGATGGGGTTCTTCGCCCGGCGGCTGGCCCCGGCGACCGCCACGGCGAGCCCGGCGGGGATGGTCTACGCCGACCCCAAGGCATCGGTCAACACGGTGGGCAACATCGTCGACACGGCCACGCCCCAGACGACCGACGCCGACGGCGAAGCGATTCCCGAACTCTGCAACAACGGCGGCTCGTTCGGCCTGACGAACGGAATGATCCGCTTCACCCCGCCGACGCAGGTGAGCGCCGGGTTCGAGTACTACCTCAAGTACACCACCGACCACCGGATAGCGAGCCGCACGCAGCTCCGGGGATTCGACACGGTGTACCTGGGGCCGGGGTCGCGGCTGAACTTCACGCTGGCCAACCGCTACGAAGACCGCCGCCCGGCGATGCGGGCCAATTACGCCTACCGCATCGTAGTCTTCGGCCACACCGCGGGCAGCCAATACCGGCTGACCTGCACCCTCGACGGCGTCGCCGGAGCGGCATGGACCACCTTTTCGGGCCGCTCGGCACGGGTCGCGAGCCCGGTATCGGGGAATCCGGCGAACCCCGTTCTGTGGGTCATGCGCGACGGGCAGTGGACCCGCTACGCGGAAGACTGGGCGCTTTACGACGGCAACGTGGAGGAGACGGGGCAGACGACCGTCGAACTGCGGGTCCGCACAGCCGCGGAATTGGTCTCGCCCGCATCGCCCAAGTATTTCTACGCCATCAACTTCTCGGGCGCCGAGGCGGGCATGGCGCTGACCCTCCACAAGGAATGCTCGCTGCGGCCCTGCTTCCTTTCGAGCCCGGGCTACGGGTCGGTGCTGCGCTTCGCCGACGTCGCCCAGCACCGCATCCGCCAATCGGAACTGCTCGAAGCGCTGGCCCACCTGTTCAACCTGCGGTTCTACACCGAGGAAGCCACCCGGCGGGTCTTCATCGAACCTGCCGACGGCTTCTACGGAAGCGGTCCCGAAGCCGACTGGCGCACCAAAACCGATTTCTCGCAGCCCGTGGTACTCGAAGAAATCGCGCCGCAGGTCCACGAACTGCGCACGTGGTGCTACCAGGAGGGCGACGGCGCCGTGAAACGCTACGAAAGCGACGCCGACACCGCATTCGGAGCGTGGAACGTCCGCACCGACAGCTGCGCGGCCAAGCAGGGCGAACGGACCGAACGCAACCCGCTGTTCGGCCCCACGCTCAACAGCACGGGACACTACCGCAACGCCCCGGCGGCGCAGCTGATGCAGGTGGGCGACCGCGACGATGCCGCGCAGGACGGCACCAACTTCACGCCCCGCATCGTGCGCTACATGGGGATGCACCCGCTGCCCGACGGCCAGCGGTGGGGCTACCCGCTCCACGCGGCGGAATATCCGCTGGCAGCGTTCCACTTTGCGGGCGACGCCACCGCCGAACCATTCACACTCTGCTTCGAGGACCGAGACGGCGCGCAGGGACTGCACCGCTACTACGACCGCCAGACGACGCAGGAAGCGACCCGCCAACGGATCAGCCTCTCGCTGCGGCTGGCGCCCGACGAATTCGCAGCGCTCCTGGCTCCGGGAACGGGCGCACCGGACATCCGGTCGGTATTCCTGCTCGACACGGGCGGCGACACGGTCCGGGCGACGCTCCACGCCGTCGGCGACTACGACCCCGCCGCAGGCTCGGTCCGCTGTACGTTCACCCGCCTGCCGGAAGACTGAAAACAAACCCTTTACAAAACCTCAAAAAAAATGGACTTTCAAATTCGCAACGCCTCCGATGCCTGCCACATCGACATCGAGGGGACGATCGGAGTACCCGAAGAATGGCAGTTCGACCAACCGCAGCAGCGTGTGGCCACCTACGAAAAATTCCGCGACGCCGTGCAGCGCATCACCGAAATCGACGCCCCGGAAGTGGTGGTCAACATCCGCTCGACGGGCGGCGACGTCAACGACGCACTGCTCATCCACGACGCCTTGCGCCAACTCCCGGGCCGCGTCACGACCCGCTGCTACGGCTACACCGCCTCGGCCGCCACCATCATCGCGCAGGCCGCCAGCGAGGGCCGCCGCGAAATTTCGGCCAATGCCCTCTACCTGATCCACACCTCCATCTGCGCCACCGAGGGCAATGCGGCGGAACTGAGCGGCAAACTCGACCTGCTTCGCCAGACCGACCGCCGGCTGGCCGAAATCTATGCCGCCCGCTCGGGACGCACCGCAGAGGAGTTCGAGACGCTGATGGCCGAGAACAACGGCAGCGGCCGCTGGCTCTCGCCCGAAGAGACGGTTGCGGCGGGGCTGGCCGACACGATTGTGGGCGCAGAAGAAAAACCGGCCGAACAAAAGCCCAAGAACGCTGTGCGCGGCTGGGAAAAACTCCTCACCCACTTAGGAATCCGCACCCCCGCCCCGCCGCAGCTGCCCAAGGACCGCAATGTCCTGCATTTCGACGACGACCACGCCGCCGCCCAACGCCGCTCGGAAGTCGCAGCCGAAGAAGCGTTCCTCCATGCCGGACCCACCCGGGTCCTGCCCTGCGACGACCCCGGCTATGCCGAAGCCGTCCGGTCGGCCAACCAACGGGCCTACGACGCCGACGCACGCCAGTTCCGGAAATAGCGACGAAAATTCACAATTCACAATTCACAATTCACAATTCACAATTCACAATTCACAATTCACAAAAAAGTCATGTTGAACGCAATTAAACATCTGTAAAACAGATTCTTCACTTCGTTCAGAATGACAATTTTTAATTCCTAATTTTTCATTTTTAATTACAACAAGCCATGAGTTTCTTGGAAAACGCCAAACAGTACACTGGTGCCGATCTCGACACCATCTTCTTCCGACCCTTTCTGACCGGGCCCTCGGCCCAGGAACTGGGCGTGCGGGTGCTCTACAACATGCCCGTCCCCACCACCGTCCAACTTTGGGACGGACGGCTCAACATCCTTCAGAAACACACCGGGAAAGGCTGGACCGGGGGCGCCGCCGCCACCAAATACCAGAAGACCATCTCTCTGAACCGCGTCAAGGCCGAACTGGGCTTCTCGGCCTCCGACTACTTCTCGCTGGTCTACGAGAAAATCGCCACGGGCCCCGACGTCAACATGGACGACCTGACGGGCACCCAACTCGAACAGGCCGAGACCGAACTGTTCCGGCAAGCCGTCGCCGAGAGCATCCGCGCCACCATGTGGGTGGGCGACATCGAAGCGACGAAAGGCTACAACACTTTCGATGGGTTCCTCAAGACCGTCAACGACTGCATGGTTGCCGAATCGTTCTACACCCTGCCCTACCAGCAGGCGAGCCTCAACGCACCCGACGGCGTCATCGAGATTTTCGACGCCCTATGGAAAAACGCCGACACACGCCTGCAAGACGGTAAGGCCGAAGGGCAACTTGCGCTCTTCGTCACCTCGGACCTCTATTTCCTCTACGAGAAGTACCTCGACGCCAAAGGCACCGACGCGGCCTACATCGACTCGATGAACGGGCGCCAGACCCTCGCCTACCACGGCATCCCGGTTGTCGACGTGCGGCTGGGCAACTACCTCCCGGAGACCTCGTTCCACCAGTCGTTCTGCCTGCTGACCGACCGCCGCAACCTGGTGCTGGCGGTCAACACGGCCGACTTCCCGGGCAACGAAGTCCGCATGTGGTACAACCCCGACGAAATGGAAAACCGCCAGCGCGCCCTCTTCATGGCCGGCTGCGACGTGCTCGACGAAACCCTGCTCGCCTATGCCTACCGCGAATAAACGCCGCGCCCGCAGAGACCGTAAAGCGCTTCTGCGGGCGCTTTCTCCCCAAAACACCCCTGCCATGGAACGCAAAAACCCCAAAATCGCCCTCGGCGTCACCGCCCGCACCGACCCCTACGCCACGCTTGGCGCAGCGACGGTCCGCAGCGACAAGTTCTGGCGCTGGGGCGACGACAATCTTTTCCCCAGCGCGCTGGCGCTGATGGCCCGCCGCTCGACCACCCACCGCCGCATCATCAACGACAAGGCCGACTACATTTCGGGCAAAGGCTTCGTCTGCGACGAGACGGCGCAGCCCCGGCTCCGGGCGTTCGCCGACCGTGTCAATCCGCTGGGCGAAAGCCTGCGGCAGGTGCTCAACAAACTGGCTTTCGACAAGGCGCTTTTCGGCAACGCCTTTCTGGAAGCGGTGACCGACGCGCAGCACTCCTTTCTGGCACTCTACCACCAGGACGCCACCCGCTGCCGCATCGCCCGCGACGAACGGCACATCCTCCTGCACCACGACTGGGCGGCCTTCAAACCCGGCGAAGCGCAGACGCTGCCCCTCTACCCCGCATTCGAGGAGCAGGCCGATGGCACCGTGCGGTCGCTGATCCACTACAAGGACTACGAACCCATGTACACACACTACGGCGTGCCGCCCTACATAGCCGGATTCGGAGCCTCGGCCATCGCCTACAAGACCGACCGCTGGAACATTTCGCGCCTGGACAACTCGTTCCAGCTCTCGGGCGTCCTGCTGCTCGATTCGGCGGTCGACAACGAAGCCGAAGCCGAACGCATCACGCGGCTGGCCGAGGAGAAGTTCGCCGGCAACCCCGGGCAGGTCATGTTCGTCATCCGCGACGGCGGCGACGAAAAGGACCATTCGCAGTTCATCCCCATCTCCTCGCAGAACGAGGGCGACTGGCAGGCGCTCCACGCACAGGCCGTCGGCGACATCGTGGTGGCCCACTCTTGGTTCCGGACCCTGAGCGGGCTCGACTACGCCGGAGGCTTCAGCGCCGAACGCATCCTCCACGAATACGAAGTGGCGCTCAACACGGTGATTCTCGGCGAGCAGGCCGAACTGATGGAACCCATCCGCGAAGCGCTCCGCACGGTGGCGGGGCTCGACGCCTCGTCGCTGCAAATCGTCAACCGCCCGCCCACGCGCTCCAAACCCATCTACATGAAGGTCTGGGAAGCGCGCAAGGCCGACGGCCTGGACTACGACCCCGACGACGAGCGCCAGCAGGCCTTTCTGTCGGAAATCACGAAGTACAACATCCGAAGCATCGAATAATGAAGACACTGATAACTCCGGCGCAGGTGCTCGCAACGGCGTTCGGCGACGGCGAAACCCTCCCGCCCTCGACCGTCGCCGCTGCCGACATCGCCGCCGCCGAAGCCCGCTGGATCGTCCCGGCCATCGGCCGCAGGCTCCACGAAAAACTGCTGATCGGGGGCTACTCCGACTTCCGCAGCGAGTATCTCGCAGCCCCCACGGCCTTCTACACCCGCGCCCTGCTGCAACCCCGGCTCGACGTGAGAACCGACCGCAACGGCACGATGACCCCCGAATCCGCCTACGGAAAACCTGCCGACGAAGAAGCCCGGCGCAAACTGCGGCGGCATCTGCTCCTGCAAGCCCGCACCCTGCTCGACCGTGCCGTCGCCTACCTCGACGAACGCCCGGCCCTCTTTCCCGAATACGAACCCGGCGCCAACCCTGCCGCCCGCAGCTCCGTCTGCGGCGGCATCGTACTGCTCCGCTAAAAAACAATCTTAACTTATGGCAAGAGGTCTGAACAACCGCAATCCCGGCAACATCCGCCAGTCGAATGGCCGCTACAAAGGCGAGGTCCGACCCTCGCGCGACCCGGCGTTCAAACAATTCGAGACCATGGCATGGGGCTACCGGGCGATTTTCGTGCTGCTCCACACCTACCGCACACGCCACGGACTGCGCACCATCGCCGCAATGATCGCCCGCTGGGCCCCGCCCACGGAAAACAAAACCGAACTTTACATCCGCACCGTCTCCCGCCGAAGCGGAATCCCTGCCGACCGGCCGCTCGACACCCGCGACCGTCGCACCATGATTCCCATTGCGGCAGCCATTTCGTTCGTCGAGAACGGCACGGCCGCCGACATGCACGACGTCGAAAAAGGGTGGGAGCTGTTTGCCGATTCATAATTCACAATTCATAGTTAGCGGAACCAACCGGACACAGCTAACAAAAAGAATTTCCGCACACGAACAACTACAATCCGCCTAAGTTGAGACCCTCAAAATAACCACTCTACAAGGATTCGCCAATTATGAATTGTGAATTTTGAATTATGAATATTTTCTTCGTATCTTTGCCCCGCAAACAGGCGGAAATGGGATGCGGTCCGCGAGGCCGCGTTGAGAACCGCCGGTGGTAACATCAAAACATTCAAAAACCAATGAAAACCATTGCTGTAAAAGCTGCGAAGCGTGCCGATTTCGGCAAGAAGGCCGCCAAGGCGGTGCGTCGCGAGGGGCTGATTCCCTGCGTATTGTGCGGTAACGGCGAGACCGTGTCGTTCTCGGTCGACCCCCGCGACATCAAACCCCTGATCTACACCCCCAACTCCTACATCGTCGAATTCGACTTCGACGGCAAGACCGAAAAGGCCGTGCTGCGCGAGGCTCAGTTCCACCCCGTCCGCGAGGAGATTCTGCACCTCGATTTCTACCGCATCGCCGACGGCAAGCCCGTGTCGATCGCCATTCCGGTGCGTCTGACCGGTAACGCCGAGGGTGTGAAGGTCGGCGGTAAGCTGGCCCTCTCGGCCCGCAAGCTGACCGTCAGCGCGCTGATGGAGAACCTGCCCGACGAAATCGTTGTCGACGTGACGCCGCTGGGTGTGGGCAAGACCATCTTCGTGGGCGACCTGCAGTACGAAAATCTCAAGTTCATCACGCCGGCCACCACGGCCGTCTGCGCCGTGCGCGTAACCCGTGCTTCGCGCGGTGCCGCGGCTGCCGAAGGCAAATAACCGCGCTGAGGCATGAAATACCTTATTGTTGGGCTGGGCAACATCGGCGCCGAATATGCCGACACCCGCCACAACATCGGTTTCAAAGTGTTGGACGCTCTCGCCGGAGCGTCCAACACGCTTTTTACCACGGCCCGCTACGGCGACGTGGCCGAACTGAAGCACAAGGGCCGCACCCTGGTGCTGCTCAAGCCCTCGACCTACATGAATCTGTCGGGCAAGGCAGTGCGCTACTGGCTCGACGCCGAGAAGATTCCGCGCGAAAACCTGCTGGTCATCTCGGACGACATTGCGCTGCCGTTCGGGACGCTGCGCATCCGGCAGCGGGGAAGCGCCGGCGGCCACAACGGGCTGAAGAACATCGCCGAGCTGCTGGGCAGCGAGGATTTCGCACGGATGCGGTTCGGCGTAGGCGGCGATTTCCCGCGCGGCCACCAGGTCGACTACGTGCTGGGCGAATGGACGCCCGAGGAACGCGAAACGCTGCCCGAACGGCTCAAGGTCTTCGGCGACGCAATCCTGTCGTTCGCCACGGTGGGCATCGAACGGACGATGAACTTCTTCAATAAGAAATAGACGAACGGCAACAAGCCCCTGCGGTACCGTACCGGCGGGAATCCGCCATCTACTGAAAACCCGCTGCATGACGCAAACACTCACGCAGCGGGTTTTTCCATACGTGCCGCTCAAAGAAAACTCCATTCTCAACTTCTCCGCCGCCAATAGGCCCCGAGCGCCAGCAGGGTGAGCCCCTCCGACAAAGGCATGGCCAACCAAATACCCGCGACCCCGAACCACCGGGGCAGCAACACGAAACTCGGCACAAGAAACACGCATCCGCGCAAAAGAGCGAAAAACGTTGCCGGACGCACCCGTTCGAGACTTTGGTAATAACCGATGGCGGCGAGGTTGACGACGAAGCAGACGAATCCGGCGGCGAAGAGCGGAAACCCCTCGACGGCGAGCCGGGCCGCCGCCGTCTCCAACGGCAGAAACAGCCCGACCAACAGCTGCGGACACCCCACGAAAGCCAGCGCGACCGCTCCGCCGCAAAAAACAGCCGTGGCAAGGGCGACACGCTGTACCGCGGCAACCCGGTCAAGACGGGCGGCTCCGAAGTTGAAGCTGACGATCGGCTGGGCCGACTGGGCCACGGCATTGCCTATCATGAAAACGAACGGCGCATAGTAGCAGGCTATGCCGAACGCCCCCACACCGTCGTCGCCCAAGTAGTGCATGAAGACCAGATTGCCGGTGAACATCAGCACGGCCATCGTCGCCTCGCCCAACATGGCCGACGCCCCGATGCGGCACTGGTAACCAATGTTACGCAAGGTAAGACGCAGACTCTTCCGGCTGGATTTGAGAGGATAAAACCGCAATGTCCGAGCCCGACGGAAAAGATAAACCCCAACGATTATACCTCCTATGGCTACGGCCAGGGTCGAAGCAAGCGCCGCTCCGAAGACGCCCCATCCCAACGGAAAGACGAAGAACCAGTCGAGCACGACGTTGACCAATGCCGAAACGACGCTGCACCACATGGCCAGACGGGGTGCGCCGTCCAGACGCACGACGAACAATCCCACGGCAACCCACATCTGAGGAACCAGTGCCGGAACGAAACCCCACAGATAATCGACGACCATGGGCAACAGACGCTCCGACGACCCGAGCCACGCAGCGACAGGACGCACGAAGCCAAGAATCGAGGCCGAACACACCAACGTAACAAAGGTGACGAACAAAAACGCCTGCGTGACGTTGATGCGTGCGGCCTTGACCTGCTGCCGGGCAAGGTGGATCGACGCAACGACCGAACAGCCGGCTCCGACCATCAGTCCGAAGCCTGTGAAGATCATCAGCAGCGGAATGCAGATGTTGATGGCGGCGATGCCGTCGCTGCCGACCCCATGGCCGACAAAAATGCCGTCGGCGACCGTGACGGCCGAGATGCTGAGCATACCCAGCAGCGTGGGAACGAAAAATTTGCGGAACAGGCGGCCGACATGTTCCGTCCCGAGGTCCAATGCGTCTCTTTCCATAAACCGAAATTGCTGTTATTCACCGGCGGGCACAAAAAAGGCCGGACAAGCGTCGTGGTTTTACCCAGTCATCTTATCCGGCCGTGTATGCGACCCTCCGATGAGGATTACAAAACTCCTTTCTATTTCGGTGCAAAGATAGCAAATATTTCCCGCCCGGCCAAACGCTACTCCTCGTCGTAATAAATCCCGTCCATCAGCTCGTCGAGGTCGCGGCGCTCCTTCTTGGTCGGACGCCCGGTGCCGCGGTCGCGGAAGACGAAGATGGTTTCGCGCGGCACGTTGAGCTTGTCGAGCTCCTCCTGCGGCGTGATGTTGAGGCAGTAATCGGGCACGTTCTTGGCGGGCTGGCGGCTCGAAACCAGGTCGAGCACCTTATAGGAATAGGTCACCTGCTGGCGCCGCACTTCGATGCGGTCGCCGATCTTCACCTCGCGCGAGGGCTTGGCATAGGCCCCGTCGACCGTGACCTTGTTGTTGCGGATGGCGTCGGCCGCATCGCTGCGGGTCTTGAAAACCCGCACGGCCCACAAATATTTGTCCAAACGGATAGCGTCTGCCATTTCAATTCACAATTTAGAATTCACAATTCATAATCGGAACCGACCAATTCGTTCACCAAGCAATTATGAATTGTGAATTATGAATTTTTAATTCCCGTACAATGTTTCTCCCTTGGGCGTGTCGTGCGACTGCTCCTCGTTCTGACGGCTGACGCTGAGAATCATCCCCAGGGCGATGGAGGTGAAGAGCACCGACGACCCGCCGCGCGAAATCAGCGGCAGCGTCTGCCCCGTTTCGGGAATCAGATTGACCGTGACCATGATATGCAGCAGCGCCTGACACGTTATCTGCAACGCCAGTCCCAAGACCAGCAGCCCCGGAAAAGCCGTGCCGCAACGGCGGAAAATCTCGATGGCCCGGAAGAAAATCCACAGGTAGAGCATCAGCACCGCCACGGCCAGCAGCAGCCCGTATTCCTCCACGAAAAAGGCATAAGCATAGTCGCTCTCCGGGTGAATCATTTCGACCCGCATGGCGCTCTGACCGGCTCCCTCGCCGAGAATCCCGCCGTTGTGAATCGCAATCATCGAGCGTTCGGTATCGGTCAGTTCTTCGATGGGTTTCTCGGTCTGCGTGTGGGTCCACAGATTCGCCCACGTCGAAAAGCGCCCTTCGGCCGTCGCACCGCGGCCCCAGCTGAACAGCATGGACAGCAGCACCACCACCAACGCCCAGACAACCAGTTTCATCAGCTCGCGGAACCGCACGCGGCCGATAAGCATCATGACCCACGAAGCCATGAAGACCAACAGCGCCGACGAGAAATGGGCCGGGAAGATGACCAGGCACGACACCAGCATAGGCACCAGGATGGGCCATGTCCCGTCGCGCCAGATGCGCCGCTGCTCGCGCGAGGAACGCCACGTCCAGAACTTCCACGAGGGCACGATGCGGATTTTGTCTATCTTCGACTGACGCGCCGCCAGCTGCCGCGCGAGAAAAAGCACCGTCGCCACCTTGAGCGCTTCCGAGGGCTGGAACAGAAACGACCCGATGGGAATCCAGCGCGCCGCGCCGTTGGCCGACACGCCGAAGAAATAGACCCCCAGCGTCAGCAGCACCGAGAGATAATAGACCGGAGCCGCCAGGTAATGGTAAATCCGGCTGTTGATTTTCTGCACGGCCAGCATGACGAACATGCAGCCGCCCAGGATGAACAGCTGCTGCCGCAGAAAATGGGCCGTCGTGCGGGCCGTATGGGCGTCGTAGGCCATCTTGGCGGTCGACGAATAGACCACCAGCACCGAAATCACCGCCAGCGTCGCCACGATGATCCACAGCACCCGGTCGCCCGTGAAAAGGCGGAACTTGGGTCCCTCGGCCGTATCGGAGAAATTTTTCATTCGCAGTTTTCCAGCACCCACTTCTTGAAGAGCTCGCCGCGGTTTTCATAGTTTTTGAAGAGGTCGAACGACGCGCAGGCGGGCGACAGCAGCACCGCATCGCCGGGCCGGGCCGCAGCCTTGGCCGCCCTCATCGCCGCATCGAGCGAACCGGTGGAGACCACCTCGGGCACCACGCCGGAGAATTCGCCCACCAGCTTGGCGTTGTCCAACCCCATGCAGACCAGCGTATGGACCTTTTCGCGGGCGAACCGCTTGAGCGGCTCGTAGTCGTTACCCTTGTCCGTACCCCCGGCAATCCACACCACGGGCCGTTTCATGCTCTCCAGCGCATACCACACCGAATCGACGTTCGTAGCCTTGGAATCGTTGATCCACAGCACCCCGTTCTTCTCGGCCACGGGTTCGAGCCGATGTTCGACAGGCGCGAAATCGTAGAGCGCCTTGCGGATTTTGGCCGGAGCCACCCCCGCGGCAAGGGTCGCCAGCGCCGCGGCCATCGCGTTGTAGGCGTTGTGAAGCCCGGCAATCCGCATCTTGTTCATGTCGATTTCGACCGACGCCTTGCCTGCCGTGGCCGTGAACTTGCCGTCGCACAGAAACGCATCGCCGGCACCGCTCGCCACGGCGTTACGCGCCGCAAAAGGCAGCTGCCGCACCCGCAGGTCGTATTTCGGAAGCTGCTGCCAGATGACCTCGTCGTCGCCCGAATAGACGAACCAGTCGCGCGAAGTCTGGTTCTGCGTGATACGCATCTTGGAATCGGCGTAGTTCTGGAAACAATGGTCGTAGCGGTCGAGGTGGTCGGGCGTGATGTTCATCAGCACCCCGATGTGGGCGCGGAACCGATACATGCCGTCGAGCTGGAACGAACTGAGCTCCAGCACATACCAGTCGTAGCTGCCCGTAGCCACCGAATAGGCGAAACTCTCGCCGATGTTGCCGCCGAGCGCCACGTTCAGCCCGGCGTCGCGCATAATCTTGTAGATCAGCGACGTGGTGGTCGTCTTGCCGTTCGAGCCCGTGATGCAGATGCACTTCGCACGCCCCATGTAGCGGCCCGCGAACTCGATTTCGGAGACGACGGGAATCCCCGCCTCGCGGATTTTCCGCACGATGGGCGCCGTCTCGGGGATGCCCGGCGACTTGACCACCTCCGTGGCGGCGAGGATGCGCTCCTCGCTGTGGCCGCCCTCCTCGTAGGGTACCTGCCATTCGTCGAGCTTCTGCCGGTAGCGTTCGGCAATGCGGCCGCTGTCGGAGAGAAAGACCCCGAACCCCTGTTTTTTGGCAAGAATCGCCGAGCCGTAGCCGCTGATTCCGCCGCCCAATACGACGATGTTTTTCATTGCTATCTGATTTTCAGCGTCACCAGCGTGATGGCGGCCAGCAGCAGCGAGATGATCCAGAAGCGGATGGCTATCTTGGTCTCGAACTGGCCTTTCATCTGGTAGTGGTGGTGGATGGGCGACATGAGCAGGATGCGCCTCCCCTCGCCGTACTTACGCTTCGTATACTTGAAATAGCTCACCTGGAGCATCACCGAACAGCTCTCCACGAGGAAGATTCCGCACAGCAGCGGCAGCAGCAGCTCCTTGCGGATGCACAGCGCGAAGACCGCAATGATGCCGCCGATGGAGAGCGAACCCGTGTCGCCCATGAAAATCTGCGCCGGGAACGAATTGTACCACAGAAAACCCATCAGCGCACCGACCATCGCCGCCGCGAAGACCACCAGCTCGCCGCTGTCGGGGATATACATGATGTTGAGATAGTCGGCATAGACGATATGGCCCGAAAGGTAGGCCAGCACCGCCAACACCACCACGATAGGCACCGAAACCCCGGTCACCAGCCCGTCGAGCCCGTCCGTGAGGTTCGCGCCGTTCGACACGGCCGTCACGACCAGAATGGCCACCAACACGTAGAGCATCCACGTAGCCACGTCGCGGCCCCCGGTCATCCAGCCGTAGTCGAACTCGTTGTTCTTGATGAAGGGGATGGTCGTTTTGGTGGTCTTGGTGCTCTCGGAGCTGAGCAGCAGGTGCTGCTGGATACTCTGTTCGACCGAACCGTCGGTGTTGACGTAGACCGTCTCCACGGGCTGGGTTACCTTTTCGCGCACCACGATGTCGGGCGACAGCCACATGGTCGTGCCCACGATGATGCCCAAGCCCACCTGGCCCACGATTTTGAAGCGGCCCTTGAGCCCCTCCTTGCGGTGGCGGAAGACCTTGATGTAATCGTCCAGCCCGCCGATAAGGCCCAGCCACACGGTCGAAACCAGCAGCAGCTGGATGTAGATGTTGTCCAGCCGTCCGAACAGCAGCGTCGGCACCAGGATCGCCAGCAGGATGATGACCCCGCCCATCGTCGGCGTACCGCGCTTCTGGAGCTGGCCCTCCAGTCCCAGGTCGCGGATTTCCTCGCCGATTTGCTTGCGGCGCAGGAAGTCGATGATCGAACGGCCGAAGATAATGGCTATCAGCAGCGACAGGATGATGGCCGCCGCCGAGCGGAACGAAATGTACTGGAACATACCCGAGCCGGGTATGTTGTGCATACGGTCAAGATAACGGAATAGGCTGTAAAACATGCTTATTTTGAGTTTTCATTCAACATATCCAGCGCCTTGCGGACCTGCTCCCGGTCGTCGAAATGGTGCTTCGTGTCGCCGATAATCTGGTAGTCCTCGTGGCCTTTGCCTGCAATGAGCAGGATGTCGCCGGGGCGCGCGAGCATGACCGCCGTGCGGATGGCTTCGGCGCGGTCGACGATGCGCAGGTAGCGCATCGCGGAGCCGAGCCCGGCCGTCATTTCGTCGAGAATGGCTTCGGGCGATTCGTGGCGCGGGTTGTCCGAGGTGAAAATCGCCGTCGAGGCATATTTCACCGCGATGGCCGCCATTTCGGGGCGTTTGGTCCGGTCGCGGTTGCCGCCGCAGCCGCAGACGACGATCAACTGCTGGGAGGGCGTGCGGATTTCCTCGATAGTGCGGATGACGTTCTCCAGCGCGTCGGGCGTGTGGGCATAGTCCACCACCGCCGTCGTGCCGTTGGCCGCCCGCACTACCTCGAAGCGGCCCGCCACCGAATGCAGTGCGCTCAGCACGCGCAGCACCTCGTCGCGCTCGAAGCCCAGGAGCCGCGCCGCGCCGTAAACGGCCAGCAGGTTGTAGGCGTTGAACCGCCCCGGAAGCGCCGCCCACACCTCGCAGCCGTCGATGCGGAGCAGCATGCCATCGAGGTGTTGTTCGATGATTTTGCACCGGAAATCGGCCATCGAACGCAGCGAATAGGTCGCTGTCCTGGCAGCCGTGTTCTGCACCATGATGCGGCCGTTGCGGTCGTCGATGTTGGTCAGCGCAAAGGCTTCGGCAGGCAGGGCGTCGAAGAAACGCTGCTTGGCCTTGATGTAGGCCGCGAAAGTCTTGTGGTAGTCGAGGTGGTCATGGGTGATGTTGGAGAAAAGCCCGCCCGCGAAACGGAGCCCCCGGGTCCGTTCCTGCACGATAGCGTGGGACGAACACTCCATGAAGCAGTATTCGCACCCGGCGTCGACCATCTCGCGCATCATGGCGTTCAGGCGAATCGTATCGGGGGTCGTGTGGGTCGCTTCGACGGTCCGTTCGTCGATTTTGTAGACCACGGTCGAAATCAGCCCTGCCTTGTGGCCGAGCGCCCGCACCAGGTCGTAGAGCAGCGTGGCCGTGGTGGTCTTGCCGTTGGTGCCCGTCACCCCCACCAGCTTCAGTTCGCGGCTCGGATGGCCGTAGAACGCCGCCGCCATGTCGGCCATGGCCCCCGCAGGGTCATCGACCACCGCATAGGCCACTCCGTCGGCGAGACGCTCCGGCAACCGGGCGCAAACCACCGCCGCAGCGCCTTGGGCGACCGCCGCGGGGATAAAATCGTGACCGTCGCATTGCGTGCCCGCCACCGCAAAGAAGCAGCTGCCCGGCCCTGCGCTGCGCGAATCGTAGGTCAGCGCTCCGATTCCGGCGTCGCCGTGCACCTCGCGCACGGGGGTCTCTTCCAGCAATTCGGAAAACAGTTTCATCGTTTATTGCAGTCTTATCTCTATGGTCTTGTAGTTGCCCAGCAGCGTGCCCGGCGCGATACTCTGCGTCACCACGGCCCCCTGGCCCGAGAAACGCACGCTCAGCCCGCAATTCTCCAACAGGAACAGCGCATCCTTGAGCCCCATGCCCCGCACGTCGGGCACGCGGGTGCGTTCGCCGCCGAAGCTGCGGATTCTCACCGTGGCCAGGCTGTCGACGCGCGGCCGGCCCCAGCCGTTGCGGACGTCGGAGGTCACGTGGGGCGAAAGGTGTTCGGCCACATGGCGGATTTCCGCGATGTCGCCCCCCTTCACCTCCTGCGGATAGCGGCGCGGTCCGGAGGCCGCGGCCTGCAGGCTGCGGCCGCTGCCCCGGTTGTAGATGTAGTCGACCAGCCGCTTGACCACCGGACCCGCCAGCGGACCGCCGTAGTAGGCCTTGCCCGGCCGGGCCTTGGTCTCGATAGTGGTCAGCACCGTATAGCGCGGATTGTCGGCCGGGAAAAAGGCGACCATCGACCCCAAGTAATAGCGGTCCGACAGACGCCGGGCATCCGTAATCTGGGCCGTGCCCGTCTTGGCCGCCACCTTCAGCCGGGTCGTATCGCCGAAAAAGGCCTTGGCCGTGCCGTCGGTGCAAACGGCCTGCAAACAGCGGCGCACCTCCTGCAAGGTCCGGTCCGTGCAGACCGAACGGCGCAGGGTCTGCGTCGCGAAACGCTCCTCCACCCGGTCGCCGCGGCGCAGCTCCTTGACCAGCACGGGCGAAATCATCCGGCCGCCGTTGGCAATGGCGTTGTAGAACGTAATCATCTGTATGGGAGCCATTTGCACGCGGTATCCGTAGGCCATCTTGACCAGCATGACGCCCGGGTCGGGCACCTTCCAGTCGGTCGTAATCATCGGCGGCCGTTCGCCCAGCCGCTCCAGCCCCACGGTCTGTCCCAGCCCGAGCCGGTTGTGCAGGTAGTCGCTGTACTGCTGTTTCTTGCCCGTCGCGCCGTAGCGGTCCCAGATAGCCTGGGCGAAATAGACGTTCGACGACGCGGCCACGGCCCGGCGGAACCCGATGACATGGTCGCCGCGGTGCGAATCGCACACGTCGTCGGCGTGGCCCACCGTCACGGGCCGGCCGTCGTTGACATCGTAAGTCGTCGTCACAGGCATCCCGGCGTCGTCCAGCAGCAGCAGCATCGACGCCAGCTTGAACGTCGACCCGGGTTCCATACTGCGGCTCAGCGCGTAGTTCTCGCGCTCGGCATAGGTTCCCTCCGAAGTCCGGCCCAGGTTGGCCAGTGCCAGGATTTCGCCCGTGCGGGTCTCCATCACGATGGTCGTGCCCCACTCGGCGCCCTGTTCCTTGAGCTGCCGCCGCAGCGCCTTGTCCGCAGCATCCTGCAACTCGATGTCGAGCGTCGTTACCACGTCGAAGCCGTCCTCCGGCTCCACGTGCTCGCCCGCGACACGCCCATAGAAACCCCGCGCGATGCGCTGACGCTTCGCCTTGCCGTCGCGGCCCGAAAGCTCGGCATGGTAGGAATCCTCGATGCCGTAATTACCCTGGTCGCCCTTCTTGCCGATGGTGCGGCGCGCCAGCTCGCCCTGCGGATAAATCCGCTCGGCCGTCTCCACAAGGCGGTAGACCACCCCCATGTTCCAGTTCAGAAGCGGATAGGTCTTGAGCGTCTCCCACTCCGAATAATCCACGTCGCGGGGGAAAATCTCGACGGGCGTATGGTCGCGCAAGGTGTCGTAGACCTTGTGGCGGATGAACTCCTCGCCCCGCATGCGGTCGGTCAGCCGTGCGAACCACCCCTCCGAACGGGCGTAGAGGGTGTCGCGCGGCCGCACCAGCCGATAACGCCGCGCATGCTCTTCGCGGAAAAGCTTCCGGTATTCGGACGCCGGGCGGTCCTTGAAAAAGGCCGCCAGCAATTTGGCCAGCGAATCGCTCTGCTCGCGGTAGGTCTTCAGGGAATCGAGCCCCGGCGAAGCGAAGTCGAACGCCACCTGGTAACGGAAAATCGACGCGGCGAGCGGGTCGCCGCTGCGGGCCAGGATGCTGCCGCGCTGCGCAGGCACCGTCACCTCGGTGAAGATGCGCCCCGCGAGCCGCCGGGCGTTGTAGGCCACTTCGCCGCTGAACATCTGCACCCACACGAGCCGTGCGAGCCCGATGGCCCCCGCCGCGATGAAAAGCACATAGAGCACCCTCACACGCAGCAGAATATCGCTTTTTATCCGGGACGGTTCTTCCTTCATCATTCTTCGCCGCCGATGGTTTCGCCCGGCGCAGGCGGATCGTAAAGGGGTATGTTGCGCTGGCGCAGCCGCTCGACGATGGCCGAGTGGGTCGTGGTGCGGAAACGCTCTTCTTCGAGCCTGATGGAGCGTTCGCGCAGCTTCTGCACCTCGCGTTCGAGTTCGGTATGGCGCATGTCGAGCCGCAGGGCCATGAACATCACGAAGATGCTGGCGAACAACATGACTGCCATGCAAAGCATGTAGGGATACGACCGCGACACGCCCTCGCGCACCAGAATCGTCCCCGTGAAAAACTGCCGCACGAGGCTCGCCCTGCGGCGGCGCTCCTTGTTTTCGCGCTCCTCGGCTTCGGCGCGCTCGGCGGCTTCCCGCTCCATGTCGGCACGGATTTCCTCGTCGGCTTCGCCCCGGCCTATGCGCAGCACCTCGCGCCGCACCCTGCGGGCCAGCTCCTCGTCCTGCCTGCGGCGGGCCTCCTCTTCCGGATTCACCGGGTCGAATTCCGTATCGCGCAACATATCGTTTCGGGGTTACATGCCTGTTTTTGCAGGCTCCGCCTGCTTCTTCACCGCCGCCCGGAGCTTGGCCGACCGCGACCGCGGATTGCGGGCCAGCTCCTCGGCCGAAGGGGCCACGGCCTTGCGGGTCACCGGCTCGAACGGCGTCAGCGCCCGGCCGAAAAAGTCCTTTTCCACCTCGCCCGTGAAATTGCCGCTCCGCATGAAGTTCTTCACCAGCCGGTCCTCCAGCGAGTGGTACGAAATGACCACCAGCCGTCCTCCGGGCCGCAGTACCTTGAGGCTTTGCTCCAGCGCCATCTTGAGCGCCTCCATTTCGCCGTTGACCTCTATGCGCAGCGCCTGGAACAACTTGGTCAGGAACTTCGCTTCGTCCTTTCTGGGGGTGCAGGGCTTCACCGCTTCGACCAGCTGAGCCGTCGTCTCCAGCGCACCCGCCCCGCGCGCCCGCACGATGCAGTTGGCCGCTTTCCACGGGGTTTCGATTTCGCCCCAGTCGCCCAATATGCGGGTCAGGTCGTCCGCCGCATAGGTGTTGACCACCGCTGCGGCCGTCAGCCTGCCCCGCTGGTTCATGCGCATGTCCAAGGGAGCTTCGCCGCGGAACGAAAAACCGCGCTCCACCTCGTCGAAATGGTGCGACGACACCCCCAAGTCGGCCAATATGCCGTCGAGCTGCACCACGCCCCGCAGCCGCAGCGCCCCGCGCAGGAACCGGAAATTGCTCTCCACGAAATGAAAACGCGGGTCGTCGGGCCTGTTGGCATGGGTGTCGCGGTCCTGGTCGAACGCAAAGAGCCGCCCTCCGTCGCCCAGCTCGGCGAGAATCCGGCGCGAATGACCGCCCCCGCCGAACGTCAGGTCGGCGTAGGTCCCTTGCGGCTCTACGGCAAGCAGTTGCACGGATTCTTCGAGCAATACCGGGGTGTGGTAAGCGGACATGGGTCAGGCAGCAAAAGTCAATTTGGGTGTAAAGTTAGACAATTTCCAAAAAAGAATATTTATATTTGGCGATAATATTTTCGATTTTCGCCGCCCCGCAAGAAACGCCCGATTACGTTCGTGCGGAACGATCCGCCTTTAACCTTTCACTTTTCACCTCATAAGGACATGCCACAGATAGACATCGCCAGCGTACTCCGGCAGAAAGCGCCCGGGCTGGCCCGCAGGATTCCGCAGTTCGCAATCGACTGGCTCCGCCGCACCGTCCGCGAACGGGAAATCAACCACATTCTGGCCTCCTACTGGGACCTGCCGCCCCAGGAATTCATCCGCGCCTGCTTCCGCGAATGGCAGGTCACCTACTCGGCCATCGGGCTCGACAAGCTGGACCCCGCCGGACGCTACCTGTTCGTCGCCAACCACCCGTTCGGCGGCATGGACGGGATGATGCTCGCCGACAAGCTCACCGAACGGTTCGGCGACGCCCGGGTGGTGGTCAACGACCTGTTGATGCACGTGGAACCCCTGCGGCCGCTGTGGATTCCCGTCAACAAGCACGGGTCGCAGAACAGCGACTACGCCCGGCGCTTCGACGAAGCGTTCGTCGGCGACCTGCCGGTCCTTACGTTCCCCGCGGGGCTCTGCTCGCGCCGCATCGGGGGCCGCGTCACCGACCTCGACTGGAAACCCAACTTCATCAAAAAGGCCGTCGCATCGCAGCGGGACATCGTGCCTATCTTCGTCGAAGGGCACTTGTCGAACTTCTTCTACCGGATTGCGCAGGCACGCAAGGCGCTCGGAATCAAGGCGAACATCGAAATGCTGTGGCTGCCCGACGAAATGTTCTCGCAGTCGGGCCGCCATTTCCGGCTCGTCGTGGGCGACCCGATTCCCGTCGGGGAGCTCCAACGGTTCGGTTCGTTGCGTGAACAGACCGAGGAAGTACGCAGAAAAACCTATTTTTTGGAAAAAACGCTCGCCGCACTGCCGGATAAAAGGTAATTTTCCTATTTTTGCGCCATGCAAACACTATCCGAACAGCCCATCGCGCCACCCGTGGACCGGGCCCTGCTGCTGCAGGAGCTGACGCCCGAGCGCAAAATCCGCGATACGAAGAAAGCCGACAACGAAATCTATATTTTCGCCGCGTCCGAATGCCCGGCGCTGATGCGCGAAATCGGGCGCCTGCGCGAACTGGCGTTCCGCGGTGCCGGGGGCGGCACCGGCTGCGAAGTCGACATCGACGAGGAAGACCTCGCGGGCGACGGCTACTACCAGCTTATCGTCTGGGACCCCGCGGCCCAGGAAATCGTGGGCGGCTATCGGTTCATCGTCTGCACCTCCTCGCACCCGCGCCACCTCTCGACCGAACACTATTTCCGTTTCAGCGAGAAGTTCCGGAGGCGCTTCCTGCCCCGCACCATCGAACTGGGCCGCTCGTTCGTGCAGCCCGCCTACCAGGCCCGGCAAAACTCCAAGAGCCTCTATGCGCTGGATAATCTGTGGGACGGTCTCGGGGCGCTCATCGTGCTGAACCCCAAGGCAAAATACCTTTTCGGCAAGGTGACCATGTACACCACCTACAAGTCCGTGGCACGCAATGCGCTGATTTGGTTCCTGCGCCACTATTTCCCCGACCGCGACCGGCTGGTCGAGGGCATCCACCCGCTCCAGCTCGACTTGAACGACCCCTACTACGAACAGTTCTTCACGGGGGAGAACTACCAAGAGAACTACCGGATTCTCATTCAGAAAATCCGCGAATTCAACGAGAATATCCCGCCGCTCATCAACGCCTACATGAACCTTTCGCCCACCATGCGGGTGTTCGACACGGTTTCCAACCCCGATTTCGGCAACGTCGAGGAGACGGGCATTCTGATTACCATTCCCGACATCTACACCGAAAAGCGCGAACGCTACACCCGGTGGATCGGCTGGCGGCGCAACCTCAAGGCCCGCCGCGAGGCGTTCCGCCTGCACCTGATCGACCACATGGAACGCAGGAAAAAGAAAAAGGCCGAAGCAGGATTAAAAATGAAAAATTAAAAATCCATATAAGACGAAAAGGAGAGAGAGCTCAGGGCCCTTTCTCCTTTCTTTTTCAAACGGATTTTTCGTTTCAGTTCGACGCGGCCAGACTCGACGGGGTGACGCCCTGCGAATCGCGGGCCCAGTCGCCCCGGGCGCGCAGCACCTGCTCCACGATGTCGCGCACGGCGCCCGCGCCGCCTGCAAACTGCGACACGTAGCGCGACGCTTCGACCACCTCGGGCGCCGCATCGGCCGGGCAGACCGGAATCCCCACTTCGCGCATGCACTCCAGGTCGGGAATGTCGTCACCCATGTAGATGACGTTCGCCGGGTCGATTCCCTCGCGGCGGAAATAGTCGCGCAGGGTGGTGATCTTGTCCATGCAGTCGAGGTGGTATTCCTTGATTCCCAGCATCTTCAGCCGGTGTTCCAGCGTCCGGCCCCGGCCGCCCGATATGACGCAGACCCGGTAGCCCATCTTGATGGCATAGGCCAGCGCGTAGCCGTCCTTGGCGTTGTAGCGGCGGATGAAATCGCCCTCGGCCGTGGGCACGATGCCCCCGTCGGTCATCACACCGTCCACATCGAAGACGAAGGCTTCGGTGCGGGCTATGTCCTCCTTGAAGTTTCCCATATGTGTTGGCTTATTGTCGTGTAAATCGTTCGCAGCAGTTCGTCGTCGAGCATCGCCGCGTGGCGTTCCTGCGTCGCAAGGTCGCCCCGCACGGCCGGACCCGTCTGCACGGCGGCGGGCGATGCGGCGTCGAGGGCCTTGGCCGTCGTCTCGGCGATAAGAGGTTTCAGCAGGCCGAAATCCAGCCCTGCGGCCACCGTCAGCTCCGCACCCACAGCATACATGTGGTTCACGAAGTTGCAGACGAAGACGGCCGCAAGGTGCAGCCGCGCCCGCCGCGCCGAATCGGCCGCATGGACATGCCGCGTAATCCGCCGGGCGAGCGTTTCCAGCTCGGTTTGCAGCGCAGGCGTCGACGCTTCGATGAAGACCGGCAGGTCCGCAAAGCCGACCCGCCGCCCGCGCGTGAAAGTCTGAAGCGGATAGAACACGGCCCGCCGCGCGAACTTCGCCGGGAGCGCTTCCAGCGGCACGCACCCCGCCGTATGGGCCACCGCGGCCCGTTCCGGTATCGGCAGCGCCGCCGCCACTTCGGCCACGGCACGGTCGCTCACCGCCAGCAGGTAGAGATCGGCCTCGGCCAGCTCCTCCGGCCGGGTCGCCCAGCCGCAGCCCGCCAGCCCGGCCACTTCCTGTGCCCGGGCGGCGTTGCGTGCAAAGACCTGCACCAGCCGCAGGCCGCTGCCGGCTATCGCCCGAGCCAGCGATTCGGCCACATTGCCGCTGCCGATGATTACGATGCTATCCAATGAAAATCAAGAATTAAAAAATCCGACCGCAGTATTTCTGCAAGCAATTTCTAATTTTTCAACTTGGGTTTTTCGTTCCCCAGCAATTCGACTATCTTCACATTGTCCTTCGATTCGCGGGCACAGCGCTTGAGGTATTCCACTTCGCGGTCGATGCGCTGCAATTCGGGTGTCGGCGTCGGGACGAAACACTCCTGCCCCGACTGCTCCACGGCTTCGAGAATGCCGTAGACCGTCAGCGAAGCGATGTCGTGCGCCGGAATGTAGGCCATTTCGCGTTCGTTCTCGGTCATCGGCACCGCCAGCAGCTGCCCGGCCTGCACCAGCTGGTAAAGAACATCGTTCACGATGCGCGTCGGCAGTTCCAGCCGCTGCCGGATCGTCTCCGCCGGGATCGCTCCGCCATGACTGCGCAAATAGTCCACCACCGTCAGCATGACCGCCAGCAGGAGCTTGCGACGCTGGTCATAGCTCACCAGCAGCGATTCACGCTCCTCGCAGAAACGCGAAATATTCTGGTAGGCGAACGACAATTCGCCGCCGAACAACAGAATCTCCCACGAAGTCTGCATCCAGATAAGGAAGAGCGGCAGCGCCGCGAAACTGCCGTAGATGGCATTGTACGACGTCATCCATCGCTGCACGTACAGATAGCCCCACTGGAACAGCGCAAAGGCGGTTCCGGCCACGATGCCCGCCATCAGAGCGCTTGAGAGGCGCACCCGGGCGTTGGGAATGACCATGTAGAAGAAGGTGAACATTCCCCAGATGACCGTCACCGAAGCCAGCCGCGAAAGCAGCGTCCACTGCCAGCCGTCGCCGAAGCCGAGCAGCTGGCGGGCATAGCCGCCCAGCGCCCCCGCGATGACCCACAGAATCGGCACTATCATGACGATGGCGATGTAGTCGCTCCATTGGCGGGCGATACTGCGTTCGACCTTGACCTCCCAAATGTTGTTGAAAGCGTTCTCGATCGACCCGAACACCCGTATCACGGCCCAGAACAGCATGACCAGCGCCACGACCGCCACCACACCGCCCTGCGTGCGGGCCAGCGCCTTTTCGGCGAACGTGACGACGTAGTCGATCATCTCGGGGCTCTGCGGAAAAAGGCCGTAGAGACCCTGGACCAGCCCGTCGGCCAGCCCGAAGCCCTTGACCACGGCGAAGACCACCGCCAGAATCGGCACCAGCGACATGAGCGTGTAGAAAG
The DNA here is from genome assembly GCF_949428155.1 of Alistipes sp. UBA6068. Classification (NCBI taxonomy): domain Bacteria; kingdom Pseudomonadati; phylum Bacteroidota; class Bacteroidia; order Bacteroidales; family Rikenellaceae; genus Alistipes; species Alistipes sp. UBA6068. The sequence continues at coordinate 9,652 of NZ_CASQFS010000005.1, read as the reverse complement.
TCAGCGCCGCCGAACGCACGATAGTGCCGTGCTCCAACAGCCCGCGGGCCGTGTAGAACAGCAGTTTGTACTGCTGGACCAGCCACCGCGCCACCGGACTGCGCCACTCGCTGACGTCGCGCCGGAAAATGGTGTCGGTGAAATAGGTGATTATCTGCTTGATTTTCAAAGTTCCGAATGTTTAGTATCCATGATGCAGGTTTTCCCGCCTCGGCAGCCCCCGCTCCCTACAAAAGTAGTCATTTCAGACGGACCGTCCAAAAGCGGCCGTCGATTTTCGTGAAAGCCAGCCGCACGTCGTCGCCCGGGCGCAGCCGCGTGCGGCGCATGATTTCGTCGGCCGACAGCGGGAAGTCGCGCTTGAGTATCGTCGCACCCCGGCCGCCCAGCTCGCGCCGCAGCCGCCGGGGGTCGTAGGGCTCGACGGCCTCGATTGCGAATACCTTGCCGAGCACTCCCTCGGGCTTCCGCACCGAGAACCCGAAGCCGTTGTCGCTCCAGATGTCGGCTTGTCCAGCCAGTTGAAGCCGCGCCAGCCGGGCTTTCTGCAACGCCGCATCGGGCACCGTCAGCCACGCATAGCGCTGCGGGTCGAACGTTTCAGGAAGCGGCACCGAAGCACCGGGACACGCGGTGAATTCACGGTCCGGATTGCCGAGCGCCGTGGCCGTCACGGCCGGGCCGCTGCCGTCGTCGTAGACCAGCACCTCCTTGCATTCGCCCTCCAGCGAGACCACTTCCACACGGCTCTGCGGAAAGAGCCGCAAGGCTTCGCCGACGTCGAACAGGGGCGAATTCTTCAGACACAGCCGCCCCGCGACCCGCCGGATTGCAGGCAGCAAGGCCGGAACCGAAGGCGAACAATCCTCCAGCCGCACCAGCTTGCGGCCCGTCGCCGAACGGCGGTCGGGATCGGCGTAGACCCAATCGAACCGCTCCTGCGTCCGGGCCAGGTACTCCTCGGCCGGAGCGCAGACGACCTCCACGTTCGCAACGCCCAGCCGCCGGAAATTCTCCTGCGCAATGCGGGCCAGCACGGCATCGCGTTCGAGCGTCACCACCCGGCCGAACCTGCGGCTGAGCGCCAGAGCATCGACCCCCAGCCCGCACGTAAGGTCGAGCACCGCATCGCCTGCGATGTTCTTGTGCTCCGCACAGCGTTCGCTCGACGCCTGCTCGAACGCCAGCGGCGGCAGGATGCACTGCGCGGCGGCATACGACGGCAGTTTCCGCGCCGCGCGTTGCAGATATTTGACCTGCGTGGCGACAATCCGCGCATGGGGCACCCGCGCGTCGAGCGCCACTTCCAGCGGGTCGCGGCCGCGGTTTTCCGCCACGGCACGGGTCACCGCACCGCTCACCAGCAGTTCGTATTCCTCGGGGGCAATCATACGGGCAAATGTACGTTTTTTTTCGGTTTGCACCACCACGCCGCCGTCGCACCCGCAAAAAGCAGGTAGCAGACCGCCGTTCCTCCGGCCGACAGCGTATATTCCACCGCTCCGCCCGGCAGCGACGCCACCCCGCGGGCCAGCGCGTTCAGCGCCCAGGCTGCCGCTTCGCCGACCGCAGGCACTCCCGGCACCAGCAGACCCAAAACCCCGCAGCACACCACCACGCCCGCCAGCGGGACGACCGCCGGATTGAGCAGCAGCCCCGCCACGGGAACGATGCCGAACGCATGGGAAACCAGCGGTGCCGTAGCCACCGAAGCCGCGAGCCCGACGACGAGGATTCCCGAAAGCGCATCGACCGCCCGGCGGCCCGTCCGCAGCCGTCGGCACATCGGCACAGCCCACGCAAGGATAGCCGCCACAGCCACGAACGAAAGCTGAAACCCGATGTCGCCGATCCACGCAGGATTCCACAGCAGCATGCCCAACGCCGCAGCAGCAAGGGCATTCAGCGCGACATATTCCGAACCCGACGCGACCGCCAGCTGCAGCAGCGAGCACATGACAGCCGCACGCACGGCGCTGGGCGGAAACCCCGCGGCCGCGACATAGAGCCACACGCACCCCACGGCCAGCGCATCGCGCAGCAGGTGACCCCGACGCCACAGCGTCAGCCCCCGCAGCACCCAGTTCGCCAGCAGGAAAACAAGCCCCGTATGAAGCCCCGACACGGCCAGCAGGTGCGACATGCCGCTGCGGGCATAAGCCGTCCGCAGTTCGGGCCCGATGCCGCTGCGGTCGCCCGCCGTCATGGCCCGCACCACCGCCCCGGCATCGCCGGCGCCGCAAACCCGTTTCATCCGAGCCGCCGCCAGCAGATGCAGCCCCGGACGGCTGCCGGGCACCCGTTCGACGGGTTCATAAGCCGAAAACCAAAGCGTTCCGGCCACGCCGCGGCGCACCATCAGCCGCCGATAGCTTTCCGGACCGCCCCGAAGCGGATAGATTTTGCCCATGCCGCGAATCGCACCTCCGTCGGGCAGCATCGCCGACGAATCGGCCCGCAGCAGCACCAGGTCGTCGGCCGGATGCCACCCCTCCTCCGACGGCAGGCGCCACGCCCGGACACGCCCCGAGGCCGCCACCGAACGGCTCCTCAACGAGGGCAGTTCCTCCATTTCGACCTGCCATTCGCAGAAGACCCCCGCCGGAACCGTCCGCACGGGCGCATGCAGCTGACAGGCACCCCACCCGGCGGCCACCAACAACCCTACGACCGCAGCCCACGAACGCAACAGCAGCGCCAGCGCTCCGCACAACAAAAAAGCCGCGGCGAACAACCACCACGGCACTGCGAAATACTCCGCCAGCACAATTCCCGCCGCGAACGGCACCAGCGCTTTCACCATCGGAAGGGACTTCATCGTTCGCACTCCCATGCTTTGAGATACTTGTCCTCCTTGGAGTGCATCTGCCTATTGGCGCGGGGCGTTTTGTCGCGCTGGCCGCAGAGATGCAGAAGCCCGTGGACCACCACCCGGCGCATCTCCTGCAAGCGTGTGGCGCCGTACTGCCGTGCATTGTCGGCCACGGTCTCCACGTCGATGAAGACGTCGCCCGAGACCACGCGCGAACCCTTCCGGTCGCTGTAATCGAACGTTATGACATCCGTAAAATAATCGTGCCCCAGATACTGGCGGTTCATCTCCAGCAGGCGGCGGGCCGAACAGAAGATGTAGTTCACGTCGCCCAGCGTGTAGCCCTCGCTCTCGGCCGCAGCGCGCAGCCAAGCCGCCGTGCGCCGCTTCTGCGGCAGCCGGTAGGAGCAGTCGTCGGTATAGTAGCGTATCATTTCTTGAAACAGTTTTCCGCCAGCAGACGCTGCGACGGATCGGGCGGATAGATGCCGAAAACGAGCTTGTATTCGACCTGCATCGTCAGCGCGTCGACCCCCGAACCGATGATGCCGATCTGCTGGTTGCGGGCCACTTTCTGCCCTTTCTCGACCGTGACGGCACCCAGGTTGGCATAGGAGGTGATGTATTCGCCGTGGGCGATGAAGACGTCGAACTTGTCGGTGATGCGGTTGCGCTTGATTTCCACCACCTTGCCCTCGTAGATGGAGACCACGTGCGCCCCCTTGGGACCCACGATTTCGGCCATGTTCTCGCGGTAGCGCTTCACCCGGCCCGAAGCCACCGGGAGCCGCAGGCCCGAAGTGCTCGACGAGAACGACGCGCCCGCCTTGTTGCCTTTGGTCAGCTTGCGCAGGGCGCTGATGGCCACGCTCAGCTGCTGCTGCTGTGCCACCTTGCGCTGCAGGGCCGTTTTCTCGCGCTCCGACATCCGGCGGATTTCCGACCGCGCATTGCGGGCGTCGCGTTCGAGGTCCTTCTTCTGCGTCGCCAGCTTGCGGGTCACCGCGTCGAGCGATTTCTGGCGGGCCGCCAGCTTCTCCTTCTCGGTCCGGACCTGGTCCGAAAGGGTGGTTATCTCCTCCAGCTTGCGTTCGCGCATGGCCGCGATTTCGCGCAGTGCGGCGATTCTGCGCGCCATGTCCAGGAAGTCGCGCGACGAAAAAAGATAGGTGAGGTAATTCTGGTGGCGATAGTTGCGGTACGATTCGCGCACCATCTCGGCATATTCTTCGCGGTGGCGGCGGCAAGCCGTCGTCAGGTCGCCCGCCAGCCGGTCCTTGCGCCGGATTTCTTCGCGCAGCAGCTGGGCCTGCTTCTCGGTCTCGTCCATCAGCCGGATGCGCGATTCGATTTGCCGCGCCAGCCGCCGGGCCCGCTCCTCGGTTGCGGCACGGCCTTTCTTCAGCTTGGCAATCTGCTGTTCCTCGGCCGCGATTTTCTTTTCGAGCGATGCGATGACACGCTTCTGCTCCTCGATGCGGCGGTCGTTCTGCGCCACGGCCGAACACACCGGGAACAGCAACAGGAGGGTCAGCAGAATACGGAACGGTTTCATCGGCGGGTCATTTCTTTTTGGCGGATTCCACGCGCCGGGCGATGGCCGCGGCATCGTAGCCCTTTTCGAGCGCCTTGCGCCAATAGGTTTCGGCCATGAAGCGTTCGCCCAGCGCATCGAGGATGTCGCCGTAGTGGACCAGCAGCTCCGGGCTGTTGCGGTTGTCGAGCGCCACGGCCTGCTGCATGATTTTGCGCGCCTCCTCGGTGCGGCCCAGCCGGAACAGCACCCACGCATGGGTGTCCAAGTAGGTGGGATTGTTGTCCGTCAGCGCCACGGCCCGGCTCGACATGGCGAGGGCCTTTTCGAGCTCCCGGTCCTCGACAGCCAGGAAATAGGCATAGTTGTTCAGCACCAGCGGATTGTCGGGCAGGAGCTTCAGACTGCGGTCGTAGGCCCGGAAACAGGCATCGAGCGCCCTGCGCCGGGCGGCCGCAGAACGGGCCGTCGGCGATTCGTCGGCGAATGCGGAACCCACGGCCATCTGGTGCCACGTGTCGCCCGTCAGCCCCCAGATCACCCCGCGGAGCGAATCGGTATCGGCCAGCCGCAGCGACGCCCGGTAGGCTTCGAGCGCCGGACCGTAGCGCTTGGAATAACTCAGCGCGTTGCCCTTGGCGATGTGGAAAACCGGACGGTCGGGGAAGAGCGTCAAGGCGCGGCCGACGTAAAGTTCGACCGAATCGGGCCGCCGCAGGTAAGTCTCGATGTCGATGACCGAAGTGAAGTAGTCTTCTTCGGGCGGCGTGTCGTGGGTGTGCAGCTTGTAGAGTTCGAGCGCCTGCTGCAACTGGCCCGACGCGATCAGATGGCGGGCATAGAGCTCCACGGCCTGCTTGTCGCGCGGATAGCGGATGGCCAGCATCGACGCCAGGTCGTTGAGTTGGATGTAGAATTCGCGGTAGAAACGGGTGTCGGAGGTGAACTGCCCGAAGCGCGCGACCTTGCTTGCCAGGGGCATGGCGTCGAGGGCGAACATGCGCTTGGTCACGGCCAGCATCGAACGGAAATCGCGGCGGTCGTTGTAGTAGTCCGACAGCGCCGCGAGGGTGGCGAGCGACGTCGAATTCGCTTCCAGCGCCTTGCCGTACTCGGCCAGCGCCAGCGAATCCTTGCCCGTGCGGGCGTAGAGCCCGGCCAGTACCACGCGGTTGGCGGCATCGTAGGGCGCCGCATCGACCATCGCACGGGCCTCGGCCACTGCCTTGTCGGTCTGATGGGTGGACAGCAGCAGCTGCCGCTTCATGTTGCTCAGCACCGGAATCCGCCCGAAGCGCATCTCGGCCGAATCGAGAGTGGCGATAGCCGCGAAAGGCTGGTGGCTCAACTCATAGAGCGCCGCGAGAATGCGGTAGTTGTCGGGATTCTTGGGGTCGGCCTGCCGCAGGTCGCGGAAGACCCCCAGCGCCCGGCCGTACTGTCCCGAATAGACCAGCGCCTGCCCGTAGAGCGAATGATACCACAGATTGGCCGTGTCGATGCGGTGGGCCCGGAGCGCCAGCTCGGCCGCCTCGGCAGGCGCCTTGTCGATGCGCTCCACGGCCAGCTCGTAATAAGCCGGCGCGAACGCCGAATCGACCCGGAGAGCCTCCGCGAAAAGCTCGCGCGCCCGGACCGAATCGCCCGCTATGGCGTGCTGCTTGATGCCCTCGGTATAGAGGTAGACGCTGCGCAGCGAATCGGCCCAGACGGGCGCAGGCGAGGGGCTCTTCCCGGCCGCCGAAACCGTCAGGAAGAACGCCGCACACACGAACGATATGGCTGCCGGGCGTCTCATCGCATTCAGAGCGCCTCGTCGAACTGGTGCAGGAAGCGCACGTCGTTCTCGAAATAAAGGCGCAGGTCTTTCACTCCGTATTTGAGCATGGCGATGCGTTCAATCCCCATGCCGAAGGCGAAACCCGAATACTTCTGCGGGTCGATGCCGTTAGCCTCCAGCACATTGGGGTCGACCATGCCGCATCCCATGATTTCAAGCCATCCCGTACCCTTGCAGACCGGACACCCCTTGCCGCCGCAGAGGTTGCACGACACGTCGACTTCGGCCGACGGCTCCGTAAAGGGGAAGTAGGAGGGGCGCATGCGGATAACGGCCTGCTCGCCGAAGATTTCCTTGGCGAAGTAGAGCAGCGACTGCTTCATGTCGGCGAACGACACCCCCTCGTCGATATAAAGGCCCTCGATCTGGTGGAAAATGCAGTGCGCGCGGTAGGAAATCGCCTCGTTGCGGAACACGCGGCCCGGGCAGATCACGCGAATCGGCGGTTTCTGATGCTCCATGGTCCGGACCTGGATCGACGAAGTGTGGGTCCGCAGCAGGATGTCGGGATTCTTCTCGACGAAGAACGTGTCCTGCATGTCGCGGGCCGGGTGCTCGGGCGGGAAGTTCAGCGCCGAGAAGACATGCCAGTCGTCCTCGATTTCGGGACCCTCGGCCACCGTGTAGCCCAGCCGCGAGAAGACCTCGACGATTTGGTTCCGCACCAGCGAAATGGGATGGCGCGACCCTAACTGCTGCGCCGAACCGGGCCGCGTGAGGTCGCCCGACGAAGCGGCCGTGTCGCTCACGGCGTTCTGCAGCTCCTCGCGCAGGGAACCGATGCGCGCCGTGGCTTCGTTTTTGAGCCGGTTGAGCTGCTGGCCCAACTCCCGCTTGAGTTCGGGAGCCACCGTCTTGAACTCCTCCATGAGCGCATTCAGTTCGCCTTTCTTGCCCAGAATCCGGATGCGGAATTCCTCGATTTCGGCCGCGGCCTTGGGTTTGAACTCTTCGACAAGTCGCAGAAGTTCATTGATTTTGTCGGTCATATTTTGTCAGTTTATCCTTTTTGCCTACTTTTGGCTTCCCCCGCCCTGCGGAAAGGGGCTTTAACATGCAAAGTTAGAAAAAATTTCAGATGCACCGCAAATATCTTTTTCTTCTTCTTGCCCTCCTCCCGGCGTTCGGCCCTGTCCGCGCCCAGGAGCCGGCTCCCGCGGCCGGCCGCCACGGCATAGGCGTCGTCATGAGCGGCGGCGGCGCCAAGGGGCTCTACCACATCGGCGTACTCGAAGCGCTCGAAGAACAGGGCGTGCCCATCGACTGCGTGGCGGGAACCTCGATGGGCTCCATCGTCGCGGCCATGTACGCCGCAGGCTATTCTCCGGCCGAAATGCGGGCCATCGTCTCGTCGGGCGTGGTCAAGGAGTGGGTCTCGGGGCGCATCGACCCCACCCGCTACCTCTCCTACCACCGGCAGCTGAGCCGCAAACCCTCCATCGTCAGCTTCCGGTTCGACATGAGCAAGCCCAGCGGCAAGTTCCGCGTGCCGACCAACCTGATTTCGTCCACCCAGATCGACATGGCCTTCGCCGAGCTTTTCGCCCCGGCGACGGCCGCTTCGCGGGGCGATTTCGACCGGCTGATGGTCCCGTTCCTCTGCGTGGCGAGCGACATGAACCAGCGCGTCCCGGCCGTCCTCGACAGCGGCGACCTCGGCGAAGCGGTCCGCTCGTCCATGTCCATCCCGCTGGTGTTCAAGCCCATGACCCGCGATTCGATGCTGCTCTACGACGGCGGCATCTTCGACAATTTCCCGTGGAAGCCGCTCGACGAACGGTTCCGGCCCGAATTCATCATCGGGTCGATCTGCACCAAGGGCAACGCACCCCCGAGCCCCGAAAGCAGCCTGTTCGACCAGGCGTTCATGCTGGCCATGCAGAACACCGACTACACCCTGCCCGAAGAACGCAGCGTCACCATCCGCCGGGGCATCGAGGTCGGGATGCTCGACTTCGACCAGGCCGATGCCATCATGGACACGGGCTATGCCGATGCCATGGCCGCCATGCCGCAGATTCTGGCACGCATCGGCACACGCCGCACCCCCGAGCAGAGCGCCGCCCGCCGCGAGGCTTTCCGCGCCCAATGCCCGCCGCTGATCTTCGACGACTACCGTTTCGACGGTCTCACTCCGGCACAGCGCGCCTACATCCGCGACATCATCAAGGTCGACCGCCGCACGTCGGGCGGGCAGCGCGAAATGGAGTTCGGCGAACTGCGCGACAACCTTTACAGCGTGCTGGTCGACGGCGATTTCACCATGGAATACCCGTCGGTGCGCTTCGATTCGGTCCGCGACCGCTATTCGTTCCGCACCCGGCTGGGCAACAAACCCAATTTCCGGCTCACGATCGGCGGCAACGTCTCCTCAACCCCCTTCAACCAAATCTATCTGGGAATCGACTACCAGGCCGTCGGCCGCACGGCCCAGCAGTTCGACCTCGATCTCTACCTCGGCCCGCTCTACACGTGGGGCACCGTCGGGGGCCGCACCGACTTCTACATGCGGTATCCGGTCTTTTTGGAGTATTCCTACGTCTTTTCGACCAGCAACTACGGCCATGGTTCGTTCGGCCGGCTCACCAAGGTCGACAACATCCAGTCCGTCAAGGAGGGCCAAAGTTTTCTGACCCTCGGAGCCGGAATTCCGCTCACACGCCGCAGCGTGCTGATGGTCCACGCCAACGGCGGCCGCATCAACTACCGCTACGAATCCGAACGCCAGCCCGCCGACGACACCGACCAAACGCGCTTCAACTTCCTCGGGGTCAAGGCCGAAGTAGCGCGCAACACGCTCGACAAATTCCTCTATCCGCGGCGCGGCACCGACCTTTCGTTCTCGCTCGTCTATGTCCGCGGGCTCGACAAGTTCCGGCCTTTCGAGACGCGCCGCTTCACCCAAAAACGGACCCGGCAATGGTTCGGCGGCCGCTTTTCGTGGGACGCCTATTTCGACATCCCGGCGTGCCGCTGGTTCTCGGTCGGGCTCGACATCGACGCCGTAACCACGACGCTGCCCGACTTCACCACCGATGCCGCGACCCTCATGGCGATGCCGGCCTACGCCCCGGTCTCCCACGCGCGGATGATTTACATGCCCGATTTCCAGGCCCGGCGGTTCATCGCCGGAGGAGCCATGCCCACTTTCGACATCCTGCCCAACTTCTTCTTCCGCACGGGCATCTACGCCATGTACCGCGAACGGCACGACTTCCCCACGCTCTCCGGCCGCCCGGACCGACAGTGGCACTACATCGCCGAGGCTTCGCTGGTCTACCATACGCCCATCGGCCCCGTGAGCCTCGCGCTCACCAAATACGACCTCCACGACTGGAAAAACATGTACCTGACGTTCAACCTGGGGTACCCCATCTTCGCCCCGAAAGGAACGTTTTATTAAGGTCAAAAGTGAAAGGTGAAAGGTGAAAGGTGAAAGGTGAAAGGTGAAAGGTGAAAGGTGAAA